>NZ_JABXFH010000003.1:0-246691 GCF_013372745.1 Janthinobacterium sp. BJB401 | reverse complement strand
TGGCCGTGCCGCGCGACATCGAAGCGGAAGTGGGCCGTTTGAACGACGTCTTCCTGTACACGGTCGACGACCTGGGCAAGGTCGTGCAGACGGGCCTGGAAAGCCGGCAAGCGGCCGTGGCGCAAGCCGAATCCATCATCGAGACGCGCGTGCAATCGTTCATGAGCTGGGTCGACGACCGCGCCATGGTGCCCGTCATCCAGCATTTGCATGAAAACAGCGAAGCGCTGCGCCTGATGGAAGTGGAACGGGCGCGCAAAATGCTGGCCAAGGGCGCCGATATCGACGCCGTCCTGGAAGCGCTGTCAAAAGGCTTGACGGCCAAGTTCCTGCACGGTCCGCAGCAGGCGCTGCACCACGCGCAAGGCGACGAGCGCAAGCAGCTCGTCACCCTGCTGCCGAAACTGTTCCGCCCCCGCCGTTAGCGCAGCCCCGCTGGCCGCCCGCGCGGCCACCCCCTGCCCGCCTGCCGGGCCTGCTTCATCCCCACACTCTTTTACCGCGAATCGCTATGAAACCATCCATGCTGGCCAAACTCGATCAACTGGCGAACCGCCTGGTCGAACTCGACGAACTGCTGATGCATCCGGACGCCACGTCGAACATGGACAGCTACCGCAAGATGACGCGCGAGCACGCCGAACTGGGCCCGCTGGTGGCCCTGTACCGTTCCTACCAGGAAGCGGGCAATGATATTACGACGGCGCAAGAGATGCTGGGCGATCCCGACATGAAGGAATTCGCCCAGGAAGAAATCGAAGCGGCCAAGGCCACCATGGCGCGCCTCGAACGCGAATTGCAGACCATGCTGCTGCCGAAGGACGTCAATGACGAACGCAATATCTTCCTGGAAATTCGCGCCGGCACGGGCGGCGATGAATCGGCCCTGTTCGCCGGCGACCTGCTGCGCATGTACACGCGTTTTGCCGAGCGCAACCGCTGGCAGGTGGAACTCGTGTCCTCGTCCGATTCCGACCTGGGCGGCTACCGCGAAGTGATCGTGCGCGTGGTGGGCAATGGCGCGTATTCGAAACTGAAATTCGAGTCGGGCGGCCACCGCGTGCAGCGCGTGCCGGCCACGGAAACGCAGGGCCGCATCCACACGTCCGCCTGCACGGTGGCCGTGATGCCGGAAGCGGACGAGGTGGAAGACGTCAACATCAACCCGGCCGACTTGCGCATCGACACCTACCGCGCCTCGGGCGCCGGTGGACAGCACATCAACAAGACGGATTCGGCCGTGCGCATCACCCACTTGCCGACCGGCATCGTCGTGGAATGCCAGGATGACCGCAGCCAGCACAAGAACAAGGCGCAGGCGATGAAAGTGCTGGCCGCGCGCATCAAGGACGTGCAGCTGCGCGAACAGCAGTCGAAGGAAGCGGCCACCCGCAAGAGCCTGATCGGCTCGGGCGACCGCAGCGAGCGCATCCGTACTTACAATTTCCCGCAAGGCCGGCTGACGGACCACCGCATCAATCTGACCTTATATAAGCTCGACTTCATCATGGATGGGGATTTGACGGATTTGACGAATGCCTTGGCGGCTGAGCACCAGGCGGAGTTGCTGGCGGCGCTGGGCGACTAAATGCTGACGCCGTTGCGTCGGCTTACGCTGCGCTAAGCCGACCTACGCCGACCTATGCCGCAGTGGTAGGTCGGCTTGGCCCGCAGCGCGTAAGCCGACAGCTTTAAGTAGCGGCTAAGCAATAAAAATCCAGCCTTGTGCGAAAATGACCAGCTCGATTCCATCCACCTCACCGTGTCGCCCATGAAAAATTCACGCACCGTCCTCCTGTTGATCGCCGCCCTGTGTTTCCTGATGCTGGGCGTGGCCATGTATTTGCAGCATGCCATGAACATGGCGCCGTGCCCGCTGTGCGTGATCCAGCGCTACCTGTTCCTCGCCATCGGCATTGCCTGCCTGGCCGGCGCGGCGGCAAACAAACCGAAAATCGGCGCTGGCATCGGCTTGCTGGCGGCCCTGGGCGGCCTGGGCGTGGGCGCCAAGCATTTGTACGTGCTGGCCAACCCCGGCTTCTCGTGCGGCATCGACCCGGTGGAAACGGCGCTGAACAAGGTCTTCACGGCCGAACTCATGCCCTTCATGTTTGAATCGTATGGCGCCTGCGAAAGCGCTGGCGAACCGTTCTTCGGCCTGTCGATCCCGCAATGGGCATTCGCCTGGTTCGCCATCTTCGCCATCGCCATGCTGTGGACCTTGCTGCGCCGTCAGAAATAATTGAAAGCACCATGACAGAAACCTTGATTCCCGCCGGCAGCACTGTCGGCGCCCTGCAAATCCGTCCACTGCTCGATCCGCTCGACAACCGCATCCTGCTGGGCCACGCGCTGGGCCTGTCGCGCGTGAGCCTGATCACGCAATCGGAGCGCGTACTCACTCCCGCTGAAGCCGAACGTTTATCCGGCTTGCTGGCGCGCCGCCTGCAGGGCGAGCCGATCGCCTACATCGTCGGCCAGCGCGAATTTTTCGGCCTGCCGTTCGAAGTGAACGACGCCGTGCTGATCCCCCGCCCCGACACGGAAGTGCTGGTCGAACTGGCGCTTGAGCGATTGCCACCGGGCGGGCGGGTGCTCGACATGGGCACGGGCAGCGGCGCCATCGCCGTTGCGCTGGCGCATACGCGCCCTGACGCCGTCGTCACGGCCCTGGACGTCAGCAGTACGGCGCTGGCCGTGGCGCGCCGCAACGCCAGCGCCAACGGCGTCAACATCACCTTCATGGCCAGCGACTGGTTCGAAGCGCTGGGCACGGAAAAGTTCGACCTGATCGTCTCCAATCCCCCCTATATCGCCAGCGGCGACCGCCACCTGGCCGAAGGCGATTTGCGCTTCGAGCCGGCCGGCGCGCTGACCGACCATGCGGACGGCCTGTCGGCCCTGCGCAGCATCGTCTCCGGCGCCGCACGCCATTTGGCGACGGGCGCCTGGCTGCTGATGGAACACGGCTATGACCAGGCCGCATCCGTGCGCGGCTTGCTGGCCGACGCCGGCTACAACAAAGTGCAAAGCTGGCGCGACCTGGCCGGCATCGAAAGAGTCAGCGGCGCCCGCCTGGGCTGACGGCTGCCACCTGCGCAAAGCTTGACCCGGCAGCGCGCCAGATCCCCCCGCAGTTTGTTAAACTATCAAGCGAATTCCTGACCGAAGCGCCGTCCCCGTTGCCCGGGACGGACGCTGGCGACGCGGCGTTTTTTGGGCCGGCGCCGACGCATTTGCCAAAATTCGGTTAATCTCAGCACAAATTATTTATATGCTGCACAAGAAAGGAAGCTCAAATTGCCCAACCTGTTGACTCGCCGCCTGGCATTGCTGACCGAAGATGCCAACCGCGCGCTGCTGGGCGGCTTGCGCGGCATCGAGCGTGAAACCCTGCGCGTCGACCACGCCGGCCATCTGGCTTCCACGCCCCACCCGGTAGCCCTGGGCTCGGCGCTGACGCACCCTGAAATCACCACCGACTACGCCGAAGCGCTGCTCGAATTCATCACCCCGGCCGAAGCCGACATCGGCGTCACGCTCGACAAGCTCGACACCGTACACCGCCATGCCTACAGCCGCCTCGGCGACGAGTTGCTGTGGAGCCAGTCGATGCCGTGCCAGCTGCCGCCCGAAGCGGACATCGAGATCGCCAACTACGGCACGTCGAACATGGGCATGCTCAAGCATGTCTACCGGCGCGGCCTGGCCTTGCGCTACGGCAAAGCCATGCAATGCATCGCCGGCATCCATTACAACTACTCGCTGGACGAACAGCTGTGGCAAGTGCTGGCCAGCAACCCGGACACCAGCGCCAGCCCCACGCAGGCGGTGGCCACGCCGAAAGACGTGCAGTCGGAAAGCTATCTGGCGACGATCCGCAATTTCCGCCGCTACAGCTGGCTCCTGATGTATCTGTTCGGCGCGTCGCCGGCCCTGTCCGCCGGTTTCCTGCGCGGCCGCGCGCACAAGCTCGAGACCTTGTCTGACGACACTCTGTTCCTGCCCTACGCCACCAGCCTGCGCATGAGCGACCTCGGCTACCAGAACGATGCCCAGTCCGGCCTGCGCCCGCACGAAAACAGCCTGGAAGACTACGTCAACGCGCTCACGCACGCCGTCAACGACCCGTATCCGCCGTACGAAGCGCTGGGAACCAAAAAAGATGGCGAGTGGATTCAGCTGTCCACCAACGTGCTGCAGATCGAAAATGAATACTATTCGACCATCCGCCCGAAACGCGTGATCCGCACGGGCGAGCGCCCGATCCAGGCCCTGTGCCTGCGCGGCGTGCAATACATCGAAGTGCGCTGCATGGATGTCGATCCGTTCGAACCGGTCGGCATCAGCCTGGAAACGGGCCGCTTCCTCGACGCCTTTTTGCTGTTCTGCGCGCTCGACGACAGCGGTCCCATCTCGGCCGAGCAAAGCGCCTGCTACACAAACAATTTTGCGCGCACCGTCAAGGAAGGCCGCAAGCCGGGCCTGACCCTGCGCCGCGATGGCGAGGAAATCAGCTTGCAGGCCTGGGGCGAGGAATTGCTGGCACGCATCGCCCCCGTGGCGGCCCTGCTCGACTCTCGCCATGGCGGCACGCAGCACGCGGACAGCCTGGCGGCGCAAGCCGTCAAACTGGCCGACCCCGATGCGACGCCATCGGCCAACGTCTTGGCCGAGCTGCGCGCCAATGGCGGCTCGTTTGCCGCCTTCGGCCTGCGGCAAAGCGAACGCCATGCGGCGTTTTTCCGCGCGCATCCGCCAACATCGGAACAAAGCGCGTATTTCGACGAAATGGCCGCCAGCTCGCTGGCCGAGCAGCGCGCCATGGAAGCGGCGCCAGCCGGCAGCTTCGACGATTTCGTCGCCGCCTACCGCGCCAGCACCCTGTGCTCGCACACCTGATCCTGCCTGACTTCCTGCCAGGCGCCCCATGCTGACCTTCTACAATGAATTGCACGGCCAGCATCGGGGCCGTTTCGAATGGTTTCGCGGCGCCATGGTGCCGTGCTTCGAGGCACCGGAACGGGCCGACATGGTGGTGGCCGAGCTGGGACGGCGCAACCTGGGCCGCATCGTCACGCCCCACGGCGTGCCGCTGACCTCGCTCGAGCGCATCCACACGCCCCGTTACCTGCATTTTTTGCGCCACGCCTGGCACGACTGGCTGGCGCTCGACCCCGACAACGCGGGCAAGGACGCCTTGCCATCCGTGTGGCCCGTGCGCACCTTGCGCAGCGACATCGAACCGGACGACTTCACGGCCAAGCTGGGCCTGTACTCGATGGACAACGGCACGCCGCTGACGGCCGGCACGTGGACGGCGGCCAAGACGGGCGCCGACTGCGCCGTCAACGCGGCCCACGCACTGCGCCTGGGCGAGCGGGCCACGTTCGCCCTGACGCGCCCGCCGGGCCACCACGCGGGCAGCGACTTTTTTGGCGGCTACTGTTTTCTCAATAACGCGGCCCTGGCCGCGCAGCATCTGCTCGACGACGGTGCCCGCAAGGTCGCCATCCTCGATATCGATTACCACCACGGCAACGGCACGCAAAGCATCTTTTACCAGCGCGACGACGTGCTGTTCGCCTCCCTCCACGCCGACCCGCGCAATGAGTATCCGTTTTATCTGGGCCACGCCGACGAGACGGGCAGCGGCGCGGGGCTCGGCTACAACGTCAACCTGCCGCTGCCGGCCGGCAGCACCACGGCCAGCTGGTTCGCCGCGCTGGAAACGGCCTGCCTGCGCATCAAGATGTATGCGCCCGACGCGCTGGTGGTCTCGCTCGGTGTGGATACTTTCGCTGGCGACCCGCTGTCGCACTTCGCCTTGCAAAGCGGCGACTACCTGCGCGTGGGCGAGCGCCTCGCGCATTTGAATTTGCCCACCGCCTTCATCCTCGAAGGCGGCTATGCGGTGAAGGAAATCGGCATCAATGTCGTCAATGTGCTGGAAGGTTTTGAGACGGCGGAGTAATTCTGGGGTCAGACCCTCAACACCGCTAACGCACAACTTGGCGCCAACGCATACGGGGGTCTGACCCCGGCGTTACATATTCCGGAACAAGGCCATGAACGGCTGGCTCACGGCCAGGGTTTCCGGCCGCGTCTTCAGGCGCAAGGCGCCGCGGCCCACCTCGTCGCGCGTGACCGACGCCACCATCTTCATGTTGACGATGGTGGAGCGGTGGATCTGCTTGAAGATGGCCGGATCGAGCACGTCGAGCAGTTCGCGGATCGGCTTGCGCAGCAGCGCCTCGCCCTCGGCCGTCATGACGGCCGTGTACTTGGTGTCGGACTGAAAATAGGCGATGTCTTCCACCATGATCAACCGCGTATCCTTGCCGCTGCTGGCCGTCAGCCACACCAGCGGCGGCGACTTGGCGGCCGCCGGCAAAGCACTGCTCAATTGCTGCAGCAGGCCGGCCAGCGCGCCGTCGCCCGCACGGGTCTTGCCGGCCCGCGCCTGCACGCGCTGCAAGGTCGCCTGCAGGCGCTCGCGTCCGATCGGTTTCAACAGATAATCGACGGCGCCCTTGTCGAAGGCGTCGATCGCGTACTGGTCGTAGGCCGTGACGAACACCACCTGCGTGGCGGGACTCGCGTCGAGCACGCCGGCCGCCACTTCCAGCCCCGTCAGGCCCGGCATGCGGATGTCGAGGAAGGCGACGTCGGGCTTGTGCGTGGCGATGGCCTCGAGCGCCGTGCCGCCGTCGTCGCAGGCGGCGACGATGCGCAAGCAGGGCCACTCCTCGGCCAGCAGGGCCACCAGCGCATCGCGCAGCAGGGTTTCATCTTCGGCGATGACGCAAGTCATCTCAGGCTGATGCATGGGACACTCCTTGCGCCGTACTGTCGGGCACCGTGATGGTGGCCGTCACGCCATCGGGGAAATTGGCGACGATGGCAAACGCGGCGGTATTGCCGTAAGTCAGGCGCAGGCGTTCGCGCACATTGCGCAGGCCGATGCCCGTGCCGGCGCCGTCGTCGCTGAACCCCTTGCCGTCGTCGGCCACCGTGACGATCACCGTGCCATTGCCGCTGCGCGCCATGATCCAGATGGTGCCGCCGCCGCTTTTCGGCTCCAGGCCATGCTTGATGGCGTTTTCCACCAGGGTTTGCAACATCATCGGCGGCAGCTCCGCCTGGCGCAGGTATTGCGGCACTTCGATCTGCAGGTTCAGGCGCCCGCCCATGCGGATTTTCAGGATGTCGAGGTAGGCGCGCGCCCGCTCCAGCTCCGTGCCCAGGGTCGACATGGCTTGCTCCGTGCGCGGCAGCGAGTGGCGCAGGTACAAAATCAGGTTGCCCAGCATCTCGTCGGCGCGCACGGGGTCGCTGCGCGTGAGCAGCTGCGCGCTGGCCAGGGTGTTGTACAGGAAGTGCGGTTCCACCTGCGCATGCAGCAGGCTCAGCTTGGCCACCGTGAGTTCCTTTTCCGTCACCGTCTGGCGCGCCTCGGCCTGCTCACCGCGCCGGCGCTGCGCCACGCGGCGCGTCATCGCCCGCGTCACCGCTTCCGCGTTTTCCAGGTTGCTGCCATGGTCGACGAGGAACCAGTCCGTCCACGCGTTGCGCGCCGGTTCGCAGATCAGGGTCACGCTGCCCGCTTCGCCATTCGGCGTGACGGTGGCGAGGATCTGGTTCGGCCGCGGCTCAAGGAAGCCCAGCAGGCGCATGCGCGGCAAGCCCGTGTGCGTATAGGGCGCCGCGCGGCGCACTCTAGCCTGCACCTGCAGGCTGTCACGCGCGCTTTCGACCACTTCGCTGCCCGGCAGTTCGCGGATGGCCGCGTCGATCATGTCGAACGCCTCACCCGCCTCGAACGGAATCTCGATCTGGCGCCGCTGGCGGCTCGACAGGGTGCCGGCGTTGACGGTGCCGGCGATCAGGCGCACGCGCCGCACGTGCGAAAACGCATTCGTGATGACGGCGCTGGCCAGCAGCGCGCCAACGATGACAAAGAAGCCTTCCGTGTGCCCGAAGATATAGCGCAAGAAATTCTCGACCAGGATCGCCGTGGCGATGATGTAGGCGACCATCGTGGCCACGGTGATGCGCAGGATAAAGAAGAGGCTAGTCATGATTTTTCCTTGGGGTGTGAAGTGGAGCCAAGCATAACCATCGGCCCCACCGGCGGTGGCCATTATGCGATGGAAGCCCGGTAGTGGCGACAAAGGCATCAAAATAAAGCATCAATCCGCACCACCCCGAAATAAAATCGCTTGCAATTAAATAGTGCGCGATATATATTGTGTACATGGACGCCGGCAAGTGCTTCTGCAGACGGGGATCCTGGGGCGACAGCCCACGAAACAAGTAGCACACTATTTAGTCGTTAACTATTTAACTCACCGAGGAAAACCATCATGTCGATCAAACAAGTCCTGTACCGCGCTCAAGCTACCGCCACCGGAGGCCGCGAAGGCCGTGCCGTATCGTCCGACAATGTGCTGGACGTCAAGCTGACCACGCCAAAAGAACTGGGCGGCAATGGCGCCGTCGGCACCAATCCGGAACAACTGTTTGCCGCCGGCTACTCGGCCTGCTTCATCGGCGCCATGAAATTCGTCGGCGGCCGCGACAAGATCGCCGTGCCAGCGGATCTGTCGATCGAAGGCAACGTCGGTATCGGCGCCATCGACACGGGCTTCGGCATCGAAGTGGAACTGAAAATCTCGCTGCCAGGCATGGAACGCGCCGCCGCCGAAGCGCTGGTCGCCGCCGCCCACATCGTCTGCCCGTACTCGAACGCCACGCGCGGCAACATCGACGTGACCTTGACCATCGTTTAATGCATCACTGACGCGATTGTCCATCCATCCCCGGCCGCGCCATCAGGCGCCGTCGGGGATATTTTTTTTAGCGCAGCGCCTGCAGCAGCTTGTCCGCCAGGGCCGGCGCCGAGGCGGGATTCTGTCCCGTGATCAGTTCGCGGTCGACCACCACGTTGCTGCTCCACGGCGCCTGGTTCTGCACATACTGCGCGCCGGCCGCCTGCAAGCCCGACTGCGGATAGAACTTCATCGTTCCGCCCTGCAGCGCGCCCTGCGCCGCCAGCTCTTCCTGATTGCTGATCACCGTCATGCGGTAGCCGCTGTAGATCCAGTGCGCCGGGGTGGGCGGCGTGCGGCCCGCTTCCAGCGCGGCCGCAAACGCTGCCGCCTGCGGCAAGGCCGACAGCAAAGCGATGGGGCCATGGCACAGCAGCGCCGTCGGCTTGCCGTCCGCGTGGAACTGGCGCAGCAAGGCGCCCAGGCTGGCATCCTTCAACAGATCCTGCATCGGCGCGTGGCCGCCCGGCACCAGCACGGCCGCGTAGTGGCCATAGCCGATCTGCTCCACGCGCTTCAGGCTGATCACGGGCGAGCGGCCCGGCACCGTCAGCGCCAGCTGGTCCAGCAGCGCCTTGTGCGCCGCGTGTGCGGTGGCGTCGCCGCCAAAGTAGTCGACCGTATCCGAGCTGGCGTCCAGCGTGGGCGCCTGGCCCTGCGGCGTGGCAAACGTCACCGTGTGGCCCGCGTCGAGCAGCTTTTTCACGGGCTGCATCAATTCATTCAGATAAAAGCCCGTCGGGAAGACCTTGCCGTCGCGCAGGTCAAGGTGATTGGCGTCCGACAGCACGACGAGGACCTCGGCCGCCTGGGCGGTGGAAAAGGCGGCGAGCAACAGGCTGCTGATCAGTAATTTTTTCATGGTGTGGCCTTTCTGTAGAGAGGTCACCAGCATATTCCGAATCAAAATACGGAAAAATGATGAATAATGCACAGCACTGATGCAAAATAAGACCGAATAGAAGCGCCGAATAGGAATGAAATGGACAAATTGCAGGCGATGCAGCTGTTTCGCCGCGTGGCCGAGCTGGGCAGCTTTCGCCGCGCCGCCGATGAACTGGACCTGTCGGCCTCCTATGTGAGCCGGCGCATCGGCCAACTGGAGCAGGAACTGGGCGGGCGCCTGATGACGCGCACCACGCGCCAGCTGGCCCTGACGGAAACGGGCGCCGCCTACCTCGAGCACTGCCGCAAGCTGCTCGACGAACTGGCGCAGGCGGAAGACATGGTGGCGCACTCGACGGCGCACGTGACGGGCCGCCTGCGCATCAACGCGCCGCTGACCTTGGGCGTGGGCGAACTGGCCGAAGGCCTGGCCGATTTCATGGCCGACTGGCCGGCCTTGCGCCTGGATGTCGACCTGAAGGATGAATACGTGGACCTGGCGGCGGCCAACTACGACCTGGGCTTTCGCGTCACCACCGCGCTCACCGATTCGAGCTACGTGGCGCGCCACATCCACGACTACCGCCTGCACATCTGCTGCGCGCCGGCCTACCTGGAACGCCACGGCCCCTTGCGGGAAGCCACGGACCTGACGCGCCAGCGCTGCTTCATCTACAGCCACGCCTTGTTCGGCAGCCGCTGGCCGCTGCGCCATGCGGGACCGCACAGCGACATCGAAGTGCCGAACTGGGTGCGCACGAACAACACCCTGTTCATGCGCAGCCTGATCCTGCGCGGCCTGGGCATCGGCATCCTGCCCACCTTCGTCTGCCGCGAGGAACTGGCCAGCGGCGCCCTGGTCGAGCTGTTCCCGGAAGTGGAGCGCCCCAGCCTGGCGCTGTTCGCCATCTATCCGTCGCGCCAGCTGGTGGCGCCCCGCGTGACGCGCTGCATCGAGCACCTGAAGCAGTGGTATGCGCAGCGCTATCCCGCGCCAGCGGTCTGAAGCCGGTAAAATCATGGCCACTCTCAATCAAGGATGACCCATGATCAGCTGGCAATGGAATACGTTCGACGAACTCGGCCCCCACGATTTGTACCAGGTGCTGGCCTTGCGCCAGCGCGTGTTCGTCATCGAACAGCAGTGCATTTATCCGGACCTGGACGGCCATGACCAGCAAGCCATGCATTTGCTGGGCTGGCAAACGGTCGATGGCCAGCGCCGGCTGGCCGCCTACCTGCGCGTGCTGGCACCGGGCGCCAAGTATGTGGAAATGTCGCTGGGCCGCGTGCTGACGGCGCCCGAGGCGCGCACCACGGGCGCCGGCAAGCAGCTATTGCTTGAGGGCATCGCGCGCGCCGAACGCCAGCACCCCGGCCACGCCATCCGCATCGGCGCGCAGCAGTACCTCGAACGCTTCTATCAATCCTTCGGCTTTGTCACCGTCAGCGCACCGTACGACGAAGACGGCATTGAGCACGTCGACATGCTGCGCGCGGTGGAGCAACCCGCATGACGACGGCCCTGATTTCCTGGAGCGGCGGCAAGGATTCCTGCCTGGCCCTGTGGCGCGCGCGCAACGCCGGCATGGCCGTTCCCCTGTTGATCACGGCCATGGATGAAGACGGCCGCAAGTCGCGCTCGCACGGCGTGCCGCCCGAGCTGCTTGAGGCGCAGGCGGCCAGCCTGGGCGCACGCCTGCAGCGCTATCACGCCAGCTGGGCCAGCTACGAGGAACAATTCATCGCCATGCTGCGCGCGGCCAAGGCCGAGGGCATCGATCATGCGCTGTTTGGCGACATCGACTTGCAGCCGCACCGCGACTGGGAAGAAAAAGTCTGTGCGGCCGCCGGCCTGACGGCGCACCTGCCCCTGTGGGGCGGGGACCGCCGCGCGCTGGTCGACGAATTTCTCGCCGCCGGCTTCAAGGCCATCGTCGTGTGCATCAATGGCCAGCACCTGCCGCGCGCATTTTGCGGGCGCGAGTTCGATGCGTCCTTCCTTGCCGACCTGCCGCCCGGCGTCGACGCCTGCGGTGAAAACGGCGAATTCCACACCTTCGTCTACGACGGGCCCGCCTTCAGCGCACCGGTGGCGCTGCGCCGCACGCAGGTGCTGCAATATGACGCGCCAGCCAATCTGGGCGGCGCCACGTATTACTTCCAGGAACTGGCGCCCGCCTGACTCCACCGCAAAAGCAACAAGGGCGACTCCATGGAGTCGCCCTTTGTCCGTGCACCTTGCGCGTGCTTACTTTTTCTCTACTTTTCGCAGCGTGATGTCGAACACCAGGCCAGCGTAAGGCGGAATCACCACCGCACCCGTCGAATCACGGGTGCCGCCAACGCCATAGCCCAGGTCATACGGAATGAGCAGGCGGCGCGTGCCACCCTCTTGCATGCCGACCAGGCCACGGTCCCAGCCCAGAATCATTTTGCCGATACCCAGGACGAACGTAAAACTTTTGGGCGGGATTACCGTATCGAACTGCACGCCTTTGCCGTCCGGCTTGCTCGCGTCATACAGCCAGCCCGTGTACACCACCGTCAGGGTATCGCCCGCGGCGGCGGCCGTGCCGGTGCCTTTCACCAGGTCAGGAAAAATGAATTCTTTGACTTGCGTGTTCGGGTCAAGCACGACCGGCTTCTCGGTGTTGGCAGCAGCGCCGCAAGCGGTCAGGGCCACGGCGCAAGCGAGGGTGGCGATCATTTGAAATACCGATTTCATGGTTTCCCTTTAAATATTGGTGTGTGGCTAAGCCCGTACGGTGCGGACCGGTACGGGCTGGAGTTTAACAGGACTCGCGTAGCCCATTTGTAAGCAGACGTAAGCAGGGCAATAAATGTGTCTCGATGCAACGTTGACACAATATCTATATTTCCACCTGCGTGCCCAGTTCGATTACCCGGTTGCTCGGAATCTGATAATAGTCGGCCGCCGTGCGCGCATTGCGCGACATGGTGACGAACAGGTGCTCGCGCCACGGCATCATGCCGGCACCGGGCGTCGAGATGATGGTCTGGCGCGCGATGAAGAACGACGTCTCCATCATCTCGAAATCGAGTCCCTGCTGGGCGCACTGCGCCAGCGCGGATGGAATATCCGGTTCATCCTTGAAGCCGTAATGCACGTTGACCTGGTAGCACTGGTGGCCCAGGTCCACCACGCGCACGCGCTCCGATGGCGCCACCCACGGCTCTTCATGCATGAAAACGGTGAGGAAGATCACCCGTTCATGCAACACCTTGTTGTGCAGCAAGTTATGCAGCAGCGCATGCGGCACGCCATCCGTTTCGCCGCGCAGGAAGATAGCCGTGCCCGGTACGCGCAGCGGCGGCGCGATGAACAGCGACGAGAGGAAATCGTCGAGCGGGATCGCATGCTTTTCCAGGTTCTGGAACACCAGCTGGCGACCGCGCTTCCAGGTCAGCATGACGATGAACAAAATCGAGCCCAGCAGCAGCGGGAACCAGCCGCCATGGAACAGTTTCAGGGCAGTCGCCGACACCAGGTTGACGTCGATGATCAGGAAAAAGCCCGTGGCGGCCCAGCACAGGGCCAGGTTCATCTTCCAGCGGTAGCGGATGACGAAGAACGTCAGGATGGTGGTCGACAGCATCGTGGCCGTGACGGCGATACCGTAGGCGGCGGCCAGGTTTTCCGAAGAACCGAAGCCGATGACGGCGAGCAGCACCACGGCCAGCTGCAGCCAGTTCACGGCAGGGATGTAAATCTGCCCGATTTCGCTTTCCGACGTGTGGCGCACGCGCATGCGCGGCAAGAAGCCCAGCGCGATCGCCTGCTTGGTCATCGAGAAGGTGCCGGAAATGGTCGCCTGCGAGGCGATCACGGTGGCCATGGTCGATAAAATCACCAGCGGGTACACGCTCCACGCGCCCAGCTGCTGGTAAAACGGATTCGTGACGGCTTCGGGATGGGCCAGCAGCAGACCGCCCTGGCCCAGGTAGTTCAGCGCCAGCGCGGGAAAGGCGATCAGGAACCAGGCCAGGCGGATCGGCTTCTTGCCGAAGTGGCCCATGTCGGCGTACAGCGCCTCGGCGCCCGTCAGCGCCAGCACCACGGCGCCCAGGGCAACGAAGGCAACGAAGCCGTTATTCATCAGGAAAGTGGCCGCGTGCAGGGGATTGAGCGCGGCCAGGATGGCCGGCGACTTGATGATGTTGACCACGCCCATGCCGGCCAGCGCGGCAAACCACAGCACCATGATGGGGGCAAAATAGCGGCCGATGCCGGCCGTGCCATGCGACTGCACCGAGTACAGGGCCACCAGCACCACCATCGTCAGCGGCACCACATACGGACTGAAGGCGGGCGTGGCCACTTCCAGGCCTTCGATCGCCGACAGCACGGAAATGGCCGGCGTGATCACGCTGTCGCCATAGAACAGGGTGGCGCCGAAGACGCCGATCACCATCAGCGGGAAATGCCAGCGCGACAGGCGGCTGACGGACGACAGCACCAGCGCCATCAAAGCCATGATGCCGCCCTCGCCGCGGTTGTCGGCGCGCAGCACCAGGGTCACGTACTTGAGCGAGACGATCAGGGTCAGGCCCCAGAAGATCAGCGAGACGATGCCCAGCAGGTTCTCTGGCGAGAGCAGCAGGCCGTGGGCCGGGTCGAAGACCGTTTTGAGGGTGTACAGCGGACTGGTGCCGATATCGCCGTAAACGATGCCGACGGCCGCCAGGGTCATGCCGGCAAGGCCGCTTTTTTTATGTTCCGACGTCAAGATTGCACCCGTTTTTGTTTTGTTGCATCGCACAATATGATAGGTATTAGCAAATAGCAAGAGTATTTTTGCATGGTCCCGGGCTGCCCCAAAGTCGTGGTTTTATGCCGCTCCGCCTTGCTGCGCGGGCTTGCGGCCATTGATTTGTTGCCATTCTACGCCTCGCCAGCGGCGCCGGGCAGCCCCCGATGTTTTCCGCCATAATGACAGACTGTCTACTCTCCAGCGAAGCCCATCATGAATCCAGGCATGTTGTACGCCTCCCTCGCCTTCCTGTGCTGGGGCTTGTTCCCCCTGTACTTTCACGCCATCGGCGAGATCGCGCCACAGGAAATCCTGGCGCACCGCATGGTCTGGTCGCTCTTGTTCCTCGGTATCGTGCTGACCGTGCGCCGGCAGTGGAGCTGGCTGGGCAGCCTCAAAGCGCAGCCCAGGGTGGTGGCCAGCTTCGTCGCCAGTGCGTTTTTGCTCTCCGCCAACTGGTTCATCTATATCTGGGCCGTCAACAACGGCCACGTGGTCGACGCCAGCCTCGGCTACTTCATTACGCCCCTGATCAACGTCATGCTGGGCTTTTTGCTGCTGCACGAACGCCTGCGCCGCCTGCAGTGGCTGGCCATCGGCCTGGCCGCCTGCGGCGTGGCCTGGCTCACCTGGCAGGCGGGGCAAGTGCCCTGGATCGCCCTGCTGCTGGCGGCCACGTTTGGCGGCTATGGCTTGCTGCGCAAGACGGCCGCGCTGGGCGCGCTGGAAGGCCTGTCGTTTGAAACATTGATTCTGTTCCCTCTGGCGCTGGCCTACATGCTGTGGCTGGGCTGGCATGGCCAGAGCGGCTTCGTCAATACAGATTCCACCGCCACGCGCGCGTTGCTGCTGGCGTCCGGCCCCATCACGGCCATTCCCCTGCTGCTGTTTGCCGCCGGCGCGCGCCGCCTGCCGCTGGCCGTATTGGGCTTGCTGCAATACATCGCCCCCACGGGCCAGCTCCTGATCGGCGTGTGGGTCTTCCACGAATCGTTCACCCAAGAGCGCATGCTGGGCTTCCTCGTCATCTGGACGGCGCTGGGCCTGTACGCGGCCGAGGGGCTGTGGAGCAGCCGCCGCGCGCGCAGCGCCGCCTAGTCTTGCCCTCGCGTCCGTTTCCGCAGCGCGCAGCGCTGGCCGGAAGCGGGCGTTTACCGTATCCTGTCCGTCTTTGTATATCACCCGAGATTTCTAATGGCAAATTACGTCTACACCATGAATCGCGTGGGCAAAATCGTCCCGCCCAAGCGCCAGATTCTGAAAGATATTTCCCTGTCCTTCTTCCCAGGCGCGAAGATCGGCGTGCTGGGCCTGAACGGCTCCGGCAAATCGACCCTGCTGAAAATCATGGCAGGCATCGACACCGACATCCAGGGCGAAGCCGTGCCGATGCCGGGCCTGAACATCGGCTACCTGCCGCAGGAACCGCAGCTGGACCCGGAAAAAACCGTGCGCCAGGAAGTGGAGTCGGGCCTGGGCGAAGTGTTTGAGGCGCAAGCCAAGCTGGAAGCCGTGTACGCCGCGTATGCCGAGGAAGACGCCGATTTCGACGCCCTGGCCACGGAACAGGCACGCCTGGAAGCGATCATTTCGACGTCCGACGGCGGCAATCTGAATCTGCAGCTGGAAATGGCCGCCGACGCGCTGCGCCTGCCGCCATGGGACGCCAAGGTCGGCGTGCTGTCCGGCGGTGAAAAGCGCCGCGTGGCGCTGTGCAAGCTGCTGCTGTCCAAACCCGACATGCTGCTGCTCGACGAACCGACCAACCATCTGGATGCGGAATCGGTCGATTGGCTGGAACAATTCCTGCTGCGCTTCCCCGGCACCGTGGTGGCCATCACCCATGACCGCTACTTCCTCGACAACGCGGCAGAGTGGATCCTGGAACTGGACCGCGGCAGCGGCATTCCATGGAAGGGTAACTACTCGACCTGGCTGGAGCAGAAGCAAGCCCGCCTGAAGCAGGAAGAATCGACGGAATCGGCGCGCCAGAAGGCGCTGCAAAAGGAATTGGAATGGTCGCGCCAGAACCCGAAAGCGCGCCAGGCCAAGTCGAAAGCCCGCCTGGCCCGTTTCAACGAGCTGTCCGAGCACGAATACCAGAAGCGCAACGAAACGCAGGAGATATTCATTCCCGTGGCCGAACGCCTGGGCAATGACGTCATCGAGTTCAAGAACGTGTCGAAAGCGTTCGGCGACCGCCTGCTGATCGACAACCTGAGCTTTACCGTGCCGCCAGGCGCCATCGTCGGCATCATCGGCCCCAACGGCGCCGGTAAGTCGACCCTGTTCAAGATGATCACTGGCAAGGAAACACCGGACAGCGGCGAAGTGGCCATCGGCCAGACGGCGCGCGTCTCCATCGTCGACCAGAACCGCGATAGTCTCGCTGACAACAAGTCCGTGTTCGAGGACGTGTCCGGCGGCGCCGACATGCTGACGGTCGGCCGCTTCGAAATGCCGTCGCGCGCCTACCTGGGCCGCTTCAACTTCAAGGGTTCGGACCAGCAAAAAATGGTGGGCAACCTGTCCGGCGGTGAGCGTGGCCGTCTGCACCTGGCGAAAACCCTCTTGATGGGCGGCAACGTCCTGCTGCTCGATGAACCGTCGAACGATCTGGACGTGGAAACCTTGCGCGCGCTGGAAGACGCCTTGCTGGAATTTGCCGGCAGCGTCATGGTCATTTCCCATGATCGCTGGTTCCTCGACCGTATCGCCACGCACATCCTGGCGTTCGAAGGCAACTCGCAAGTCACCTTCTTTGACGGCAACTATCAGGAATACGAAGCCGACAAGAAGAAACGCCTGGGCGAAGAAGGCGCGAAACCAAAACGTATCCGTTACAAGCCCTTGACCACGTAATTTCGGTCCGGCAATGCAAAAAGGCAGTTACCTCGCGGTAACTGCCTTTTTTTTCAGCACATTTCTAAACCATTAGAAATTGTAGCGTGCGCCTAAAGCAAGGCCAGTAGCCTTGCGGCCCTGGTCGGCGCTCTTGCCGAAGTGTTCCACTTCCGCCGTCAGCGAAACTTTCTCGTTGATCGCGTACTGGGCGCCAACGGAAGCGTACACGCCTGTCTTGTCGTTGCCGCTGATGCCGCTCGACAGGCCCGTGCCGCTCAAGCTGTTCTTGACCTTGGCCACGCCCAGCTTGCCGAATACGCCGACCTTGTCGGTCACGGGCATGGTGGCCTTGCCGGCCAGGTAGTAGCCGTGCGAATCGCTTTTCACGGAACCGTTGCCGGCGCCGGTGACATAGCTGTAATCCTTGCTGCCGAAATCGGCATAGCCGCCCTCGACCGCCCAGGTTTTATCGAAATCGTAACCGGCGAAGATCTTCGCGCCAGCCTTGTAGCCGCTGTGATTATCGGCGCTGGTGGCGCCAGGAATATCGAAGTTATAGCGGTTGCCCGTGACGCCAGCACCCACATAGGCGCCTTCGGCGTGGGCGGCGCTCATGCCGGTGAATGCGGTAACGGACGCGATCATTGCAAACAGGATTTTCTTCTTCATCATGTTCTCTCTCTCAATTAGTGAATGGTGCCTGGATTCGCAGTTCAGCGAAGTGCGATGAGGACACAATAACAGCCGAAAAAAGCTACGTCTTTCTCCATTGCGTAAGAACTGTGACAAGATGTAAGCCGACATTCCAAACTGACAATAACCGTAAAATGCGCACCGTTGAGCGAACTTAAGATAGACTTAAGAACTTTAGCGATTTCAGCCCAGAGGAGAAGTGCATGCACAAACGCCAGTTTCTCGCCGCCGCCATGGCTGGCGCGGCCCTGCCCGCCATCGCCCGCGCGGCGCCTGCCGGCCTGCGCGGTCCTGCCTTGCTGACCATCACGGGCAGCATCGACAAGCCGAACCGGGGTCCGTTCGACGCCGTGCGCGACCAGATGATGCACAAGCAAAAGATCAGTTTTGAGCGGGCGCGGGCCTTCGACTTCGCGGCGCTGGCGAATTTGCCGGCGCGCACCATCCACCCCACCCTGGAATACGATGGCAAGACACACGCCCTGCGCGGGCCGTTGCTGGTCGATGTCTTGAAGGCGGCGGGTGCGCCCGAGGAAGATGCCGTACGGCTAGTGCTGCGCGCCGTGGATGGTTATGCGGCGGCGCTGACCATGGCGCAGGCGCGCACGCAGCGTTTTATCGTCGCCACTCACCTGGACGGGCAGGCGATGGCGCTGGGCGGCCTGGGGCCGCTATGGGCGATCCACGATGCGGACCGCATCGCGGCCGTGGCAGCCCTGCCCCTGACCGAACGTTTCGCCAGCTGCCCATGGGCGCTGTATCACATCGGCGTGGAGGCGGGTTGAAGCGGTTGAGGCAGATTAAGCGTAGGCTTCGGCCATCGACATCACGCGTGGCGTAATAACGATGCCATGCTCCTCGAACAGCGCCGTGATGGCCGCCAGGTTGTGCGTGCACTCCTCGGTTTTCCAGCCCTTGAAGATATCCGTGCCATCCTTCTGGAAATGCAGGTCCAGCACTTTGCCCCCATCCTTGTGCAGGTAGGGCGAACTATAGGTGTTCTCGAAGCCGAGCACCTTCAATTGCCCCAGCAAGGCTGATGGTGGCTGGTCGGGATCGGTGGCGAGGAAAATGCCGAAGGTCTTGCCTGGTGGTTTGGCGGCGATGTCGACCTCGTAGATGCCAGGGGCCTTGCTGACGGACGTACTCTTTAAAAATAACATACAACACTCCCTGCGCGTAATGTCCCGCGCCTGAAACGGGCGGCAAGACAGGGGCGATGCGCAATGATTCCCCTCAACAAATCTTATTGCTTATTTGCATCTTTGTCGACAAATCGGCACTTTTATTTGGTAAGTCGTGGTTATCTTGTCGCGTTCGCCAGCGTAAATTATCAAGAAAGCCAGTTATCATTGCGCCAATACCCGCCCTGCTGCATGCTTTTGGCTTGCATCACGATTGCCTTTGCGCCGGCCATCCCTCGTCTGCATGCGTCTTCTGTCGATCAAGTACCGCCTGCTCATCGTCCTGCCCCTGATCCTGGGCGCGGGTTTCATGGCCACCAGCCAGGCCAAGGAGCAAGGCCGCAACGGCGGGCACGCCGCCTGAGTCATTTCCCGCGCTTGCGTCTGGCCAGATCCTGCGTGGGCGCCACCAGCGCCCGGTATAGCTCGCCCGTGGCGGCATCCCAGCTTTGCACGGCCAGCTGCTGGCGTTGCACGGTGGCCGAATCGCCGCGCGCGATGGGGCCGGACAGCGCCGGCGCGGCGCCCAGGCGAAATACATTGGCCACCGCCTCCGTCACCAGCGGCTGCGCCAGTTCGCGCGCCACCGGCTCGGGAATGCCGGCCGCCTGGTAGGCGCGCAAGGCCGCGTCGAGCACCGTCACCAGATAATTGCTGGCAAACACGGCGGCGGCGTGATACAGGGTCTTGGCGGCCGGATCGATGGGCACGGGGCGCGCGCCGATGGCGTTCAAGGCCGGCGTGAGGAAGGCCAGCGCCAGCGGGTCGCCTTCGACGCCGCAAAACGTGCCGTCAAAGGTGGCGGCCACTTGTGCCGGATCGGCAAAGCTGCGGATCGGGTGGGCGCTGGCGACAGACGCGCCGGCCTGCGTGGCCGCCAGCAGCACGTTCGAGGCCAGCGCGCCGCTGCAGTGAAACACGATGGCGCCCGCTTGCCGTCCTTCGGCCACCAGCGCCGCACAGGCCGGGCCGATCTGGTCGTCGGACACGGCCAGCAGGGTGACGTCGGCATGCCGCAAGGCCGCATAGCTGTCGACGGGCGTGCCGGCGCCGATGAAAGCGACGGCCGCCTGCGCCGAGGCCATCGAGCGCGTGAGCACGTCCTGCACGGCGACGCCTTCCACGCCGGCGAACAGACGGCCCAGCACGCGGCCCACGTGGCCGGCGCCGATGATATTCAAAGTGACATTCATGATGATTTTCTAGAAGCTCGATCCCGGCTGGCGCAGAAATTCCACCTCTTGCGGCGTGGAAGCGCGGCCCAGGATGGCGTTACGGTGCGGGAAACGGCCAAAGCGAGCGATCACTTCCTGGTGCCGCTCGGCGTAGTCGAGCATGCCGTCAAAACCGGGCTGCGCCTGCGACAGCAGCTGGAACAGCTCGACGGCGCGCGCCTGCATGGCCAGGTCTTCCGCATGTTCGAACGGCAAGTAGGCAAAGGCGCGCAGCATCGGCGGCAATTGCCCGTCCTGTCCCGCTTGCGTCAAGGCGATGGCCAGCGCCAGCGCCCGTGCATCACCGGCAAAGGCGCGCGGCGTGCCGCGGTACACATTGCGCGTGAACTGATCGAGCACGATGAGGCGCGCCAGCGCGCCGTGCGGCGTCGCATCCCAGTCGCGCAAGCCGCCGTCGATGGCGGCATCGATCAGCGCGCCAAAACGCTCGCGTATCTGCGCATCAAAGCCGTCATCCTTGCGAAACCATTCCATGCGCGACTGGCCATAGTCAGGGTTATCCGGCGGCAAAAACCAGAAATCGAGTACCGCTTGCGCCTGTGCATCCATGTCCATCCTTTTCAGTTGCGGGCATGCGACAGCTGGAAGCCGGCGATGCCTTCGAAGGCGGCCAGTTCGGCCGACATGGCCGACAGGCTGGCGCCCGTGTTCTTGCCATGCGCGATGGCGACAAAGCGCCATTCCTGCATGCCTTCATTGCTGCCGATGGTCAGCGAGCCGCCGGCGATGTCGTAGCCACGCTTGGCGGCCATGCGCCGCAGCGCATCCTCACGGGGAATAAAGCCTTGCTTGAAGCGCATGGTGATGGCCACCGCGTGGCGCGACGGCAGCCAGTTCTCCAATTTTGACAGAAAAATCATCGCCATCGCGCACAGGAAGGCCAGGCCCATGGCCGACAGATAAAAGCCGATGCCGACCATGATGCCGATCACGGACGAGGCCCAGATCGAGGCGGCCGTCGTCAGGCCGCTGATGTTGAAACCCTCGCGCATGATGACGCCGGCGCCGAGAAACCCCACGCCCGTGACGATGCCCTGGATCACGCGCGTGGGATCGCTGCCGACGATGGCGCCATGGCCGCCGTACCAGAACTCGGGATACCCGCCCAGCACCGTCAGCGCGGCCGAAGCCATGCACACGAGGCTGTAGGTGCGCATGCCGGCAGCGCGCCCGTGATACGAACGCTCGTAGCCCACCAATAAACCCAGCAGCAGCGCGCCCAGCAGGTTCAGCAGGATCACGCCATTCGTCGCCAGCTCGGCCGGCGACCAGTAGGCGCGCAGGAAGTCGATGGTCGGCATTTAATCCTGGGGCTTTTTGGCCAGCTGCTTTTCAAACGCCACGTCGAGCTTGCTGACACGGCGCGCCTTTTGCGGTCCCATGCCATTGACGAAGGCGACAAAGGCGTCCAGTTCCAGCGGCGGGCACAAAGGCGGCAAGCCCGGGCCTTCCGTGAGGAAGAACAGTTCATCGCCCGTGCGCGCCATCGTGTAGAGGCGGTGGCCGGTGCGTTCCTTGAGCCGCTCGATGGCGGAGGTGGCGCGGGTCGAGCGCATCAGATGGCTCCCGTGCGCTGTTCCAGCCACGCCAGCGCAGGCGCATCGGCCGGCGCGGACAACAGCGGCGCCAGGCGCGCGCGCACGGTGGCGTGATAGTCGTTCAGCCAGGCCGCCTCGTCGTCGCGCAAGAGCGAGCGTTCCACGCAGCGCGTGTCGATCGGGCACAGGGTCAAGGTCTCAAAACGTAAAAACTCGCCAAACTGCGTCGTCCCTGCGAGTACGTTCAGTACCAGGTTCTCGATGCGGATGCCCCACTGGCCGGGGCGGTAGATGCCCGGTTCAATGGAGGTGATCATGCCCGCTTCCATGGCCGTCTGCGGCTCCGGCATGGCGGACTGCGAAATCGATTGCGGCCCTTCGTGGACGTTGAGGAAAAAGCCCACGCCGTGGCCCGTGCCGTGGCCAAAGTCGATGCCTTCGGCCCACAGGGGCGCGCGGGCGATGGCGTCAAGCATGGGCGACTTCACGCCGCGCGGGAACTGCGCGCGCGACAGGGCGATCATGCTGCGCAAGACCAGGGTGAAATCGCGTTTGTGCTCGGCCGTGATGGTGCCGACGGGGACCACGCGGGTAATGTCCGTGGTGCCGCCCCAGTACTGGCCGCCCGAGTCGATCAGCAGCAAGCCGTCGCCTTCGATGGTGGCGGCCGAATCCGCATGCGCGTGGTAATGCATGATGGCGCCATGCGCATTGAAGCCGGCGATGGTGCCGAAACTAGGGCTGACAAAACCGGCGCGGCGGGCGCGCGCGGCCGTCAGGTGTTCGTCGACGCCGATTTCCGTCAACGGCGCGCGCTGCGGGTCGGCCAGGGTGGCGTCCAGCCAGCTGAAAAATTCGCACAGGGCGGCGCCATCCTGCTCCATGGCGGCGCGCACGTGCGCCGCTTCGCCGTCCGTCTTGCGCGACTTGGCCAGGGTAGTCGGGTTGATAGCTTCCACCACGCGCACGCCATCGGCCACGGCCTGGCGCGTGCCGAACGTGATGCGGCGCGGGTCGAGCAGCAAGGTGGCGCCGGCCGGCAAGGCGGCCAGTGCGGCGGCTGTGCGGTCATACGCGGCCACGTCCACGCCTTCGCTTTCCAGGGTGGCGCGCAGGGCCATCGGCACCTTGCCGTCGGCAACGAACAGGGTGGCGCGCTCCGGTCCCACCAGCGCATGCGCGAGGAAGACGGGGTTGTAGTGCACGTCGGCGCCGCGCAAGTTGAACAGATACGCGATATCGTCGAGCGTGGAAATGACGTGGTGGCTGGCGCCGTGGGCGGCCATGCCGGCGCGCAGGGCCGCCAGTTTCTGCGTGCGCGACAGCGATGGATACGCGGGCGCATGTTCATATACGGGCGCGGCCGGCATGACCGGGCGATCGGGCCACACGGCTTGCAGCACGTCGATGTCCGTGCGCAGGGTCACTTGCGCGCCCAGCGCCTGCTGCAGCAAACGCGCATTGGCCAGGCCCAGCACGGCGCCATCGACGGCCACCGTCTGCCCCGGCTGCATGGTCTCGCCCAGCCAGTCGATATACAGCACGCTGGCGCCGGACGGGATTTTTTTCAGGACGATGCCGCTGCCGGCCAGTTCCTCTTCCGCCTGTTCCCAGTAACGGCCATCGGTCCACACGCCGGCGACATCCTGCGTCACGACCAGGGTACCGACGGAACCCGTAAAGCCCGACAGCCATTCGCGGCCCTGCCAGCGGGCCGGCAGGTACTCGGACAAGTGCGGATCGGCCGAGGGCACGATCAGGGCATCGATCTGCTGCGCGCGCATGGCGGCGCGCAGCAAGGTCAAACGGGAGGCGGGATTACTGTGAACGGATGTCTGCATGGCGGCGAAAAGGTGCTGTGCTGGGAAGCGCTCATGATACTCCGATTGCCGGCAATGCAGTACTCACGCAGCCCAGGATCAGGATGCGGCTCGTCTTCAATGCTGGAGCAGCTGGCCGGCGAGGCCGACGATTTTTTCCAGCAGCGCCTCATCGTGCGGCAGCCACGGCACGGCGCCCAGCTTGCTCCCCTTCGCTGCCACCTCGCTCGCCACCTCGGCACCGTCCAGCGTGACCCTGCCGGTGGTCAGGTGAATCGCATGCCTGCCGACCATCAGGTGGCGCGCTTCGAGCGCCATGCGCCCGTCCTCGATCTGCTCCGCGAATACCTGTTCCAGCACCGTGCGCCGCATGCCCGCCATCGGCCCCGGCGCCAGATTGGCCAGGTAAAACAGGCGCTCTGCGCGCTGCACGCTGTGCTCTTCTTCCAGCAGCGCCAGGGCGCTGGCGCTGACCAGGAGGTCCACCGCGCGGCACGCTTCCGAATACGCCACCGGCGCCATCGGCATCATCTGCGCGGGCGCCAGCCCGTTGGATGTGCAGGCGCCGCCCGCGCCTGGATAGACGTGTCCCCCGAGGCGCAGCAATACGCGCCAGGCGCCGAACTGGCGCGACAAGCCTTCATCATAATCGAGCCGCCAGCCTTCGCGGCGGGCCAGTCCCAGCAAGGTAGGCAGCGACAACTGGTAGCCGGCAAATGGGGCGCCGCCGTCGCCGGGCGGTGCATATATTTCACGATACGCCTGGCGCAGCGGCTGGCGCACGCGCCGCCGCGCGAGCAGCGCCTGCCAGGCGGCGCGCTGCTCCCCGCTGCCGTGCAGGGGATGCCACAGGCCGATGTCGCCTTGCTCAGGCAAATCCACTGACTGCCCCTGCGCACCGATGGCGCCCTCGCCATCGAGCATAAAGGCCAGCCCATCGCCCGTGCGCCAGACCAGCGCGCGCGCCACCGTCTCGATATCGGCATCGTCGCGCAAGGCGCGCCATTGGTCCAGGCCAAACCACACTTCGCTGGCGTAGCCCGCTTCCAGGCGGCGCGCCAGCATGGCCTGGCGCCGCTTGCCCATGGGGCCGGGCATGCCGATCCTCCAGGCGATATCGGGCCGTTCGGCCAGCGCCCGTTCGGCCGGTTTCAGATTGCGTTCCAGCTTCTTGCGGATGCCCGCATGGCGCACCTGCGCCAGCGCCGTGCGCAGGGCCAGCAGGCTTTCCGGCGTGGGGATGGTTTCCACCGCATGGCCCAATGCCATCGCCAGCGACTGCGACGGCGCGCTTTTTGCCGCGCCGGGCGCCACGCAGGCCAAAGGCAGCAAGACGGCGATCACGGGACGGAACCATGCATCATCGCGGTAGGCGGCCACCCGCGCGGCGCGCGCCAGCACGGGAGAATCTGCCGTGGCAAAGGCGGCATCGGCCGCATACGGCACGCTGCCATCGTGGATGGCGGCGATATGACGCACCGCCTGTTCCAGTATCGCCCGCGCAAAATCGACATACGCCGCATCGTCGGCCAGCACGGCGGCGGGATCCGCCTCGCCGATACTGTTGCGGTTCCAGAAGCTGCTATGGGGCGAACCGGCCAGCGCCAGCAGGGACGCTTGCGCCAGCTGCGGCAGCAGTGCCAATTCCTGCAAGGTCAGTGGCATCGGATAACGGGCGTGGCGCTCCTCCATCAGCTGCGCAAATTGCGCAGGGGCGTCGCCGCCAGCAAGGTGCGCCAGCAGCCAGGCCTGGTAGGGCCGTTCGGCCCAGCCCGAGGTTTCGCCGAGAATGCGCCGCGCCTGCGCCGCCGTGCCTGCCGGCGCCTCGCCCTGCAGGCAGGCCAGGCAGCCGATGACATACTCCCACTCCAGGTTGTAATCAGCGGCCGCGTCGAGCGCGTCGAGGAACATGGCGCCGGCCAGCAACGGCGCCAGTCCGGCCCCAGTCACCTGTTCCAGCAGCGTGTGCGCCAGATTAAACCGCGCAACATCATCATGGCCGAAGCGCGCCGCGCGGTGCAGCGCCCCCCAGACGGCGCCCAGTTCTTCAGGCGTCCAGTCGATGAAATCGACGGGCGGCCCCGTGAAACGCGCATGGTCGACGGCAGTACCCTCGAGGCGAGCCCGCAGCGCTGCGGCGCGGCTGGAGATTTCAGTCTGCATCATCGGCCTCGTAGCGGCGCAAGCCTTCCAGGTCCAGCACGCGGATGCCGCCGTAATCGAGGCGCAATAGCCCCTTTTTTTCCAGCACCTGCAAGGCCTGGTTGGCGCGCTGGCGCGAAGAACCGGACAACAAGCCGATTTCCTCCTGCGACAGCTGCACCAGGGTTTCCACGCCCGGGTACAAATGCGAATTGAACATCGAGGCCAGGCAGCGCGCCACGCGCGTGTTCAGGTCCAGCAGGCGCTCGTTTTCCACCATGCCGATGAACTGGCCCAGGCGCTCGTTGAGCTGCATCAGCAAAAAGCGCGTAAACGGCAGGCTCGTTTCCAGCAGCCAGTGGAAGGTGGCGCCGGGCAGGCGCGCCACGCGCGTGTCGCGCAGGGCCATGGTGTCGTATTTACGGATCTCGTTCTTCAGCAATGAACCTTCGCCGAACCAGCTGCCGGGCGGCACGCCGATGAAGGTCATGGCCTTGCCGGAAGCGGAAAAATTATTCATCTTGACCATGCCGCTGATGACGCCGATCCAGTTGTCCACCGGCTCGCCCTTGCGGCAGACAAAGCCGCCTTTCGGCACGAAGGTTTCAAACACATCCGCTTCGACCCGGGCCAGTTGAACGGGGTCGAGCAGCTGTGCCCAGTGGGCCGCGCGCACGGCATCCTTGAGGCTGATATCAGGGTAGGTCATTGTGCGATGCACCATCGAAAAGTGGGTAAATGTCCCCGAAAAGACAACTTGGCAAACTAACGCAGGCTACTATCATTGCACAAACGCCTGACACATAAAAAACACAGAGCGCCATCCAACGAGGTGGGGCCTGAGACAAGCAACAGGGAGACACTGGTGCAAACGAATACCACAGCAGCAATGCCGACTTTTCCGCGGCGCTTATTGCAACACGGGACAGTACGATCCGACAAGCCCGCCTTTCGCGAAAAACACCTGGGCATCTGGCAAACCTGGACCTGGTCCCAGGTCAACGAGGAAGTGCGCGCGCTGGCCTGCGGCCTGGCCGCCATCGGCTTCCAGCGCGGCATGAACCTGGCCATCATCGGCGACAACCGTCCCCGTCTGTACTGGGCCATGCTGGCGGCGCAAAGCCTGGGTGGCGTGCCCGTGCCACTGTACCAGGACGCGCCGGCCGCCGACATGGCCTACGTGCTGCAGGATGCGGAAATCCGCTACGCCATCGTCGAAGACCAGGAGCAGGTCGACAAGCTGCTCGAACTCAAGGCCCTGTATCCGCACGTCGCCCACATCGCTTATGACGATGAACGGGGCATGCGCCATTACCGCCAGCCGGAGCTGACGTCATTTGCCGCCCTGCAGACACTGGGCCGGGCCTATGACCGCGAGCATCCGGGCTTTTTCGACTCCGCCGTGGCAGCGGGCCAAGGCAGCGACTCCGCCGTGATCCTGTACACCTCGGGCACCACGGGCAAGCCGAAAGGCGTGTGCCAGAGCCATACGGCACTGCTGGCAGCCGGCGAAGGCGGCGTGGCCTTCGACAAGCTCACCGACAAGGAAGACATCCTGTCCTACCTGCCCATGGCGTGGGTCGGCGATTGCCTGTTCTCGCTGGCGCAAGCCATGGTGGCGGGCTTCACCGTCAACTGCCCCGAATCGGGTGACACGGTGATGATCGACATGCGCGAAATCGGCCCCACCTGCTACTTTGCGCCGCCGCGCGTGTTCGAGAACATGCTCACCAGCGTGATGATACGCATGGAAGACGCAAGCAGCATCAAGCGCCACATGTTTAGCCATTTCATGGACGTGGCCAAGCGCTGCGGCGCGCAGATTTTGGATGGCAAGCCAGTCTCGCTGGCGGACCGTCTCAGCTACAAGCTGGGCGAGCTGCTCGTCTACGGCCCCTTGAAAAACGTGCTGGGACTGTCGCGCGTGCGCGTCGCCTACACGGCCGGCGCCGCCATCGGCCCCGACCTGTTCCGCTTCTACCGCTCGATCGGCGTCAACCTCAAGCAGCTGTACGGCTCGACCGAAACCTGCGCCTATGTGTGTCTGCAACCGGACGGCAATATCAAGTTCGACAGCGTCGGCTTGCCGGCGCCGGGCGTGGAAGTCAAGCTGGCGGCCAATGGCGAAGTACTGGTCAAGTCGCCCGCCACCATGAGCGGCTACTTCAAGCGTCCCGACGCCACCGCCGAAGTGATCGACAACGACGGCTATTTCCATACGGGCGACGCGGGTGTGTTCGACAGCGAAGGGCATCTGAAAATCATCGACCGCGCGGCCGACGTGGGCAAGATGAATTGCGGCGCCATCTTCGCGCCCAACTACATCGAAAACAAGCTCAAGTTCTTCCCCTTCATCAAGGAAGTGGTGGCCTTCGGCCATGCGCGCGACCAGGTGTGCGCCTTCATCAACATCGACATCGAAGCGGTGGGCAACTGGTCCGAGCGGCGCGGCATCGCCTATGCCGGCTACACGGACCTGGCGGCGCGCGCCGAGACCTATGGCTTGATCCGCGACTGCATCGAACAAGTCAACGCGGAACTGGCAACCGATCCGCTGATGGACCGCACGCAGGTACACCGCTTCTTGGTGCTGCACAAGGAACTCGACCCGGACGACGACGAACTGACGCGCACGCGCAAGGTGCGCCGCAAATTCATCGCCGAAAAATACGCGGTGCTCATTTCCGCCCTGTACGAGGGCAAGGCAACGCAATACATCGAGACCCAGGTGAAATTCGAGGATGGCCGTACCGGTTCGACCAGCGCCGACCTGCAGATCTGGGACAGCAAAACGTATCGGCCCCAGGGCCTGGCCGCATGATGGAGCACAGCACGATGCAAATGAACGAACCCGACGCCCATTTCGGCACGGCCCGCAAGACGGGTCCCGTGATCCTCGACCTGAAGAACATCTCGCTGTCGTTTGGCGGCGTGAAAGCGCTGACCGACATCTCGTTCGACGTGAAACAGCATGAAATCCGCGCCATCATCGGCCCGAACGGCGCGGGCAAGAGCTCGATGCTCAACGTGATCAATGGCGTGTACCGCCCGCAGCAGGGCGAAATCATTTATCGGGGCGAACACCGGCGCGGCATGGATTGCTACGCGGCCGCCAAATCCGGCATCGCGCGCACCTTCCAGAACATCGCCCTGTTCAAGGGCATGACGGTGCTCGACAACATCATGACGGGCCGGAACCTCAAAATGAAGTCGAATTTCCTGCTGCAGGCCCTGTACTGGGGACCGGCGCGGCGCGAGGAAATCGAGCACCGCAAGAAGGCCGAAGAGATCATCGACTTCCTGGAAATCCAGGCCATCCGCAAGACGCCCGTGGGGCGTTTGCCTTACGGTCTGCAAAAGCGGGTGGAGCTGGGCCGCGCACTGGTGGCCGAACCCGAGATTTTGCTGCTGGACGAACCGATGGCCGGCATGAACGTGGAAGAAAAGCAGGACATGTGCCGCTTCATCCTCGACGTCAACGATCAGCTGGGCACGACCATCGTGCTGATCGAACACGACATGGGCGTGGTGATGGATATCTCGGACAGGGTGGTGGTGCTCGACTACGGCAAGAAGATCGGCGACGGCACGCCCGACGAGGTGCGCAGCAACCAGGATGTCATCAACGCCTATCTCGGCGTGGCGCACTAGACGAGGAATAGCAATGAATATCAATTTTTTCTTTGAAGTGCTGATCGGCGGCCTGCTGTCGGGCGTCATGTACGCGCTGGTGGCGATCGGCTTCGTGCTGATCTACAAGGCTTCGGGTGTGTTCAACTTCGCGCAGGGAGCGATGGTGTTTTTCGCCGCCCTCACGTGCGTCGGCATCATGGACAAGTTCGGCCTGTCGCTGTGGCTGGCCATCCCGCTGACGATGCTCACCATGATCGTGCTGGGCATGGCGATTGAAAGGGTCGTCTTGCGCCCGCTCGTCAACCAGCCGGAAATCACGCTGTTCATGGCCACCATCGGCCTGACCTTTTTCATCGAAGGCCTGGCGCAGCTGATGTGGGGCTCGCAGGTGCACAAGCTGGACCTGCCCATCGAAGACGTGCCAATGCAGTTTTTGATGGACCGCTTCGACATCAACATCTCGCAGTTCGACCTGATGGCGGCCGGCATCTGCGCGCTGCTGGTGATCTGCCTGGCCTTGCTGTTCTCGAAAACCAAGGTGGGCCGCGCCCTGCGCGCCGTCGCCGACGACCACCAGGCAGCGCTGGCGGTCGGCATCCCGCTGCAGCGCATCTGGGCCGTGGTGTGGGGCGTGGCGGGCCTGGTGGCCATGGTGGCCGGCTTGCTGTGGGGTGCGCGCAACGGGGTGCAGTTCGCCCTCACCTTCATCGCCCTGAAAGCGCTGCCGGTGCTGATCCTGGGCGGCTTTACATCGGTGCCAGGCGCCATCGTCGGTGGCCTGATCATCGGCGCGTCCGAAAAACTGGCTGAAGTCTACCTCGGCCCAATGGTGGGCGGCGGCATCGAAGGCTGGTTCCCGTATGTGCTGGCCCTGCTGTTCCTGCTGGTGCGCCCGGAAGGACTGTTCGGCGAGAAGATCATCCGGCGAATATAAGGCCCCAAGAGCATCGTAGGTCGGATTAGCCGAAGGCGTAATCCGACAAACACCCCAACAGCCAGCAAAGGACCACCCCATGATTTACCGTGAAGCAGGACAATTCAAGACCAGCTACCAGGCTGACAACCAGATTTTCCCGATCCGGCAAGACCGCCTGGCGCTGACGGCCACGCTCCTTATCGCCGTCTTCCTCCTGCCGTATGTCGCCTCGCCCTACATGCTGTCGGCGATCCTGATTCCCTTCCTGATCTTCGCCCTGGCGGCGCTGGGCCTGAACATCCTGACCGGCTACGCGGGCCAGCTGTCGCTGGGCACGGCCGCCTTCATGGCCGTGGGCGCCTTTGCCTCGTATAACTTCATGGCCCGCCTGCCGGGATTGCCGCTGCTGGTGTCCTTCATCCTCGGCGGCCTGTGTGCGGCCATGGTGGGCATCGCCTTCGGCCTGCCTTCCTTGCGCATCCGCGGCTTTTACCTGGCCGCTTCCACGCTGGCGACGCAGTTTTTTGTGGTCTGGTGCCTGACCAAGATTCCGTATCTGACCAACTACAGTTCCTCGGGCGTCATCACGGTGCAGAAGATGACCATCCTCGGCTACCAGTTCGACACGCCGCAAAGCAAATACCTGCTGGTGCTGGCGATTGTCGCCGGCATGGCCCTGCTGGCCAAGAACATGATCCGCTCGAACGTGGGCCGCTCGTGGATGGCCGTGCGCGACATGGACATGGCGGCCGAGGTGATCGGTTTCAGATTGATGCGCACCAAGCTGCTGGCGTTTGCCGTCAGCTCGTTCTACTGCGGCGTGGCCGGTGCCCTGTATGCGTATGCCTACCTGGGCACGGTGGAGCCGGAAGCGTACAACCTGGACCTGTCCTTCCGCATCCTGTTCATGATCATCATCGGCGGCGTCGGTTCGATTTTGGGTTCCTTCCTCGGCGCGGCCTTCATCGTGCTGCTGCCCGTCTTCCTGAACACCATCGCGCACGGCCTGTCGCTGCCGACCAGCGTGGCCTCGAACCTGGAACTGATGGTGTTCGGCGCGCTGATCATTTTCTTCCTGATCGTCGAGCCGCACGGCCTGGCCAGGCTGTGGCAGATCGCCAAGGAAAAATTGAGACTCTGGCCCTTCCCCCATTAAGTTTTTGCAGTCGATGTCGGTTCACTTGAATACCAAATAAAACAAGAGGAGACACACAATGAAACACATCAAATCGCTCATGCTGGCCACCGCCATCGCCAGTGCCGCACTCACCATGGCCGGCAGCGCCCAGGCCCAGGACAAGGAACAGTACATCGCCCTGCCGTCCTACCGCGTGGGTCCGTACGCGGCCGGCGGCTCCGGTTTCTACGGCGGCATCATCGATTACTTCAACCTGGTCAACCAGGCCGGCGGCGTCAACGGCGTGAAAATCAGCTGGGAAGAATGCGAAACGGAATACAACCCGTCGCGCGGCGTCGAATGCTATGAACGCCTGAAAACCAAGCAGGGCGGCGCCACCCTGGTCGAAACCCTGTCCACCGGCGTCGCCTACGGCATCCTCGACCGCGTGGCGCAAGACAAGATTCCCATGACGATGATCGGCTACGGCCGCTCGGACGCCGCCAACGGCAAGGTCTTCCCGTATGTGTATCCGCTGATCTCCAGCTACTGGAGCCAGGCCGCCGGCATGATCAAGTACCTGGGCGACAAGGATGGCGGCATGGACAAGCTGAAAGGCAAAAAGATCGTCCACCTGTACCACGATTCGGCCTTTGGCAAGGAGCCGCTGCCCGTGCTCGAAGCGCTGTCGAAACAGTACGGCTTCGAGCTGGTCAAGATCCCGGTCGCGCCGCCCGGCAGCGAACAGCAATCGCAATGGCTGCAAATCCGCCAGGCCAAGCCGGACCACGTGATCCTGTGGGGCTGGGGCGTGATGAATTCCGTTGCCATCAAGACGGCGCAGCGCAACGGCTTCCCGCGCGACAAAATGCTGGGCGTCTGGTGGGCCGGTTCCGAGGAAGACACGATTCCATCGGGCGAAGCGGCCAAGGGCTACACGGCGATGACCTTCAATACGCCAGGCAACTACCCGGTGCTCGACGACATCCGCAAGAAACTCTACGCGTCCGGCAAGGGCAACCTGTCCGACCAGTCGCGCATCGGCTCCGTCTACCACATGCGCGGCGTGACGGCCGGCATCCTGTGGGTGGAAGCGATACGCGCGGCGCAGGAAAAATTCGGCAAGGGCAAACCGATCACGGGCGAGCAGATGCGCTGGGGCCTGGAAAACCTGAACGTCGACGATGCGCGCCAGAAGGCCGTCGGCGCGCTGGGCATGTTCCCCACCGTGAAAACCAGCTGCGACGACCATGAAGGCTCGGGCGCCGTGAAAGTGCAGCAGTGGGATGGCAAGAAGTGGACCGCCATCACGCCGAAATGGATCGTCGGCGACAAGGCCCTGGTGCGCAAGCTGGTCGAGGAATCGTCGGGCAAGTACGCCGAAGAGAAAAAGATCACGCCGGCGTGCATGAAGTAAGCGGCTTTCGGGGTGGTGTCGGATTACGCGCGTTGCGCTAATCCGACCTACCTGGATACGACGTAGGTCGGATTAGGCCGCAGGCCGTAATCCGACAAGCACCACCACCTATGAAAACGAAGCAGCCATGAACCATACTGCCACTGAAATACCGCCGCCCTACCTGTCGGTGAACAATATCGAAGTCATCTACGACCACGTGATCCTGGTCCTGAAGGGCGTGTCGCTGCAGGTCCCGCAGGGCAAGATCGTGGCGCTGCTGGGCGCCAACGGCGCCGGCAAGTCGACCACCCTGAAAACCATCTCGACCCTGCTGCGCGGCGAACGGGGCGACGTCACCAAGGGCGAAGTTCAGTTCAAGGGCGAGCGCGTGGATCAATTGACGCCGAATGAACTGGTCAAGCGGGGCCTGTCGCAAGTGATGGAAGGGCGTCACTGCTTCGGCCACCTCACGATCGAGGAAAACCTCTTGACGGGCGCCTACACGCGCAGCCTGTCGCGCGGCGAACTGAAAGACGCGCTGGACAAGGTGTATCACTATTTTCCGCGTCTGAAAACGCGGCGCAGCAGCCAGGCCGGCTACACCTCGGGCGGCGAGCAGCAGATGTGCGCCATCGGCCGCGCGCTGATGGCCAAGCCGTCGATGATTTTACTGGACGAACCGTCGATGGGCATCGCGCCGCAGATCGTCGAAGAGATCTTCGGCATCGTCAAGGATTTGAACCACAAGGAAAACGTCTCTTTCCTGCTGGCCGAGCAGAACACCAATGTGGCCCTGCGCTACGCCGACTTCGGCTACATCCTGGAAAACGGCAGAGTCGTGATGGAAGGGCAAGCGCAGGAACTGGCCAGCAACGAAGACGTCAAAGAGTTTTACCTGGGCGTCTCCAGCGCCGGGCGCAAGAGCTTCCGCGACATGAAGTTCTACCGCCGCCGCAAGCGCTGGCTGGCCTGACGCAGAAAGCAAGTCATGGACCTGGAACGGGCGAAGCAAGTGTGCCGCGGCTTTCCCGGCGCGACAGAAGACATCAAATGGAGCAACGTGCTGGCGTTTTGCGTCGGTGGCCGCCTGTTCGCCCTGTGCGGCGCGGAAGCGCACAGCACGCGCGGCATGAGCTTCAAGGTTGATGCGGAACGCTTCCTGGAATTGACGGACCGCCCCGGCTTTCGCCCGGCGCCCTACCTGGCGCGGGCCAAATGGGTGCTGGTCGCCAGTCCCGACGCCCTGGACGACGACGAAATGGCCGCCCTGCTGCACCGCTCATACAGCCTGATTGTGGCGGGGCTGACGAAAAAAATGCAACGTGACATTGGAGAATCAGCAACATGACCGATACGCTCGACAGTCTGGAAGCACGCGCCCCCGAAGCGCGCGAACGCGAATTGATGGCCGGCCTGCCGCAGCTGATCGCGCGCGCGCAACAGGCGCCGGGCTGGGCCCGCATCCTCGACGGCGTCGACGCGGCCAGCATCACCAGCCGCGCCGCGCTGGCGCAGCTGCCCGTGACGCGCAAGTCCGACCTCAAGCAGTTGCAGCACGACGCGCTGCCGTTCGGCGGCTTGAACACGACGCCAAAAAACGCCCTGTCGCGCGTGTTCGTCTCGCCCGGCCCCATCTTTGATCCGGAAGGCCGCGGCCCCGACTGGTGGCGCTTCGCGCGCCCCATGTATGCGGCCGGCGTGCGCGCCGGCGGCTTGCTGCAGAACTGCTTTTCGTATCACTTCACGCCGGCCGCCTTCATGGTCGAAGGGGGCGCCGCGCGCATCGGCTGCACCGTCATCCCGGCCGGCATCGGGCAGACGGAAATGCAGGTGCAGGCGATGGCCGACCTGAAGCCCGACACGTACATCGGCACGCCGTCATTTTTAAAACTGATCATCGAGAAGGCGCGCGAAATGGGCGCCGACATCAGCAGCGTCACCAAGGCCGTGATGGGCGCGGAAGCCTTGCCCGAGTCCTTGCGCAGCTGGTTTGCCGAAAACGGCGTGCCGCACGTGTTCCAGACCTATGCCTCCGCCGATATCGGCAGCATCGCCTATGAAACGGCCAGCAATGGCAAGCTCAATCCGGGCATGGTCGTCGATGAAAACGTGCTGCTGGAAATCGTCCATCCGGGCAGCGGTATTCCCGTCGCGCCGGGCGAGGTGGGCGAAGTCGTCGTCACCGTCTTCAATGCCGACTACCCGCTGATCCGCTTCGCCACGGGCGATCTGTCCGCCGTGTTGATGGACGCGCCGGATTCGCCGTGCGGCCGCACGAATACGCGCATCAAGGGCTGGATGGGGCGCGCCGATCAAACCACCAAGGTGCGCGCCATGTTCGTGCATCCGTCGCAGGTGCATGAAATCGCGCGCCGCCACCCGCAAATCAAGAAGGCGCGGCTGGTGGTGTCGGGGCGCATGGCCAACGACGAGATGGCTTTGCATTGCGAAGTCGACGATCCGACGGACGCCAGCAGCGTGGAAGCCATCATCGGCTCGATCCGCGAACTGACCAAGCTGCGTGGCGACGTGCTGCTGGTGGCCGTGGGCAGCCTGGCGCAGGACGGAAAAATAATCGACGACATGCGCGATTACAAATAAGGCCGATTTGCGGGATAATACCCGCATTCATCATCAGCCCCATTCATCGCCATGCAAGAGTCCATGCAAGAATTTCATCACAATCGTGCCCGTGACCTGATCAAGAACGCGGAACTGCTGTTCGACCAAGACGCCGTGCAAGCGTCGATCACGCGCATGGCCGATGTGCTCAACACGCGCTTCAACGCCGAGGACTCGAAAGAGTTCCCGCTGGTGCTGGGCGTGATGGGCGGCGCCGTCGTATTTACGGGCAACCTGCTGCCACAGCTGAGCTTTCCGCTCGAATTCGACTACATCCACGTGAGCCGCTACGGCGACGACGACAAGGGCGGCGAAGTGGTGTGGAAAGTCATCCCCCGCTCGAATGTATCGGGCCGCACCGTCATCGTGCTCGACGATATTCTCGACGAAGGCGAAACCCTGGCGCACGTCAAGCAGCGCTTGCTGGACATGGGCGCCTCGGAAGTGATCCTGGCCGTGTTCGCCGACAAGGCCATCGGCAAGAAAAAGCCGGTGCAAGCCGACATCGTCGGCCTGGTGATCCCGAACCGCTTCGTCGTCGGCTTCGGCATGGATGCGTATGGCTACTGGCGCAACCTGCCAGGGCTGTGGGCCATCAAGCCTGAGGATTTGAAGCAGGAGTGATTGTGGTGTTGTCGGATTACGGCCTTTGGCCTAATCCGACCTACCAAATCCATGGTCGTAGGTCGGATTAGCGCAGCGTAATCCGACACCACCACCACCATCGCAACAACGATTACAGCTTCAACCGCGCGCGCGCCGCATCGTATTCGGCTTTCAGGCGCGCCACCATCTCTTCCACGCTCGGCACGTCGTCCATCAAGCCCACGCCCTGGCCTGCGCCCCAGATGTCGCGCCAGGCCTTGGCGCTGCCGGAACCGAAATTCATCGCGCTCTTGTCCGCTTCGGGCAAGGCTTCCGGATCGAGTCCGGCCGCTTCGATCGATTTTTTCAGGTAGTTACCGTGCACGCCCGTAAACAGGTTGGTGTAGACGATGTCCGCGGCGCTGGAATCGACAATGGCGTCGCGGTAACCATCGCTGACGTTCGATTCCTTGGTTGCCAGCCAGCGCGAGCCGATGTAGGCAAAGTCGGCGCCCATCGCTTGCGCGGCCAGCACGGCGTCGCCCGTGGCAATCGAGCCCGACAGCGCCAGCGGACCGTCGAAAAATTTGCGCACTTCGCCCACCAGCGCGAACGGCGACAGGGTGCCCGCGTGGCCGCCGGCGCCGCTGGCCACCAGGATCAAGCCATCGACACCGGCTTCCAGCGCCTTTTTCGCGTGGCGGATCGAGATCACGTCATGCAGTACGATGCCGCCATAGCTGTGGATGGCGTCGAGCATTTCCTTGGGCGGCGCGCGCAGCGAGGAAATGATGATGGGGATCCGGTGTTTCACGCACACTTCCACGTCATGTGCGAGGCGGTCGTTCGACTGGTGCACGATCTGGTTGACGGCGATCGGTCCCACTTTCTTGTCCGGATTGGCGGCCTGGAAGGCGGCCAGTTCGGCCTGCAGCTCCGTGAGCCACGTGTCGAGCAATTCGGCGGGACGCGCATTTAAGGCCGGGAAGGAACCGACGATGCCGGCCTTGCACTGCGCCGCGACGAGGGCCGGGCCGCTGGCGATGAACATCGGCGAAGCGATAACGGGTAAGGAGAGGTTTTGCAACGCAACAGGCAATGCCATGGCGGACTCGCTGGAAAGTTGATCGGACGTGAAAGACACACTGAAGGTTGATTATAGTGCAGAAAAAGTACGATCGTGCTGAATTTATCGCCTGGCCGTTTCAGCCTTCGTTGAGCAAGTACTCACCCTCGACCCGTGCCGCCGTGGCCCTCACCAGTTGCGACACGGCCCACTCGGCCAGCGCGGCCGCTTCCTGGCGCAGGAAGCGCCGGTTGGCCTCTTCGAAGATGGGCATGCCGCGCAGCAGGGCCGGTATGGCGGCGAGGGCGATGCGCTGGCGTTCCAGCAGCAGGAATTTCAGCAGCACTTTCACGGCGTTCTGCGCATTGCGCACGGGGTCGGACGCCAGGTAATCGAGGCGAGACCAGGCACGCTGCAGGGCGCCGGCGGCATCCGTGAAGGGCCGCCCGTGGCCGGGGATCACCACGCGCACGTCCAGGCCGGCGATCAGGTCCAGGGTGGCGCGCGCCTCAGCAAAACCCGAGCCGCCATCGAGTTCCGGGAAGATCACGCCAAAGCCGTTTTCCCACAGGGCGTCGGCGGAGATCAGGATGCCCTCGTCGGCGCAGTAAAAAATCAGCGAGTGCGGATCGTGGCCGGGCGCGCCCAGCGCTTGCCAGCGCATGCCGGCCAAGATCAACATGTCGCCGGGCGAGACGGTGGCGTCAAAACCGAAGCGAGGGCATTGCTGGCCCGTGGCCTGAAAACTCAGGGCGTCGACGTCCCAGGCGCGCACCTTATCCGCTTCCGACACGGGAATGGCCGTATGGCAGCCGTATTCCTCTTGCAGCAGCGCGTTGCCGCCGCAATGGTCGGAGTGCAGATGGGTGTTGAGCAGGCGGTCCAGGGGACGGCCATCGAGACTGTGGCGCAGCAGGGCCAGGGTTTGCGGCGCATGCGTGACATAGCCGCTGTCGATCAGCGCCGTGTCGTCCCGGCCCTGGAACAGGATGTTATTCGACGACAGCCAGCCGCGTTCGAACACCTGCATGGCATCGGGGAACAGCGCTGGCGATCGCGGCATGGCTTCCTCAGTAGTCGGGCTCGAAGTCGAGCAGGGATTCTCGTCCTGGCAATTCGGCCAACACGGCGCGCTTGAAGTCGTCGTCGGCCTTGCTCCAGGCGATGATTTCGTCGAGCGTGCGCAAACAGCCTTCGCACAAGCCGCTGTTGCGGTTCATCTTGCACAGGCTGACGCAGGGCGACGGCACCGGCGAGGGGAGCGGAACGGCTGGCGGAGGTGGGGGAGCGACCATCATGGAGCGGCATCGGTAAACGTGTAGGCTTTCATTATGCCGCGAAACGGCGCCGGCGAGTCGGCGGCATCGCCGTGCAATGTTTCTGTAAGTATATTTTCCAGAGTGAAAATGATCAAAAACACATCTTCGGGAAATTTATTTTGCGCTGCCTTCTCACTCTGCGGGTGCCCGTCCTACAACACGATCCGGCCAAATCCTGCTTGACTTGCGATACTACACAACTATACTACCATCCATACAGATGGCAAATGGATGCCACGTGGAGTTTTTGGAGAGATATGGCCAAGCAAGACAGCAAGCCCAAAATTGGGGAATCCGAGAAAATCACGATCAACCTCGGCTTGATCGACCTGGGGCAGATCGATTTGCTGGTTCAGGAGGGATTTTATTCCAACCGCACGGATCTGATCCGTACGGCCATACGCAACCAGCTGGGTATCCACGCCGACGTGGTGAAACAAACCGTCGCCCGTAAAAGCCTGGTATTGGGCATGCAGCATTATTCGCGCGCCGACCTGGAGGCGATCCAGGCAGCCGGCCAGCGCCTGCAGATACAGGTGCTGGGACTGGCCAGTATCGCCAGCGATGTCTCCGTGGAACTGGCACTGGCCACCATCGAGTCGATTTTCGTATTAGGTGCCCTGCACGCCAGCACCGTCGTCAAGACGGCGCTCGCAGGGCGAATTCACTAGCGTATTGGTTTGCGGCGATGACCCGGCCGATGCGCGGCACCGTTAAGGATGGTCATGAAACTACCTGTCAACATGCTGGCGCAGATGCGCGCCGCAACCCGTAATCTGATGGGCAGCGGTCCCGCCGCCGCCACCGAAGCAATCCAGCAGGCGCTGTCCGCCGCCGGCCTGGCGCCGCAGGCGGCAGCCACGCAAGCGCCGCCCATGCGTGATATCAATCCGGCACCGGCGCAGGCCCGGGCCGAGCCGCCGCAAGCTGACGCCGTACCACCCACGCCCGCGCAGGCGGCGCAGGACTTCGCGCAGGATTTCATGGCGCGCCTGGGCGTGCCGGCCGGCCTGGGCCAGCACAGCTTCGACATGCCCAGCTTCGAGCTGCCGAATTTCCACCCGCCCGGCTTCAATACGCCCGCCGCCACGCCGGTCGATGTGCCGGCCGGCGCCCAATTCATCGACGGCGTGTACCGCAACCATGCGGGCACGCGCTCCTACAAGCTGTATATCCCCAGCAGCTACCACGGCCAGGCCATGCCGCTGATCGTCATGCTGCACGGCTGTACGCAAAATCCCGACGATTTCGCCGCCGGCACGCAGATGAATGCGCTGGCCGAAGAAAAGGAGTGTTTTGTCGTCTACCCGGCGCAAACGCAGGGCGCCAACAGTTCGCGCTGCTGGAACTGGTTCAACGCCATCGACCAGCAGCGCGACCAGGGCGAGCCGTCGCTGATCGCTGGCATCGCCCGCCAAGTGATCGACGAATATCCTGTGAATGAACGCGAAGTGTTCGTCGCCGGCCTGTCGGCGGGCGGCGCCATGGCCGTCATCGTCGGCACCTTGTACCCGGATCTGTTTGCCGCCGTCGGCGTGCATTCTGGCCTGCCCTTCGCCTCGGCGCAGGACTTGCCGTCGGCGCTGGCCGCCATGAAGGGCGGCGCCATGCCCAATGCCCAGCGCAAGGCGCCGGCCAGCGGCGTGCCCATCATCGTTTTTCACGGCGACCGCGACACCACCGTCAACCCGCGCAATGGCGATGAACTGATCGCCCAGGGCGTGCGCAGCCAGGCGGGCGGCAAGGCGGCCAAGGCCGCATCCATCGACGGCAGCGTGCCGAACGGCCACCGCTACACGCGTACCACGCACAGCCAGGCCGATGGTTCGCCACTGGGCGAGCACTGGGTCATCCACGGCGCCGGCCATGCCTGGTCCGGCGGCAGCCATAACGGCAGCTATACGGACGGCAAAGGGCCGGACGCCAGCCGCGAGATGCTGCGCTTCTTCAAGACTGTCAGCTGAGGTTCTCGGTGTAGGGCGCGATCTGGCGCTGCTTGTCGGCGATCTCGCACACGCCGTCCGCATAGCGGTGGGAGATGGCGATGAACTGGTCCTGGATCTGCAAAAAGGCGTCGACGATCTCGGCGTCGAAATGCGAGCCGCGTCCTTCGACGATGATCCGCACGGCCTGCGCATGGTCCATGCCCTGCTTGTAGATGCGACGGCTGATCAGGGCGTCGTACACGTCGGCCAGCGCCATCAGGCGCGCCGAAATCGGGATGGCTTCGCCGGCCAGGCCTTGCGGGTAGCCGCTGCCATCCCACTTTTCATGGTGGCTGTAGGCGATCTCTTTCGCGTACTTGAGGAAATCGACTTCGATGCCCAGCTCGTGCTCGGCCGCCAGGATGGCGTCGCGCCCCAAGGTGGTGTGCGTCTTCATGATGGCCATTTCATGCGGTTCGAAACGTCCCGGCTTGAGCAGGATATGGTCGGGGATACCCACCTTGCCGATGTCGTGCAGCGGCGCCGTCTTGAACAGCAGTTCGATATTCTTGTCCGTCAAAAAATCGCGGAAACGCGGCAAGCCCCGCACCTTCTCGGCCAGCGCCTTCAGGTAATGCGAGGTGCGGCGGATATGGTTGCCCGTCTCGCTGTCGCGCGTCTCGGCCAGCGACGCCATGGCGTGAATCGTGACGTCCTGCAGCGCCGCCACTTCCTGCACCCGGCGCTCCACTTCCGTTTCCAGGTAATGATTCTGGTCGCGCAAAAAATCCTGCATCTGCTTCATCGCCAGCTGCGTCCTGATGCGCGCCAGTACGATGGGCGCTGAAATCGGCTTGGTGATGTAATCGACGGCGCCCAGGGCCAGGCCCAGCTGCTCGTCCGCCACTTCACTCATGGCCGTGACAAAAATCACGGGAATGCCGGCCGTGGCGGGATCGGCCTTCAGCGCGCGGCACACGTCGTAGCCGCTCATGCCCGGCATCATGATGTCGAGCAGGATCAGGTCGGGCTGGTCGCTGCCGGCGGCGATCTTCAGGGCCCGCTCGCCGTTCACGGCGATCTTGGTGCGGTAATCGTCTTCCAGCACCGCGCGCAGCAGGTCGATATTGTCTGGCGTGTCGTCGACCACCAGGATGGTTGGCTTGCTTGCCGGCGCTCTCATGCCCGTCCTTCGCTCTGCATAGTTATCCTTGTCACAGTGTCAGCTCCAGCGCATCGGCCACCTCGCCCAGCTGCGCCAGCGCACCTTCGAAATCGTATTGTCCCAGCATGCGCTTCAACTGGCGCGCGTGTTCCGCCTGCCCGGCCGCGACCAGCACGGGGCCGATGCCGTCGAGGTGCTTGACGGCCTGCGCATCGTCCTGCTGCAGCAGCTGCGACAGCTCGCGCAAGCCCGCTTCCAGCTGCGCCCGGTCCACCGGCGCCACGTGCGCCACCGCCGCGCCGCCCGCCTCGGCCGCATTGCCGCGCGACTGCATCGCCAGCACGATCTTCGGCACCAGCTCGTCGAGCGCCAGGGTGCAGGCGGCCAGCGCCTGCGGCAAGCCGTCGTGCGAGCCCAGGCTGAGCAAGTGCTCGACCCGCGCGGCGCTGTCGGCCAGGCCGCCGGCGCCGATATTGCCGGCCAGGCCCTTCAGGGTATGCGCTTCGCGGATCGCCGTTTCCAGCTGGTTGTTCTCGATGGCGGCAACGATGCGCTGCATCGCGTCGAACTGGGTTTCCACAAAACGCTCCAGCAATTTTCGCATCAAAGCGGCATTGCCGCCCACGCGGCGCATGGCCTCCGCCATTTTCAGGCCGGCGATCACGGGCAGCTCCGCTTCCGGCTGCGCCACCACCGCCGCAACTTCCTGCGGCGTGGCCGGCGCGATCCAGCGCGCCAGGGTGCCGAACAGCTGCGCCACGTCGATGGGCTTGGCGATGAAATCGTTCATGCCGGCGTCCAGGCATTTTTCCTTGTCGCCCACCATGGCATTGGCCGTCATGGCGATCACGGGCAAATTCGAATAACGCGGGTCCTGGCGCAGCTTGCGCGTCGCCTGGTAGCCATCCATCACCGGCATCTGGCAATCCATCAGCACACCGTCATAGGCGTTTTCCTCGATCTTCGCCAGGGCGATGGCGCCATTGCTGGCGATGTCGACGCGGATGCCGGCGTCGTTGAGAATGTGCTGCGCCACTTCCTGGTTCACTTCATTATCCTCAACCAGCAGCAGCCAGGCGCCGCGCAGGGCGCGCTCATCGTCGCGGTAGCTGCTCTGGCGCTGCGTCTTGCGGCTCTGCCCCGTCACGCCGCCAAACACGAACGCAATCTGGTCGAGCAGGGTTGAGGCGCTGACCGGCTTGTTCAAGACGCCGTCGAGCGGCAAGTCGCGCTGGCGCGCCGCTTCCAGCAGCGCTTCGCGATGGAAGGCCGTGACCATGATGCAGGCCGGCGTCGCATCGATGCCGGCGGCATCGGCGCGGATGCCGGCCAGGGTATCGAGGCCGCTCATGCCCGGCATTTTCCAGTCCATCAGCACCAGCCCGTACGGGCGTCCCTCGGCGCGCGCCTGCGCCACGGCGCCGATGGCCAGCGCGCCGCCAAGCACGGCGCGCGCCTCGAAACCGAGCGCCGTCAGCATGCTGACGAAGATTTCACGCGCACTGGGGTTGTCGTCGACCACCAGCACGCGCAGGCCATGGAATTGCTGTGGCAATAGCAAATTATCGCGCGGCACGGCAGCCAGGCCGAAGCGGGCCGTGAAGAAAAAGGTGCTGCCCACGCCCGCTTCGCTGACCAGGTCGATCTCGCCTTCCATCATTTCCACCAGGCGCTTGCTGATGGTCAGCCCCAGGCCCGTGCCGCCATGGTGGCGCGTGGTGGACGTGTCGGCCTGGGTGAAGGCCTGGAACAATTTGCTGCGCTGGGGCGGCGTGAGGCCTATGCCCGTGTCGCGCACGTCCACGCGCAAGACAGCCGCATGTTCTTCCAGCTGCTGCAGGCGGATGGTGACGACGATCTCGCCCTTCTCCGTAAATTTGATGGCGTTGTTGGTCAGGTTGATCAGCACCTGGCCCAGGCGCAGCGGGTCGCCCTGCAAGGCGTTCGGCACGTCGGGGGCGATGTCGAACAGCAGTTCCAGCCCCTTGTCCTGGGCGCGCATCACGGACAGGTCGGCGATCTGCGCCAGCACGTCCTCGAGGAAGAAATCGACTTTTTCAAAGGCCATCTTGCCCGCTTCGATCTTCGAGAAATCGAGGATGTCGTCGATGATGGCCAGCAGGTTCTTCGACGCCGATTCCACCTTCTCCAGGTAGTTGCGCTGGGTCGACGTCAGTTCCGTCTGCAGCGCCAGGTGGGTCATGCCGATGATGCCGTTCATCGGCGTGCGAATTTCATGCGACATATTCGCCAGGAAGTCCGACTTCATCTTGGTCGCATCCTCGGCCACTTCGACGGCGTGGCGCAGGTCCTGCTCGACGGCGAGGCTGGTGCTCATGTCCTTGAGCGCCTGCAGCAATTCGCCCGTCTCGTCGCGCGACGTCACTTCGATGACGGAACTGAGGTCGCCATTGGCCACGCGCGTGGCGATCGCCACCGCCTCGCCCAGCGGACGCGTGATCGAGCGCGCCGACCAGGCAAAGGCCAGGCCCGTCAGCAAGGCCGCCAGGCCGATGCCGCCCATCAGCAGCAGCGAGGTGCCGATGTCGTTGCGTATCCTGGCCGCGCTGTCGCGGATCAGCTGCTGCTGCAGGTCGTCGAGCTGGCCCACGTACAGCAGCACTTTTTCCAGCACCGGCAAGGTCTGCGTCTGTATGGCCTGCTCGGCGCGGGCATCCTCGCCGCGCTCGACCAGTTCGAACATCGCCTTGAGCGAAACATAATAGTCGGCGCGCGCCAGGTGCATCTGTTCCAGCAGGCGCCGTTCCTCGGGCCGTGCATCGAGGCCGTCGAGGATGCGCACCTGCTCATCGATGCCTTGCTTGATCGCTTCCAGGCGCGCCTGGTTCGCCTGGCGCAGCGCCAGCTCGTGCTGGTTCGGCAGGTTGCCGATGCGCGTGGCCGCCTCGCGCGCCAGCCCGTGGATCTTGCTGGTGGCCTTGGCGGCGACCCAGTCGCGCTGCAGGATATCGTCGGTCTCGGCGCGGATGGCATAAATGCGGCTGCCGGACAGGACGATGACGACCAGCATCAGCACGATCAACATGGCATAACCGGCATTGATGCGCACGCCGATACTGATATCCCTGAAGCGCATAACTTTCCTATAAGAAATTCTTGAAAATCGAAGTCTGACCGTATTCCCCTACAAAATGCAAGGTCTTTTGCAAAGGAAAAAGCGTGCCGATGCGCTTATTTGGCCGGCATTGCTGCCGGGCGCGTCAAGCTGGCGATATGGGCTTGCAGGCAGGCGGGGCACCAGCAGCCCACGGCGGCGCTGCCGGGCACGGGAACGGCCGGCGGCAGGGCCACGCACCAGCAGGGCTCCTTGGCGTCCGGGTCAAGCTGGCCACACTGGAAAGTGGCGCCGCACAGGCTGCACTGGCTCATGGCTGTGTGTGAATTGGCAAGTGTGTGTCATGCCGCGCCGGGAGGCGACGCAGATGTAACTGGCAGTAAAAGGGCTGGCTGGGGGGCATATCGGGCCAGACTATAGGATCATCAGGGAAAATACAACAAGATCGCCCTATAATGCCTCCAGGATTTTCTTCTTCCCTGTAAAATCGCACAAATCTATTTTCCGGACTCGCCATGAATCAACTAGCTAACTTGAACCTGGACATGAATGACGACTTGACGGCGGTGTCGCCGCAAATCAAGGCGCAGATTCTGGCCGAGGCCCTCCCCTACATCCGCAATTTCCACGGCAAGACCATCGTCATCAAATACGGTGGCAATGCCATGACGGACGAACGCCTGAAGCACGGCTTCGCGCGCGACGTCATCCTGCTCAAGCTGGTCGGCATGAACCCGGTCGTGGTGCACGGCGGCGGACCGCAGATCGACAACGCGCTGAAAAAAATCGGCAAGCAAGGCACTTTCGTGCAAGGCATGCGCATCACCGATGAAGAAACCATGGAAGTGGTGGAGTGGGTGCTGGGCGGCGAAGTGCAGCAGGATATCGTCATGCTGATCAACCATTACGGCGGCCAGGCCGTGGGCCTGACGGGCAAGGATGGCGGCTTGATCCGCGCGCGCAAGATGCAGATGCCGGACCGCGAACATCCGGGCGAATTCCTCGACATCGGTTTTGTCGGCGAGATCGACGCGATCAACCCGGCCGTCGTCAAGGCGCTGCAGGACGACGCCTTCATCCCCATCATTTCGCCGATCGGTTTCGGCCAGGATGGCCAGGCCTACAACATCAACGCCGATGTCGTGGCGGGCAAGATCGCGGAAATCCTGAAAGCGGAAAAGCTGATCATGATGACCAACATCGCCGGCGTCCAGGACAAGCAGGGCAACCTGGTGACCGACCTGTCGGCGCGTGAAATCGACGAGATGTTCGCCGATGGCACGATCTCGGGCGGCATGCTGCCGAAGATCTCGTCCGCGCTTGACGCCGCCAAGTCCGGCGTGAACACGGTGCACATCATCGACGGCCGCATCGAACACTCATTATTGCTGGAAGTGTTGACCGAGCAGGCTTTTGGTACTATGATCCGTTCGCACTAAAAAAATCGCAATGCATCACAGCGAGTAGTTTGGCGGCGCAGATCACCTGGCGCCGCTTTTAATTTGCCCTTGTAGCTCAGTGGTAGAGCACTCCCTTGGTAAGGGAGAGGCCACGTGTTCGATCCACGTCAAGGGCACCATCGATTTATCCCCGTATCTGAAAAATGTCCATGGCTGCGTTGCCTCGCCTCGCCGTACATTCGTACTGTCTTCGGCTCGGCGCCTTGCCCTGAACACTTTTCATCTACTCTGCCGCGTGTTTTGCGCGGCTGAGCCAGCGCTATCGCTAATACACCCGCTCGACCTTCAAGCCCTTCTGACGCAATAGCTCCGGCACGCTTTTCGTTCCGACCAGATGCAATACGCCGATGGCGGCCAGGCTGGACTTTTCGCGCGCAAGCAAGTTGGCGATGCCGTCGGCCAGGGCCGGGTTGCGGCCATCTAACAACACCTTTTGCACGAACTGCGCGGCGAACGAGGGGTGTGTTGCCGCCTTGGCGGCCAGCTTGTCGAAGGCGGCCGCGTCGGCGTTGCGCCAGGCGTTGGCGATCTCACGCGCTTCCTGGCTTTGTTCCTGCTCTTCGATCGACGCCACGCCGTCTTCCAGGAAGCGGCATTGATCCAGCGGCGACATGGCGCCGAACAGCGCCATCTGGCCTTCCATCGATTCGAGTTCCAGCACGGGGATCTTGCGCGCCTTGGCTTGCTGCGACAGATAATTGTCGACGGCCAGATCGGAGCGGTAGCCAAGCGTGGAAAATTCGCCGATGGCCAGCATGCTGGCCAGCATCCACGGCTTCATCGGCGCCACCGCTTCGGGCGCTATACCGTATTTTTGCAACAGCGGCGCCAGACGCGGCGCCAGGGTCTGGCGGCAATCAGGCGGCACTTTGCTGCCCGGCGCCTCCATGCCGTATTTCAGCACGGCGCTGATGGCCTTGCGCGGATCGGCGCCCGGATCGATCTCCAGCGCCAGCGCGCCGGCGCCTTCCAATGCCCGCGTCACGGTCGGCTCGAGCGGATAAAAGTCGGGCGCGCCGACATGGATGGTACCGAACAGATACAGGGTGTGGCTGGCGTCCTGCACCTTGAACAGGGCGCCGCGGTTTTGCGCCACGGGCGGCGCTTCGGCAAAGGCCGCCGGCAACGGCAGCAAGAATAATCCGCAAAACATCACTATAATCTGGCGTCGCATGGTTTTCCTGATTGTTGAATTTTTCATCCTGCTTATCATCTTGCCTAAAGACTCCCGTGCCTGTGCCCCATCTTAACCGCTCGTCGCCGGTCTGGCTGTTTGACCTCGACAACACGCTGCACAATGCCTCGCACGCCATCTTCCCCACCATCACGGCCAATATGAACACGTATATTGCCCGCGTGCTGGGCGATGGCGTCACGCCGGCCGATGACGCCATCGTCAATGCGGCGCGCGCAGCCTACTGGCGCCGCTATGGCGCCACCTTGCTGGGCATGGTCAAGCATCACCAGGTGCAGGCCGCGCATTTTTTGCACGAGACGCATGCGTTCGACGATTTGCGCGCGATGATACGCGCCGAGCGGGGGCTGGGGGCTTTACTGAAACGCCTGCCTGGCCGTAAAATTTTACTCACCAACGCGCCGCTGCGCTATTCGAGCGACGTGATGCGCCACCTGGGCTTGCGCCGGCATTTTTCACACCACGTCGCCATCGAAGCGATGCATGTGCACCGCCAGCTGCGGCCCAAGCCATCGACCCTGATGCTGCGCAAACTGATGCGCAAGCACCACATCCGCCCTGGCCGCTGCATCCTGGTGGAAGACACCCTGGCCAACCTGAAGGGTGCGAAAAAACTGGGCCTGCGCACGGCCTGGGTCACGCAATACCTGAAAATGGCCGATCCGATCGGCGTGGCGAAGCTGCCCAAGGCGTTAAATCGCCCCGCTTACGTCGATGTCAAAGTAAAATCTGTCCGGCATTTGGCACGCCGCCTTCACCGTCTGCGTTGAAGGGGACTCCTGGGCTTACGGTTGACGCCGGAAGCCGCACCGCTAGCGGCGGTGACGGATATCCCCATCAAGGCAGCATTTTTTTTAACGACAAGAGAAAATATGGCAAGCACACCGCCGGGCCAACGCAGGCTACAAATTCTTCAGGCCCTCGCCGCAATGCTGGAGCAGCCGAAAGGCGAAAAGATCACCACTGCCGCACTGGCGGCCAGACTGACCGTGTCGGAAGCGGCCCTGTACCGCCATTTCGCCAGCAAGGCGCAAATGTTCGAAGGGCTGATCGAATTCATCGAGTCGAGCGTCTTCGGCCTGATCAACCAGATCGCGGAAAAACACAGCGACGGCATGACGCAGACGCGCGACATCATCGGCATGCTGCTCAATTTCGCCATCAGCAATCCGGGCATGACGCGCGTATTGATCGGCGATGCGCTGGTCAATGAGGACGAGCGCCTGCAAGTGCGCATGAACCAGTTCTACGACCGCGTGGAACTGGCGCTCAAGCAGGCCTTGCGCGTGGCCGCCGCCGAAGGCCATGGCAAGGAAAGCGAAGTGGCGGCACGCGCCACCCTGATCGTCGGCTTCGTCATCGGACGCTGGCACCGCTACGCCAAGAGCGGCTTCAAGATCAATCCATCCCAGGAAGCGGCGCTGCAAATCGCCATGCTGCTGGGGTAATTCACCGCCGCGGCTGTCCCATGCACACCGACTGTTTCGCCCTGCTCGACGACGCCAGCACGCCCGGCGCCGGTTCGCGCCTGTACACGGGCCTGGCGGCAGTCTTGCAGTGCACCGAGGGGCAACGGTGGCCGGACCTGCTCGCAGGGCTGCAAGAGGCTTTACAACGCGGCCAGTACGCCGTCAGCGTGTGCAGCTACGAGCTGGGCGCGCATTTGCTGGCCATGCCGCCGCGCGCGGCAGGCATCAACGCGCCGCCGCTGGCGCAAGTGCTCGTCTTCGACCATTGCACGCAGCTGTCGCAGGACGAGGTGGCGCAGTGGCTGGACGCGCGCGTCAGCGCGGACGCCGCGCCGGCCGGCGTGGCCGCTATCCACGCGAACGTGGATCAGGCCGAATTCACGCAGGCACTGCACCGCATCCACGACTACATCGTGGCCGGCGACACCTATCAGGTCAACTACACGTATCGCTTGCGCTTCGACGCCTTCGGCTCGCCCTTGGCCCTGTATGCGCGGCTGCGCGCGCGCCAGCCCGTGCCCTACGGCGCGCTGGTGATGCTGCCCGATGGCGGCGCCCTGCTGTCGCTGTCGCCGGAGCTGTTCGTGCGCCATGCGCAGGGCGAGTTGATGGCGCGCCCCATGAAAGGCACGGCGCCGGCCGCCCCTGCCGAACAGGTGGCAGAAAACGCGCGCCGCGCCAGCGCCCTGGCCCATGATCCGAAGAACCGCGCGGAAAACCTGATGATCGTCGACCTGCTGCGCAACGACATCGGCCGCATCGCCGTCACGGGTTCCGTCAAGGTGCCGGCCCTGTTCGAAGTGACGCGCTACAGCAGCGTGCTGCAAATGACCTCCACCGTGCAGGCGCGCCTGCGCGCCGACGCCAGCCTGGCCGACATCTTCCAGGCCCTGTATCCATGCGGCTCGATCACGGGCGCGCCAAAACGCCGCACCATGGAAATCATCGCCGAACTCGAACCTGCCGCGCGCGGCATCTACACGGGCGCCATCGGCTGGTTCGATCCGCCAGCCGCCGGCGCCGCGCATGCCGTTGGCGACTTTTGCCTGTCCGTGCCGATCCGTACCCTGGCCTTGCAGCCAGCTAGCCCTGACGGCATCCGGCGCGGCGAGATGGGCGTGGGCGCCGGTATCGTCCTCGACAGCTACCCGCACGAGGAATTTGCGGAGTGCCAGCTCAAGGCCCGCTTCCTCACGGGCCTCACGAACGACTTCGAACTGTTCGAGACCCTGCATGCCAGCAGTGCCGACGGTTGCCGCCAGCAGGAACGCCACCTGGCGCGCCTGGCCGCCTCCTGCGCCTATTTTAATTTTGCCTGGGATGCAAACGCTGCCCGCGCGGCACTGCAGACGGCCTGCGCGGCGCGAACCGACGATGCGTCGTTTCGCCTGCGCCTGGCGCTGCGCCAGGATGGCCGGTTGACGACGCAAAGCGGCACCCTCAGCGCCTTGCCGGACACGGTCAACGTCATGCTGGCACCCGACACAACGACTGCCGGCGACCTCTTCCTGCGCCACAAGAGCAGCGTGCGCGCGCGCTATGACGCCGCCTGGCGCGCGGCCGAAGCACAAGGCGGCTTCGACATGCTGTTCTTTAACGAGCGGGGCGAGCTGACCGAGGGCGGGCGCAGCAATGTCTTCGTGAAGCTGGACGGCCGCTGGCACACACCGCCCCTGTCCTGCGGCCTGCTGCCCGGCGTGCAGCGCGCGGCCATGCTGGCCGATCCCGCCTGGAATGCGCAGGAAACCATCATCACGCGCGCCAGGCTGGCACGGGCCGAAGCCATTGTTGTGTGCAATGCGCTGCGCGGGCCGATGCCCGCAAAGCTGGTTATTTGATATCCACCTGCATTTCATAGCCGCCGTAGATCATCCGCTTGCCATCAAACGGCAATTTTTCCGGATCCATCATCTCGGCCAGGCGCGGGTCTTTCATGACCTTGTCGTTGATTTCATCGCGCTTGGCGCGCGACGCATATACGATCCAGGAAAACACCACTACTTCGCCATCCTGCAAGTCCACCGCCTGCGGGAACGACGTCAGCTTGCCCGGCTTGACATCGTCGCCCACGCATTCGCGAAATTCCAGCGCGCCGTACTCTCGCCAGACGGCGCCGCAACTGCGCGACATGGCCAGATAGGCATCGAGCTTGGCTTTCGGTACAGGCACCACAAATCCATCGACATACGCCATGATGTTCTCCTTTGTTGTGACAAACGTGAACAACCAGCTTAGGACAATGATGGCAAGACGACAAGCGCGGCATGAAAAAAAAGCAGGCGATCAAGCCTGCTTGTGTGTTGGCAACTTACAGCGCCAGCGCTTTTTCCACCGCGCCAACGAGTTTCTTGTCGTCCGGCGTCACCTTGCTGGGGAAGCTTTCCACCACTTTGCCGTGGCGGTCGATCAGGTATTTGTGGAAATTCCAGGCCGGGGTCTTGCCCGTCTGCTTGATCAGGTCCACGTACAGCGGGTTCGGCGCGGGGCCGGAGACGACCGACTTCGAAAACATGGGGAACTTCACGCCATAGGTGTTGTAGCAGAAATCGGCGATTTCCTTGCTGTTGCCGGGCTCCTGCTTGCCGAAATCGTTCGATGGGAAGCCCAGCACCACCAGGCCCTTGCTGCCGTACTTCGCGTACAGCGCTTCCAGCCCTTCGTATTGATTGGTAAAACCGCAATAACTGGCCGTGTTGACCACCAGCACGACCTTGCCTGCGTACTGGCACAGGTTTTGCGGCGCCTCGTCCTGCAGGCGGTTGAAGGTCTGTTTCAGAATGGCGGGGCAGGCCGCTGGCGCGGCGGCAGCTGGCGCGGTGTCGGCGGCATGGGCCGGCATGGCCAGGCTGGCGCCGGCGGCAAGGGTGATCAGTGCAAACAGCTGGGCAAGGGTCTTGGACATGAAGGGCACCATGGTTGAACGGAAAAAAACCATTCTATGTCAAACGCCGCGCGTGCGTACAAGACGCACAACAACGACAATTGCTTGAGCGACATCAACGACGGTGCAGTACTTGCCCAGCGCACAGTTTTTTTACCTATGCTCGGCCTTCCTGTCCCTTTCCTTGCCTTCTGGAGCCGCCATGCCCTTCCCGCACCTGACCGCGCACCTGACCACAGTAACCACCGCCGTGCTGGCCGCCAGCCTGTTCATCCTGGCGCCAGCAAGCGCACACGCCGCCACGGCAGTCAAAGCCGTCAAAGCCGCCAAGCCCGCCGCGACCAAGGACGCGCCCGCCCTGCCCGGCTACCAGGCTGACCTGAGCCAGACCACGGTGTCCGGCCTGTCCTCGGGCGGCTTCATGGCGGCGCAGTTTGCCGTCGCCTACTCGGCCACCGTCGCCGGCGCCGGCATCATCGCAGGCGGCCCGTATTTCTGTTCGGGCCAGCCGGGCCGCTTCCCCTACATCCCCTACCTGACGAATGCCCTGACCACCTGCATGAATCCCGGCAGCGCGCAGGTGGCGCCGCCCGTCGCCAGCGAATTGCTGCGCGCGGCGAACGATTTTGCGCGCGCCCGTCTCATCGACGACACGGCCAACCTGAAACGCCAGCGCGTGTATCTGTTCAGCGGAACGAAAGACCAGACCGTGACACGGCCGGTGGTGGAACAGGTGGGGAAATTCTATCAACTGGCGGGCACGCCGGCGGCGCAAATCCGCTTCGTCGACACGCTAGGCGCGGGCCACGCCATTCTGACCGACAGCAACACCGACAAGCCTTGCGCCGTGACGGAATCGCCCTTCATCAACGATTGCGACTACACGCAGGCGCGCGACATCCTGCAGCACCTGTACCCGGACCTGCAACCGTCGGCGACCACCCTGACGGGCAAGCTGATCGCCTTCAATCAGCGCAGCTTCATCCAGAACGCTTACTCGAGCATGAACAATACGGGCTACGCCTACATCCCGAAAGCCTGCGACAGCGAGAGCTGCCGCGTGCACGTGGTGTTCCACGGCTGCCTGCAAACGACGCAGGCGATCGGCGACCGTTTCTATACGAGCACCGGCTACAACCAGGTGGCGGACGCCAACAAGATCATCGTGCTGTACCCGCAGGCCGAACCGAGCCCCGTCTATCCGTACAACCCGAAAGGCTGCTGGGATTTCTGGGGCTACACCAGCATCAATCCGATCGACCCGGATTTCTACCGCAAGAGCGGCACGCAGATGGAAGCGGTCAAGGGCATGCTGGACCGGTTAGCATCGGCTCGCAACAGCCGTCGATAACAGACGTAACGGATGCTTGAGAAAATCGTAGCGAGCGGCAACGATTTCTGGCTAAGAAGCGCAGCTGTACTTTAGTACAGCGAGCATCGCAGGCCGGAAAGCGCGCCGCGCAGTAGATTTAATCAAGCATCCTAGATCCCGCCCATGCAGATGTATTTGATGACCAGGTAATCTTCAATACCGTAGGTCGACCCTTCACGGCCCAGGCCCGATTGCTTGACACCGCCGAAGGGGGCGATCTCGTTCGAGATCAGGCCCGTGTTGACGCCAACCATGCCCGTTTCCAGGCCTTCGGCCACGCGCCAGATGCGGCCGATGTCGCGCGAATAGAAGTAGGCGGCCAGGCCGAATTCCGTGTTGTTGGCCAGCCCGATCACTTCATCGTCCGTCTTGAAGCGGAACAGGGGCGCCAGCGGGCCGAAGGTTTCTTCGGTGGCCACGCGCATGTCGTTTGTCACATCGGCGATGATGGTCGGCTCGAAGAAGCCATTGCCCAGCGCATGGCGCTTGCCGCCGGCCAGCAGGCGCCCGCCCTTGCCCAGCGCGTCGGCCACGTGTTCTTCCACCTTGGCGACAGCCTTGGCGTCGATCAGCGGGCCTTGCGTGACGCCCGCTTCGATGCCATTGCCCACCTTCAGCTTGGCCACGGCGGCCACCAGCTTGTCGGCAAACGCGTCATACACGCTGTCCTGCACATACAGCCGGTTGGCGCAGACGCACGTCTGGCCCGCATTGCGGTATTTCGAGGCGATGGCGCCTTCCACTGCCGCGTCCAGGTCGGCGTCGTCGAAGACGATGAACGGCGCATTGCCGCCCAGTTCCAGCGACAGTTTCTTGATCGTCGGCGCGCACTGCTCGGCCAGCAAACGTCCCACCTGGGTTGAACCCGTAAACGTCAGCTTGCGCACGATGGGGTTCGACGTCATTTCGCCGCCGATGTCTTTCGGCGCGCCCGTAACGATGCTGAACACGCCGGCAGGCACGCCCGCGCGCTCGGCCAGCACGGCCAGCGCCAGCGCGGAAAACGGCGTTGCTTCCGCCGGCTTCAGGACCATCGGGCAGCCGGCGGCCAGGGCCGGGCCGACTTTGCGCGTGATCATGGCGGCCGGGAAATTCCACGGCGTGATGGCGGCGCACACGCCGATCGGCTCCTTGGTGACGACCAGACGGCGGTCCGGCCAAGGCGATTGCAGGGTCTCGCCCGCGACGCGCTTGCCTTCTTCCGCAAACCACTCGATGAACGAGGCGCCGAACTGCACTTCGCCCTTCGCTTCCGGCAGGGGCTTGCCCTGCTCGGTGGTCATGATCAGCGCCAGGTCATCGGCGTTTTCCAGGATCAGGTCATGCCAGCGGCGCAGCACGGCGGCGCGTTCCTTGGCCGTCTTCTTGCGCCAGGCGGGCCAGGCGGCATTGGCCGCTTCGATGGCGCGGCGCGTCTCGGCGGCGCCCATCAGGGGCACCGTGCCGATATGCTCGCCGGTGGCGGGATTGCTCACATTAATCGTCTGGCCACCGTCGGCATCTGCCCAGGCTCCATTCACGTAAGCCTGGTGACGCAACAAGGTAGGATCTTTCAACTGCAGCATATGGATCTCCGGTCTGGTTTGAATTATCGACGAGGGATACTATGCCACAGCGCAGCCGATTCCGCAGGTGCGGCGCTGAATTGGCCTGAGCTCTACTCGACCTTGAAAGACGACAGTTTCGGGTCCGGCGCCGGGTATTCCAGCTTCATGCCCTGCAGGGTTTCCAGCAGCAGGGAAGCGACCACCAGGTTGCGCTGCGTCTTGGAGTTCGATGGCACCACGTACCATGGCGCGTGGTCGGCATCGGTCTCGCGGATCGCCGTTTCATAGGCGCGCTGGTAGCCATCCCACTTCTTGCGCTGGGCGATATCGTTGGGGTCGAACTTCCACTGGCGGTCGGGATCGTCGAGCCGCTCCTGCAGCCGTCCTCTTTGTTCATCCTTCGAGATGTGCAGGAAGATTTTCAGGATGACGGTGCCCGTCTCGCTCAGCATGCGCTCGAAATCGCGGATCTGCGCGTAGCGGCGCTGGCATTCCGCCTTGTCGATCATGTCCTGCACGCGCGTGATCAGCACATCTTCGTAATGGCTGCGGTTGAAGATGGCGATCTCGCCCTTCACGGGCACGTGCTGGTGCACTCTCCACAGGTAGTCGTGCGCCAGTTCGATATCGGTGGGGCCCTTGAACGCCACGGCGCGGATGCCCATCGGGTTGATGTTGCTGAAGATGGCCTTGACCGTGCCATCCTTGCCCGACGTATCCATGCCCTGCAAGACCAGCAGCACCTTCTTTTTGTGCTGCGCGTACAGCATGCTCTGGCACTCGGCGATCTGCGCCGTCAGGGCCACGGTTTCCTCGCGGTCCAGGGCCTTGCACTGGGCCGGCGTCAGCTTCTTGTTGGCGGCCTTGGTGGCGGCGCCCAGCAAGCGCTTGCCGGCGAATTCCTCGTTCAGCTCGAAGCCCTTGCCGGCGCGAAATTGCGTGCGCGCCTTCATGCCGCCACCGCCAGCTTACGGTGCTCGATTTTTGTGCAGTGATCCATCACCACGTCGAGGCCCGCCGCCCGCGCCAGCTGCGCCGCCGGCTCGTTGACGATGTCGAGCTGCAGCCACAGGCAGCCGGCCTTGACGGCGATGGCTTCCCCGGCGATGGGCAGGATATCTTCGGACTTGCGGAAGCAATCGACGATGTCGATGCGCGCCGGTGCCACGGCAGCGGCGGCCTGCGTCAAGGTGGCGTAGGCACGCTGCCCCAGCACCTCGCGCCCGGCCAGGGCCGGATTGACGGGCAAGACGCGGTAGCCATGCCGCAGCAGGTAGTCGGCCACTTCATGGCTGGCGCGTTCGGGCTTGTCGGACATGCCGACAATGGCGATGATGCGGCTGTCTTGCAGGATGCGGGCGATGTTGGGCATATTCTGGTCGTAGTTAAGCGTGCGACATTGCCCGCCTAGCGTAGCAGAATTATCCAGGGCAGGGAGCTATCCAGAAGACCTAGAAGTCCGCACGGCCGCCATCTTCGCCACGAAAGCCTGCGCGCGCGCCGTCACGGCCGCGTAATCGCCCGTGGCGCCCGGGCCACTGAGGCTGCTGCCGATGCCCACGGCCACGGCGCCGCTGGCAAACCATGCATGCAGATTCTCTACCGTCACGCCGCCCGTCGGCATCAATGGCGCTTGCGGCAGGGGTGCGCGCAGGGCCTTGATGTAGGCGGGGCCGAACATCTCGGCGGGGAAGACCTTGACGATGTCGGCGCCCGCCTGCAGGGCCGTGACGATTTCCGTCGGCGTCATCGCGCCCGGCATGGACAGCACCTGGTAGCGCTGGCACAGCGCGATGGTGTCCACGTTGACGCTGGGCGAAATGATGAACTGGGCGCCGGCCAGGATGGCGGCGCGCGCCGTCTCCGTATCGAGCACGGTGCCCGCGCCCAGCAGCACGTCATGACCGTGGCGTTCGCGCAAGGTGCGCAGCACGCCCAGGGTATCGGGCGTGGTGAACGCCACTTCCAGCGCCGTGACGCCGCCGGCGATGCACGCCTCGGCGATCTGCACGGCCGCCTGCGCCGAATCGGCGCGCACGATGCCGACCATGCCCCGTTCGAGGATGCCATTGAAAACCGTGTGTTTTTGCATATGCTTTCTCCTGTCAGGCCGGCAGGGCGCCAAAGCGCACTTCCGGCAAACCGCGCACGCCCACCTGACGCGCGTGGAACAATCCGCCAGCCAGCGGTTCGCTCGCCAGTTGGGCCGGGGTCAAGTTCTCCTGCGCCGTCGTGACGAACAATTCGTCGTAGTGCGGGCCGCCCAGGCTCACGCAGCTGGGCTGCGAGACGGGCAGGCAGATCTTGCGCTCGACGCTGCCGTCCGGCGCGAAGCGCAAGACCCTGCCGGCACCCCACTGCGCGCTCCACAGGTAGTCATCCGCATCGATGGTGGCGCCATCGGCGGCGCCCGGTCCCGGGTCGAGCACGGCAAACACGCGTACCCGGCTAGCGTCGCCACCCAGATAATCGTCCCAGCGGTAGATCGCCCGCTTCATCGAGTCGCAGAAATACATGGCCGTGCCATCGACGCTGAAGCAGATGCTGTTCGAGATGGCGATCTGCGGCAGCGGCAGGCGCTCCAGAGTCAAGTCCAGGTTGAGGCGGTAAAAGCTGCCGATGGCATCGCGGCACGGACGTTCATCGAGCGTGCCGAAGACAAAGCGTCCCTGGCGGTCGCAGCGGCCATCGTTCAGACGCGTCATGGGCAAGTCGCCCTCCACCGTGTGCAAGCGCGTGACGACCCCGCTAAGCGCGTCAAACCAGGCCAGTCCGGAGGCCAGTCCCAGCAACAGCACCTCGTCGCTATCCGTCAGCGCGAAGCACGCCAGGCGCTCGGGCATGGCCCAGCTCTGGCGCTCGCCCGTGGCCAGCACCAGCGCATGCAGCTGGCAGCCTTCGATATTCGTCCAGAAAACGCGGCCGCTGCGTTCGCACCAGCGCACGCCCTCGCCCAGGAAGTTTTGCGCATCGACCAGTAATTGCGCCTGTGTTCCCATCATCTTTTTTCCTTGTTTTCAGTGAGATTCGCGCGGAACGGCCGAACCCCGGCAACCGACGAGGAAATCGAGGTCCGCGCCTTCGTCGGCCTGCGTCACGTGCTTGATGTACATGGACTGGTAGCCGCCCTTCATGGCCGGCGGCGGTGCGCTCCACTCGGCGCGCCGGCGCGCCAGCTCGGCATCGTCGACGTCCAGGTGCAAGCGGCGTCCCGCCACATCGAGTTCAATCATGTCGCCATCGCGCACCAGCGCCAGCGGCCCGCCCACGGCCGCTTCCGGCGCCACGTGCAGCACCACCGTGCCGTAGGCCGTGCCGCTCATGCGCGCGTCCGAGATGCGCACCATGTCGCGCACGCCCTGCTCCAGCAGTTTTTTCGGCAGTCCCATATTGCCCACTTCGGCCATGCCCGGATAGCCCTGCGGGCCGCAGTTTTGCAGCACCATCACGCAGCTGGCGTCGATATCGAGCGCGGGATCGTCGACGCGCTTTTTATAATGCTCGATGCTGTTGAAGACGACGGCGCGGCCACGGTGCTGCATCAGCTCGGGCGAGGCGGCCGAAGGCTTGATGACGGCGCCGCGCGGGGCCAGGTTGCCATGCAGGACGGCGATGCCGCCCTCGTCCTTGAAAGGCTGCGCCAGCGGCGTGATCACCTCGGGATTGAAATTTTCCGCTTCGGCCACGTTGACGGCCATGGTCGCGCCCGTAACGGTGAGCGCCTCGCCGTGCAATTTGCCCAGCAGGTCGCGGATGATCACGGGCAGGCCGCCCGCATAGTAAAAATCTTCCATCAGGTACTGGCCCGATGGCATCAGGTTCAGCAGGCAGGGAATGTCGCGCCCCAGGCGGTCCCAGTCGCCCAGGCGCATGTCCACGCCGATGCGCCCGGCAATGGCCAGCAAATGGATCACGGCATTGGTCGAGCCGCCGATGGCGCCGTTGACCATGATGGCGTTTTCAAACGCTTCGCGCGTGAGGATCTGCGACAGTTTCAGGTCTTCATGCACCATGTCGACGATGCGCCGGCCCGTCAGTTGCGCCTGCAGCTTGCGGCGCGCATCGACGGCGGGAATGGCCGCATTGCCGGGCAGGGTCACGCCCAGCGCTTCGACCATGCTGGCCATGGTCGAAGCCGTGCCCATGGTCATGCAGTGGCCGGCGGAACGCGACATGCACGATTCGGCCTGCTTGAATTCGGCTGACGTCATGCGCCCGGCCCGCACGTCTTCGGAAAATTTCCATACGTCGGTGCCCGAACCGATCGGCTTGCCCCGGTAATTCCCGTTCAGCATGGGGCCGCCCGACAGCACGATGGTGGGCAAGTCCACGCTGGCCGCGCCCATCAGCAGGGCCGGGGTGGTCTTGTCGCAGCCCGTCAGCAGCACCACGCCGTCGATCGGGTTGGCGCGGATCGATTCCTCGACATCCATGCTGGCCAGGTTACGGAACAGCATGGCCGTCGGGCGCAGATTCGTCTCGCCCAGCGACATGACGGGAAATTCGACGGGGAAGCCGCCCGCTTCGAGCACGCCGCGCTTGACCATCTCGGCCAGGTCGCGGAAATGGCCATTGCAGGGCGTCAGCTCGGACCAGGTATTGCAGATGCCGATGACGGGGCGGCCATCGAAGGCGTCGCTGGGATAGCCCTGGTTCTTCATCCAGCTGCGGTGAATAAAACTGTCCTTGTCGTCGCCGCCAAACCACGCTTGCGAACGCAAGGGACGCTTGTTCTTGTTGCTGCTCATACTGTCTCCTGCGGGGAAATCAAGCCGCGCGCGGCGGCGATCAGCAGCGCACCGTGACCGGCCAGACAGTCTTGCTGCTGGTCGTCGACGATGATGCGCTTGCCATAAAAAAATCCGTGTTCTTCGATCAGCAGCCCGAGCGCCTGGCGCAGCATGGGTTTACCTGTAATGACGAGCGGGCTATCGGGCCGCATCTGAATGGCGGTGCTGTTGCGCAGCGCCAGCAAGTCGCCGCTGAGGACGGCGCCCATCAGGAAATTGGCCCGCTCATTGCATTCGATGGCGCTGAACTGGCCCAGGGTGCGCACGCTGAAGCAGGCGCGCGCCAGCCCCGTTTTTTGCGCCGCGGCCGCGCCGGCCAGCAGCATTTTCGGCACCAGGGTCTGGGCAAAACCGCCATCGACCGATTGCTTGATCAGGGTGTGCTGCGTGATCGCCTGCAGCAGCTCGCCCGCGATGGTGGTGCTGCAGCCGAGGATGCGGCGCTGTTCGTCCACGCTGATCAGCTTGGTATGCGAACCGGGCATGATCAGGGTCGCCGCGCCGCGCAACTGCAGGCGCTCGAGCAGCGCGACGACTTCCGTCTCTTCGCCGCGCATCATGTCCATCGCCTCGACGTTATGCAGACCGACGGCGCCATGCTGGTTGCGCACGCCGGGAATCAGCCACAGGGGCTGCGCCAGCACGTCGGGCAAATCCACCGCCTGCATGCCTTGCGCCAGCTGGGCCAGGCCGGCGGGCGCCGGCAAATGCGGCACTTCCCGCACGCCCATGGGCGAAGTGATCATGCCCGAGGCCACTGCCAGGTCCACCTCGGACGGCGCAAGCCCCGCGCTGGCCAGCACGCTGGCGATGGTGTCGCGCAGCGCCTGTTTCAGCGCGCCGTTATGGCCATCGATGGCGGTATTGCGCACGCCCGTTTCCTGCTGCGCCTGGGCGACGACGGCGCCTGCGCGCCACAGCAAGGTACGCGTATTGGTGGTGCCGGCATCGATGGTGAGTATGTTCATGGGCAGGTTCGCAGCGTCGGTCAGGACAAAAATGAATGAGGGAAAAACTACCTCATGGTAGAACTGCCCCGCATATCTGACCAATCACTTATTTGACATCATTGATACCGGTTCGGATATGTCAAACGCATCGATATCCTGCACGCCCAAACGGTAGGCAAGGCTGAAGCGCATCACCTGCCCCGGCTGCAATTGCACGCCCTGCGCCAGCAGGGAAAAACAGCGCGCATCGGAATACAAATGGCAACTGTCCTGGGTACTGGAAAAACGCAAGACCCGGCCGGAAGCGGGGTCGGCAACCCGCGCCGCCTCGCGCAGCTGGCCGCTGCCCGTCCAGTAAAAGTCATGCCGGAATCCCGGTAAATGCACGAGCGCGGGCCAGGCCAGGCGTGTAGCGAATGGTGCCGGCTGGCGGAAGTCGAACGCGCTGCCCGCCACATCGAGCGGCGCGCCGTCCGTGCTACCGCCAGGCCAAGGCCGGTAACGGTCGGCGGCCAGGCGCAGCACATGGTCGCCCACGGCGGCGCGGCCGCCCTGCAGATTGAACAGGGGCGCGGCCAGCGCAAAACGGGAAAGCGTATCGGCCGTGGCGGCGCAGTCGAGGTGCAAACAGCCATCGTCGTCGAGCCGGTAGGCCAGGCGCACCGACAGGCCGTCATGCGCCAGGTGCATCAAAAGGTGGCCGTCGTCCGGCGGCGCGCACTGCCAGCCCGTGGATGCACGCGCCGCAAGGGGCGCGGCGCCCAGCACATCGGCCAGGCGGCCATAGCGGTCGGGCGCCCACCAGGCCCGCACGCTGGCATCGTGCGCATCGATGGCCACGCGCATGCCGCGCGCATTGTGCAGCAGATGCATCATGGCGCCTGCCCGGGGGCTGGCGGCGGCCGGCTGCGCTGCTGGAATTCGCGCGGCGTGCAACCGAGTTCGCGCTTGAAGACGGCATGCATGTACTGCACCGTGGTAAAGCCGCAACGCACGGCCACCTCGGCCACCTGCCCCGGCCCGCGCGCCAGCAGGGTCTTGGCCGCATCGAGCTTGAAATGCAGGATTTCGTCGTGCACGCTGCGCCCCAGCTCGTGGCGGAAGTGCGCTTCGAGCGAAGAGCGCGACACGCCCACGTAATCGGCCACCTGCTCCGTCTTGATGCCCTGGCAGGCGTACTGGCGAATAAAATGGCGCGCCTGCATCACCTGCGGATGCTGGAAAGGCTGGTGGCGCGTGGAGGCGAGCACGTTCAGGCCGGCCGGCGGCACGAGGATGCGCGTGCCGGACAGGCGCGCGCCATTCAACATCTGGTGCAGCAGATGCGCGGCCGTGCGGCCCATTTCCTCGGTGCCCTGGATCACGGAACTCAAGGGAATGCGCGTGAGCATGCGCGCCAGCGGGTCGTTGTCGATACCGATCAGGGCGACTTGCTCCGGCACGGCGATCCCCGCGTGCATGCAAGCTTGCAGCAGCTGGCGCGCGCGCGCGTCGCTGACGGCGATGATGCCGACGGGTTTTTCCAGGCTGTTGAGCCAGGCGATCTGCTGCTCCACCGCTTCGTCCCACGAGGGCGCGCTGGTGGCGACGCCACGGTACACGTCGGCGCGCATGTGGTCGCGCTCCATCAAGGTGCAAAATGCCGTTTCGCGCTCCTGCGCCCAGCGGTTGACGTCCGCCTCGGGCAGGCTGAAACAGGCGAAACGCGTCAGGCCCGCTTCCACCAGGTGTTCATAGGCCAGCTTGACGATCTTGAAATTGTCGGTCGCCACGTACGGGATGCCGGCCGGGTAATCCTCGGCACGCGCATACGAGCCGCCCACAGCCACCACGGGCAGGCGGCTGTGCGCCAGCGCTTCGCAGACGGCGGGATCGTCAAAATCGGCGATGATGCCGTCGCCCTGCCAGCGTTCGATGCCGGGCAGGCGGCAGCGAAAATCCTCTTCCAGGAACAGGTCCCACGACACGCGCGTCGTGTTCAGGTAGGCGGCGATGCCCGCGATGATGTCGCGGTCATAGATCTTATTCCCGTTAAACAGCAGCGCGATCCGGTGCGCGGTCGGCATCTTCATGGTGTCTCCTCCCGTGCCAGATCGTTTCACGGCTATCTACGCCCCGCTCGCGTGCTGACATCGACCCACACGGCCAAAGTGAGGATACTGCCTTTCACGATCATCTGCCAGTAGGTGTCCACGTCCAGCATGGACATGCCGTTATCGAGGCTGGCCATGACCAGCGCGCCGATCAGGGCGCCGTACACGGTGCCCGAGCCGCCGCGCATCGAGGTGCCGCCGATGAAGCAGGCGGCGATGGCATCGAGTTCGCTGAAGGTGCCGGCCGATGGGGAACCGGCCGCCAGGCGGCCCGTGTTGATCAGGCCAGCCAGCGCGCACATCAGGCCCATGATGCCGAAGATCCACAGCTTGACGGCTTTCACGTTGATGCCGGACAGGCGCGTCGCCTCCATATTGCTGCCCACGGCATAGATGCGGCGGCCAAACACGGTCTGGCTCGTGATGTAGCTGAACAGTCCCAGCAAGGCCAGCAGCAACAGCACGGGCAGCGGGATGCCTTCATAGCCGTTCAGGGTTTGCACGAAGGCGTACAGCACGGCGCCGATGACGGCCAGGCGCAAGCCGTCGGCCCAGGGCGCCGTCTGCGGCAAGCCATGCTGGGCGCGGCTGGCGCGCGCGCGCCACGTCAGGAAGGCGGCCAGCAGGAACAGGCCGATGCCCAGCACGATGCCGGGCACTGCGGGCAGGTAGCCCTGCCCCAGGTAGACCATCGGCTCGGAAACGGGCGCGATCGTGATGCCGCCCGTGATGCCCAGCAGGATGCCGCGATACGCCAGCATGCCGCCCAGGCCCACGATGAAGGACGGGATGCCGCGGTACGCCGTCAGGTAGCCATTGAGCAAACCGATCACCAGGCCGCAGCCGAGTACGGCCGCCAGGTTCAGCGCCAGCGGCCAGTGCTGCGTCACGTCGAGCACGGCGGCGATGCCGCCGAGCAGCCCCAGCAGGGAGCCGATCGACAGGTCGATCTCGCCGGCGATAATCACCAGCACCATGCCGCAGGCGAGGATGCCGGTGACGGACATCTGGCGCAGCAGGTTAGACAGGTTGCGCGGCGTGAGGAAACTGCCCTCCGTCTTCCACGAAAAGAAGGCCCAGATCAGCGCCACGGCGATCAACAGGGCCAGCATCTTATATTGGGTAAACAGCTGTTTGATACTGTGCGGTTTCATGCTGCGGTTTCCTTGTTTGCGGTGTTGGCGGCGGGCGCCGGGCGCTGGTCCAGCGCGGCCGCCAGCACGGTTTCCTGGCTCAGGCCATCGTTGATAAAGTCGCCGCGCAGGCGGCCTTCGCCCATCACCAGCACGCGGTCGGACACGCCCAGCACTTCGGCCAGTTCCGACGAGACCATGATGATGGCCACGCCCCGGTCGGCCAGCGCCAGCATCAATTTGTAGATTTCATATTTGGCGCCCACATCGACGCCGCGCGTGGGTTCGTCGAGGATCAGCACGCGCGGGCGCGTCAGCAGCATCTTGGCCAGCACGGCCTTTTGCTGGTTGCCGCCCGACAGGCTCGTAATGGGCAGCGACGGGCTGGCTGCCTTCAGTTCCAGCTGCGCGATCTCGCCGCGCACGGCCGTCAACTCCGCCTCGCCATCGATGCGCGTGGCGCGCGCGAATTCCTCCAGCACGGCCAGGGTGATGTTCTGCCCCACGTCGAGGTCGGGCACGATGCCGTGGTGCTTGCGGTCTTCCGGCACCATGGCCAGGCCCATGGCGATGGCCTTTTGCGGCGAACGGGTATCGATCTTGCGGCCATCGAGCCACACCTCGGCCTGGCACGGCCCCTGGTAGGCGCCGAACAGGGCCGAGACCAGCTCCGTGCGCCCCGCCCCCACCAGGCCGGCGATGCCAAGGATCTCGCCCTTGCGCAGGGTGAACGACACATCGTCGACCCGCTTGCGCTGCGGGTTGTCGGCGTCGATGCAGGTCACGTGGCGCGCCTCGAACAGCACTTCGCCGATCGGTGCCGGCTGCGCGCGTTGCGGGTACAGCTGGCTCATTTCGCGGCCCACCATCTGCGCGATGATGCGCTCGACGTTCATCTGCGCCATCGGCGTAGTGGCGATATGCTTGCCGTCGCGGATGACGACGATGGTGTCGCAGATGGCCGCCACTTCATCGAGCTTGTGCGAAATGTAGATGCAGGTGACGCCCTTGGCCTTCAGCGCGCGCAGGATATCGAGCAGCACGGCGATTTCCGACGCCGTCAGCGACGACGACGGCTCGTCGAGGATCAGCAGGCGAGCATTCTTGTTGAGCGCCTTGGCGATTTCCACCAGCTGCTGGTGGCCGCCGCCGTAATTCATCACGGGTTGCGCCACGTTCAGTTCGGGAATTTTCAGTTCGCGCAGCAGCTCGTCGGCGCGCTTGTACATGGCCGCGTAATGCATGCGCCCGCCGGGCAGGGTCAGCTCGCGGCCCATGAAGATATTCTCGGCCACGGACAGCTGCGGCACCAGCATCAGCTCCTGGTGAATGATGATGATGCCCGCGTCTTCCGTGTCGCGGATCGATTGCGCGCGCAGGAGCTGGCCCTCCCACAGGATCTCGCCATCCCAGGTGCCGTGCGGGTACACGCCGGACAGCACCTTCATCAGGGTCGACTTGCCGGCGCCATTCTCGCCGCACAAGCCGATGCACTCGCCGGCCCGCACCTGCAGGTCGATGCCGTCAAGCGCGCGGACACCGCCAAACTGTTTGACGATGCCTTTCATTTCAAGCAGATAGTCGGACATGCTCACTCTCGTTGCGGATTAACAGAAATCAGGGGTCAGACCCGGCGGGTCTGACCCCAGCTTTTAGTTGCCCAACTGAGCTTTGGTATAAAAACCGTCGTCAACGAGAATGTTCACATTCGCCTTGGTCAGCGGCGTAGGCTTCAGCAGCACCGTGCTGACTTTTTTCAGGCCGTTGTCATAGCTGGAGTTGTAGGCCGGCTTTTCATTGCGCGCCAGTTGCACGGCCAGCTTGGCCGCTTCGGCAGCGATGGTTTTCAACGGTTTGTAGACGGTCATCGACTGCGTGCCGGCGATGACGCGTTTCACGGCCGCCAGATCGGCGTCCTGGCCCGAGACCGGCACCTTGCCGGCCAGTTTTTGCGCGGCCAGGGCCTGGATGGCGCCGCCGGCCGTGCCGTCGTTCGAGGCGACGATGGCGTCGATCTTGTTGCCGTTGGCCGTCAGCGCGTTTTCCACGATGGACAGCGCTTCGGTGGCACTCCAGTCCTTCACCCACTGCTGGCCGACGATCTTGATGTCGCCCTTGTCGATGAACGGTTTGAGTACCTTCATCTGGCCTTCGCGCAGCATCTTGGCGTTGTTGTCGGTCGGCGAGCCGCCCAGCAAATAGTAATTGCCCTTCGGCTGCAGCTTGGTCACGCCTTCGGCCTGCATCTCGCCCACTTTCTCGTTGTCGAACGAGATGTACGCGTCGATATCGGCGTTCAGAATCAGGCGGTCATACGACAGCACCTTGATACCGGCCTTTTTCGCTTCCTTGACGGTGTTGTTGAGGACAGTGGCGTTGAACGGCACGATCACCAGCACGTCAACGCCGCGCGAGATCAGGTTCTCGATTTGCGAAATCTGGCGCTGCTCGCTGGCGTCGGCCGACTGCACGAAGACCTTGGCGCCCTGCTTCTCGGCGGCGGCGATGAAGAAATCGCGATCGCGCGTCCAGCGTTCCACGCGCAAATCGTCGATGGAGAAGCCGATTTTCGGGTTTTTCGCATCGGCCAGGGCGGCGCTGCTGCTCAATGCCAGCATGGCGGTCATGATGGCTGCACTGATGATCTTGTTCATTGTGTGTCTCCTAGTGGATTTTATTAACAACGTTTTTTTAACTACGGGTACTGCTGAAAATCTGGTGATGCTGGTGTTGTCGGCTTACGCGCGGAGCGCTAAGCCGACCTACACCGATCTGCCTGCTAATGGTTGTGACGTGGCAAGGTCTGTCCCACGGCGCGGTATTTCAGCGCCAGCTCCATGCAGGCGCCCGTTTCCAGCTGGCCCACGCTGGCGCGGTAGATTTCCTGCCATGGCGTGGCGCTGTCGTTGACGGGCGGCGGCAGTTCCTGGGCGCGGCGTGCCAGTTCGTCAGCATCGACCAGCATGTCGCAGCTGCCCCCGTTCAAGTCCACGCGAATCATGTCGCCCGTGCGCAGCAGCGCCAGGCCGCCGCCCACGGCGCTTTCCGGCGACGCGTTCAGGATCGACGGACTGTCCGAGGTGCCCGACTGGCGCCCGTCGCCCAGGGTCGGCAGGTTCAGAATGCCGGCCTTCAGCAAGGCGTCGGGCGGCTGCATGTTGACCACTTCGGCCGAACCGGGCCAGCCCACGGGACCTGCGCCGCGCATGACCAGCATGCAGCTGTCATCAATTTGCAGGGCCGGATCGTTGATGCGCGCGTGGTAGTCGGCAGAACCGTCAAAGACGATGGCGCGCGCCTCGAATACGCCTTCGCTGCCGGGACGCGACAGGTAGCGCTCGCGGAAAGCGGGCGAGATCACGCTGGTCTTCATGATGGCAAAATCAAACAGGTTGCCCTGCAGGGCCATGAAACCGGCCTTTTCCTTCAGCGGTGCCGTAAACGGGCGGATCATCTCGCGGTCCGCGCTTTCACGGCCCGCCAGGTTCGCCGCCATCGTCTGGCCCGTCACCGTCAACCGGTCCGCGTGCAGCAAGCCCGCCTGCTGCAACTCCCACATCACGGCCGGCACGCCGCCGGCGCGGTGGAAGCGCTCACCCAGGTATTTTCCGGCCGGCTGCATGTTCAACAGCAGCGGCACGTCGTAGCCGTGCTCCATCCAGTCGCTCGAGTGCAATTCCACGCCCGCATGGCGCGCCATGGCCATCAGGTGCGGCTGGGCGTTGGTCGAGCCGCCGATGGCCGCGTTGACGATGATGGCGTCCAGGAACGCCTCGCGCGTGAGGATGCTCGACGGACGCACGTCCTCATGCGCCATGGCGACGATGCGGCGCCCCGTTGCATAGGCGATCTGGCCCCGCTCGCGGTACGGCGCGGGGATGGCCGAGCAGCCCGTCAGCGACATGCCCAGCGCCTCGGCCAGCGCATTCATGGTCGATGCCGTGCCCATGGTGTTGCAGTGGCCGGCCGACGGTGCCGAGGCGGCGGCGATCTGCAGGAATTTGTCGTTGTCGATCAAGCCGGCCGACAGCTGGCGGCGGCCTTTCCAGATGGCGGCGCCGGAACCCACCAGTTCGCCGTCCATCCAGCCGTCAAGCATGGGGCCACCCGACAGCACGATGGCGGGAATATCCACCGTGGCGGCGGCCATCAGCTGGGCCGGCGTGGTCTTGTCGCAGCCCGTGGTCAGCACCACGGCGTCGATCGGGTAGCCGTGCAAAATCTCCACCAGGCCCAGATACGCGAGGTTGCGGTCCAGCGCGGCCGTGGGACGACGGCAGTTTTCAAAGATCGGGTGCAGCGGGAATTCCATCGGGATGCCGCCCGCGTCGCGGATGCCGTCGCGCACGCGCTGGGCCAGTTCCAGGTGAATGCGGTTGCAGGGACTGATGTCGCTGCCGCTTTGCGCAATGCCGATGATGGGCCGGCCCGAGCGCAGCTCCTCGGCCGTGATGCCGTAGTTCATGAAGCGCTCGAGGTACAGCGCCGTCATGTCGATGTGGTCGGGATTGTCGAACCAGTCCTGCGAGCGGAAGCGCCGCGCCGGGTGTTTATCCGAGGTGCTCATGCGCCGTACCAGCCTGCGTCGACGTAGTATTCGCGTCCCGCGCACTTGGCCGCGTTGTCCGACGCGAGGAACAGCGCCAGCGCCGCCACGTCTTCCGGTTCCACGCGCAGCTGCAGGCATTGTCCTTGCAGGATCACGGCTTCCGCTTCCGGCGTATGCCACAGCTTTTCCTGGCGCGGTGTGCGCACGGCGCCGGGAATGATGCAGTTGACGCGGATGCCGTCGACGCCCAGGTCGCGCGCCAGGCCGCGCGTCAGGCCCTCGATGCCGGCCTTGGCCGTCATGTAGATCGACAGGCGCGCTTGCGCCAGGTGCCAGGAAATCGAGCCCAGGTTGAGGATCACGCCGCTGCCCTTGGCGCGCATGGCGGGCGCCACGGCCTGGGCGCAGAAATACTGGTGGCGCAAATTGACGGCCATGCGTTCGTCCCAGTAGGCGGGCGTGACGTCCTGCAATTCGTGGCGGTCGTCATTGGCCGCATTGTTGACGAGGATATCCGTGGCGCCCGCGCTGTGTGCGATCTCGGCGAAGGTGGCGGCCAGGGCGCCCAGGTCCGTCAGGTCGCAATAGCGGAAAACGGGCGGCTGCGGCAGGTGCGCCAGCTTTTCCTGCAGCGCCAGCGACGCCTCGCGGGCGATGTCGAGAAAGGTGACGTGGGCGCCCTGGCGCGCGAACGCCTCGACGATGGCCACGCCGATGCCGGTGCCGCCGCCCGTGATGACGACGCGCTTGCCGGCCAGGCTGGAATAAATTGCATGCTGCATGGTGTCTCTCTTTTTAAAATAATCGGATCAAAGCAAACCGCGTTGCGCCAGGTTCTGGTACAGCGCGCGCACGCCGAACGTCCAGGGGGCAATCGCATCGCAGCGCTGCACTTCGTTGACCAGCGCGCCCAGTGCAGCGCTGGCAATCGTCACGCGGTCGCCCAGGTGGTGCGTAAAACCGCCGCCCTGCGCGCCACGGTCCTTCACGGGCGAGAACATGGTCCCCAGGAACAGCATGAAGCCGTCCGGATACTGGTGGTACTGGCCTGCCGTCTGGCGCACCAGGTCGAGCGGGTCGCGGCTGATTTCGCGCATGAAGCTGGCGCCTTCGAGCACAAAGCCGTCGTCCACGCCTTCGATCAGCAGCGACACTTCCGCCTGGCGCACGGTGTCGAGCGTGAAGTGCTCGTCAAACAGGCGGATGAAGGGGCCGATGGCGCAGGAACCGTTGTTATCCTTGGCCTTGCCCAGCAAGAGGGCGCTGCGCCCTTCGATATCGCGCAGGTTGACGTCGTTGCCCAAGGTCGCTCCCAGCACCTCGCCGCGGCTGTTGACAGCCAGGACGATCTCGGGCTCCGGGTTGTTCCAGGCGGACGATGGCAGCAAGCCCACCTGCGCGCCGCAGCCGACCGACGACATCGGCTGCGCCTTGGTAAACACTTCCGCATCGGGGCCGATGCCCACTTCCATGTATTGCGACCAGGCGCCGCGCTGCTGCAGCTGCTGTTTCAGGCGTTGCGCCGCATCCGAGCCAGGCTTCAATGCCGACAAATCGCCGCCCAGGGTCATTTGCAGGGCGGTGCGCAAGCTCGCCGCGCGCGCCGCGTCGCCGCCCGCCTGTTCCTCGATCACGCGTTCGAGCAGGCTGACGGCGAAAGTCACGCCACAGGCCTTGACGGCCTGCAGGTCGCACGGCGCCAGCAGCAGCGGCTCGCCGGCCGGCGCGGCCAGCGCCTGCTCCAGCAGCAACTGCACGGGTCCGAGCGCGATGCCGGGCGCATGGCGGACGATCTCGAGCGCATCGCTGCGCTCGAACAGTTCGGCCACCGTCGCCACCGTCTGCGTGATGTCGACCACCTCGCCGCCGCGCACGGCGACGACGCACGGGCCGTCACGCCAGATGCGGCCGATGAGGACGGCCTGCGCCAGGTCGGCGGGCAACAGGGAGGCGGGAGAAATCGGCTGCATGGCTAGCTTTCAAAAGGTCGTGACGGGATGGCGGGTCTTCAAGTCCGGACCGATTCTGCGCGCCGCCCTGTGTCGCCGCAATTACGAAAATCACCAAATTGAATGATGATTATTGGTATTGCAGCGCAGCATAAAAAGCCGCCGCCCGCCCACCATTTCCGCCCTGTGCGCAGGCGAAAAGGCAGGCCATGGCGCATTGCATCAATTGGTTTATCGATACCGTTTTGGATATCGCCAATGCGAAAAAAGTGATTGGTGAGGGATGGATGGACAAACTAGTATCAGCCGTGGCCTGCAATCGGCCATTCGCACGGAGCCCGCCCACTGGACGACGGCCCTGGCACATTCAACTATCGAAGACGGTGGAGACCTGAAATGAAAACAACAATGAAAATGCTGACCGCGAGCCTGGCGCTGGCCATCTCCGGCATGGCGGTAATGCCCGTGGCAAGCGCCGCCGACAAGGGCGCGATCGGCATCTCGATGCCGACCAAATCGTCCATGCGCTGGATCGCCGACGGCGACAACATGGTCAAGGTATTCAAGGAGCGCGGCTACAAGACGGACTTGCAGTTTGCCGACGACGATATCCCGAACCAGCTGGCGCAGGTGGAAAACATGATCACCAAGGGCGCCAAGGTGCTGGTGATCGCCGCCATCGACGGCACCACCTTGTCGAACGTGCTGCAAAAGGCGGCCGACAAGGGTATCAAGGTCATCTCGTATGACCGTTTGATCCGCGGCACGAAAAACATCGATTACTACGCCACCTTCGACAACTTCCAGGTCGGCGTGCTGCAAGCGGGCTATATCGAATCGGCGCTGAAACTCAAGGAAGGCAAGGGTCCGTTCAATATCGAACTGTTCGGCGGCTCGGCCGATGACAACAACGCGCACTTCTTCTACAACGGCGCGCTGTCGGTGCTCAAACCCTACATCGACAGCGGCAAGCTGGTGGTGCGTTCGAAGCAGATGGGCATGGAAAAGGTCGCCACCCTGCGCTGGGATGGCGCCGTGGCGCAAGCCCGCATGGACAACCTGCTCAGCGCCTACTACGGCAATGCGCGCGTCGACGCGGTGCTGTCGCCATATGACGGCTTGAGCATCGGCATCCTGTCCTCGCTCAAGGGCGTCGGCTACGGCACGCCGAAGCAGCCGTTCCCCGTCGTGACGGGCCAGGATGCGGAAATCCCGTCGGTGAAATCGATCATCCGCGGCGAACAGGCATCGACCGTGTTCAAGGACACGCGCGAACTGGCCAAGGTCACGGCCAACATGGTCGACGCGATGATGAGCGGCAAGACGCCGGCCGTCAACGATACCAAGACCTATAACAACGGCGTCAAGGTGGTGCCGTCCTACCTGCTGAAACCGGTCACCGTCGACAAGGCGAACTGGAAGCAGGTGCTCGTCACCGGCAGCGGCTACTACACGGAAGCGCAAGTGAAATAAGCATCGACGGTACTGAAGGCCCGGCGCTGCCGGGCCTTTCGCTTCACGCACGATCAAGAACAAGACTGCCGCACGACCGATGCCGACCAGCGCGGCCGTGCCAGAGAGGTTATATGACGAACACTATCCTGGAAATGCGCGGGATACGCAAAACATTCCCGGGCGTCGTTGCGCTCGACAATGTCAACCTGCGGGTACGCAGCGGCGAGATCCACGCCATCGTCGGCGAAAACGGCGCCGGCAAATCGACCCTGATGAAAGTGCTCAGTGGCGTCTACGGCCATGGCAGCTATACGGGCGACATCGATTACCTGGGCCAGACGCGGCACTTCCGCGGCATCAAGGACAGCGAAGAAATCGGCATCATCATCATCCACCAGGAACTGGCGCTGGTGCCTCAGCTGTCGATCGCCGAGAATATCTTCCTCGGTAACGAACCGTCCAACATGGGCGTCATCGACTGGGAATACGCGCAAGCGAAGACGCGCGAACTGCTGCACAAAGTGGGCCTGAAAGAATCCCCGGACACGCTGATCACCAACCTGGGCGTGGGCAAGCAACAGCTGATCGAGATCGCCAAGGCGCTGTGCAAGGACGTCAAACTGCTGATCCTCGACGAGCCGACGGCCAGCCTGAACGAAAGCGACAGCGCGGCCCTGCTCGACCTGCTGCTGGGCCTGAAAGCCCAGGGCATCGCCTCGATCCTGATTTCGCACAAGCTCAATGAAATTTCAAGAGTCGCCGATGCCATCACGGTGCTGCGCGACGGCAACACGGTCGACAGTTTCGACTGCCGCGTCGAACCCGTCAGCGAAGACCGCATCATCGAAAAAATGGTCGGGCGCGAAATGGCGGACCGCTATCCGCCGCGCACGCCGACGATAGGCGAGACCATTTTCGAAGTGCGCGACTGGCGCGTCTTCCATCCCGAGCATGCCGACCGCCCCGTCATCAAGGGCATCAACATGCATGCCAAAAAGGGCGAGATCATCGGCATCGCCGGCTTGATGGGCTCCGGGCGCACGGAACTGGCGATGAGCATTTTCGGACGCGCCTACGGCCAGCGCATCAGCGGCACGGTGCTCAAGAATGGCCAGGAGATCGACGTCAGCACCATCGGCAAGGCGATCGCCCATGGCCTCGCGTATGTCACGGAAGACCGCAAGGGCCTGGGCCTGATCCTCGAGGAAGACATCCAGAAGAACACCAGCCTGGCCAACCTGGACGCGATTTCCAAACACATGGTGATCGACGAGCAGCGTGAATTCGGCGTGGCCGAGGAGTTCCGCCGCAAGCTCAAGACCCGTTGCTCGAGCGTGGCGCAGAAGGTGGTCAATCTGTCCGGCGGCAACCAGCAGAAAGTGGTGCTGGCGAAGTGGCTGTTTTCGCGCCCCGACATCCTGATCCTCGATGAACCGAGCCGCGGCATCGACGTGGGCGCCAAGTACGAGATCTACAGCATCATCAGCGAGCTGGCCGCCGAAGGCAAATGCATCATCATGATTTCCTCGGAAATGCCGGAATTGCTGGGCATGTGCGACCGGATCTATGTCATGAACGAAGGCCGCTTCGCGGCCGAATTAAGCGCAGCAGAAGCGTCGCAGGAGCGGATCATGCGCGCGATCGTTACACACGGAGAAAACAATGGACAATAAACTGACAGCGGGCGCGCCGGCAGCAGCAGCGCCAGCGGCCGCACCGCAAGCGAAAAGCTATGCCGGCTTTTTGAAGAACAATATGCGCGACTACGGCATGCTGCTCTCGCTGATCGTCATCATGGGCTTTTTCCAGTACATGACCGACGGCACCCTGATGCAGCCGCTGAACCTGACCAACCTGGTGCTGCAAAACAGCTACATCGTCATCATGGCGCTGGGCATGCTGATGGTCATCGTGGCCGGCCATATCGATTTGTCCGTCGGCTCGGTGGTCGGCTTCGTCGGCGCGCTGGCGGCCGTCCTGATCGTCAACTACAACATGAATTTTGTCGCCGCCAGCATCATCTGCCTGCTGGCTGGCGCCGTCATCGGTGGCGCGCAAGGCTATTTCGTCGCCTTCTTCAAGATCCCGTCGTTTATCGTGACCCTGGCCGGCATGCTGGTGTTCAAGGGCCTGACCCTGGCGCTGCTCGCTGGCCAGTCGGTCGGCCCTTTCCCGGAAGGCTTCCAGATGCTCAGCTCGGGCTTTTTGCCCGACCCGTTCGGCGGAGAGAACCTGCGCGGGCTGTCGCTGCTGCTGGGCGTGATCGCCGCCGCGGCGCTGATCATCACCTCGCTGCGCAGCCGCGCCAAGCAACTGAAACACGGCATGGAAAACGAGCCGCGCGCCTTCTTCCTGCTGAAAAACGCGGTCTTCGCCGCCGTGATGGTGTATTTCAGCTACCTGCTGGCGTCCTACCGCGGTTTTCCCAACGTGCTGGCCGTGATGTCGCTGCTCATCGTCGCCTACACCTTCATTACCAACCGGACCGTGCTGGGCCGGCGCGTGTATGCCGTGGGCGGCAACGAGAAAGCGGCGCGCCTGTCCGGCATCAAGACGGAACGGGTCAGCTTCTACACCTTCGTCAACATGGGCATGCTGGCCGCGCTGGCCGGCCTGATCTTCGCGGCGCGCCTGAACACGGCCACGCCGAAGGCGGGAACAGGATTCGAACTGGACGTGATCGCCGCCTGCTTCATCGGCGGCGCCTCGGCGTCAGGCGGCGTGGGCAAGGTGATGGGGGCCGTCATCGGCGCCTTCATCATGGGCGTGATGAACAACGGCATGTCCATCATGGGCATCGGTATCGATTACCAGCAGGTGATCAAGGGCCTGGTGCTGCTGGCGGCCGTCTTCATCGACGTCATTAATAAAAATAAATGAGAAGAACAAGGAAGCACAGGTTCGAGCCTTAGGGGGCTCTGGCCGGCGCTTGCGCCGGCCTTTTTCATTTATGTGATCGCCAACCGCGCAGCGCGATCCCCCCACCACGCCGCCTCTTCAAATACGGAAAAGCCCGACAAATCCGCATGCGCAAATAGAATCGCGCCATCATGCTCGCGCAAGGCTTTGAGGCCCGCATTGCTGCGAAATCCCGGCAACGGTGCCGCCATGGCGTGGCCGCGCACGGTGATGTCGACGCGTTCGACGCAATTGGCAAAATCGCGTCCATACGCCGTTTTCAGGTCGACACTGGCCAGCGCCAGCAATTCTTCAGGCGTGGCCACGTCTAACCATTTGCGGGCCTCCTGCGGCGTGCGGTCGGACAGGGCCACGTAGGCGCTGAAGACGGTTTTTTCGGGCGGACGCACGCGGATATCCTGGTGCGTCGAGACGACGTAGCCAAGGCCCGGTTCCTGGTACACGACGTTGTCCCAGCACAGGGGCGCATGCGGCAGTTCGTCGGGAAAGCGTTTCAGTAAAAAATTCGCCACCATCCATGGCGCATACGCGGGCGTATCGCGCTTCGCGTCAAAGCCATAGTCGGCGATATTTTTCACTACGCGGGCAGCCACATACAAGGGAATGGCGCAGATGGCCTTGCGCGCCTTGACCAGGTAGGTGCGCGGCTGGCCGTCGACCAGTTCCAGGCACAGCGCTTCGACGCCCTGGTCCGTCGTCTGCACGGACACCACCGTGCCGCTCTTGCGCCGCACGCCCGAGGCCTGCTCCATGGCCATGGCGACCGGCTGCATGCCGCCCGGCCAGGTCAGCCAGGCGCCATTGCCCGCATTCGCCGCCTGCCCCCAGCGGCTGCAGTAGTAATGCAAGCCGGCCCAGGCCGACACCTGGTCGTAGCGCGTGCCGTAGTCATCGCGGCAGCAGTAGTTCAAATACCAGTGCAGGGTGGGCGAGGTATAGCCCTCGCGCTCCATCCACTGTTTTAACGTGATGGTGTCGAGCGCCTGCCAGGCCGGGTCTTGCGACGATTCCACGGTAGGAAAAACGAAGACGCGCTTGCCGTCGTTGCCATGCGTCTGGCGCAGTTGCGCCACCTGCGCAAAGAAGCGCTCGTGCTGCGCCAGTTCCGCAGGCGGCACGCCTTCGGTGGGAATGAAGCCCTCCTGCCAGTGGCCGTTGAACAGCAATCGCTCTTCCGGCGCGTGCAGGATGTAGCGCTCGTCATAATATGGCTTTTCCGCCTGTGGATCGCGCTGGATAATGCCCAGGTCGAACAATATCTCGCGCACATGCGTCGATTCGGGCGAAGGCAGCGGCAAATAATGGCCGCCCGTGGGATACGCCAGGTCGCCGAAGTGGCCGCCCGCCGCGTTGCCATATGGCTGCGGGCCATCGACCATCAGGAAATCCTTGTGCCCCAGTTTATTCAGGCGCCAGGCGGCCGTCAGGCCGGCGATGCCGGAGCCGAGGATGGCCACGTCCGTGGTGATGGTTGCCGAGGGCGCCGGCAGCGCCGTGCGCTCGCGCAGCAGCTTGCGCAAATAGTGTCCCTCGCTGCGGCCCGGGTACAGCACCTTCGGCGTGATTTCCTGCCAGCGCAGGTAGGCGGCGATGCTGCCGATGCCGGCGGCGGCCGCTGCCGTGCCGCCGGCGGCCCACAGCATGAAGGAACGGCGCTGCATCAGCGGATCACCCGGTTCCAGTCCTGCTCGAATTCATGCACGAGCGACTGGGTGTTGAGGCGATTCGGCGCCATCGGCAGCGGCTGCATGTCGGGCGGGAAGATGAACATTTCGCGCGTGGTGTCCGCATTCAGGTAGCGCATGGGCAGGCGGTATTTCGTCGGCGGTGTGTAGTCGAGCTGGGGCGAAGCGAGAATAAAACCCCATTCGCCGAACGAGGGCACGTAGGCGTGGTAGGGCCAGGTGCGCATGCCCACTTCGCGCAGGGTCGAATTGATGGTCCAGTAGGCGTGCGGGGCAAAGAACGGCGACGTCGATTGCACCACCATCAGGCCCTTGGCCGCCAGGTGCTTTTTCACCAGGTCGTAGAACGGCACCGAATACAGTTTGCCGAGCGCGAAGCTGGACGGGTCGGGGAAATCGACGATGGCCGCATCGAACATGTCGCCGTTATTGCGCAGCCAGACGGCGGCATCGGCATTGACGACGGTGACGCGCTTGTCCGAGAACGAACTGTTATTCAGCTTGGCCAGTTCCGGGCGCGTGGTAAACGCGGCCGTCATGGCGGGGTCGAGGTCGACCACGGTGACGTGTTCGATCTGTGGATAACGGAGGATTTCACGCAGGGCCAGGCCATCGCCGCCGCCCAGCACCAGCACGCGGCGCGCCCACGGCAAGGCTTCCAGCACCGGATGCACGAGCGCCTCGTGGTAGCGGTACTCGTCGCGCGAGGAAAACTGCAAATTGCCGTTGATGTACAGCCGCGTATCGTCCTTCCAGCGCGTGATCACCAGGCGCTGGTAGGGCGTGGTGGTGGAATACACGATCTGGTCACCGAACAGGCCATGTTCTCCCCAGGCCACCATGCGGTCCGACATGGCAAAGCCGGCGACGAGCAGCAGCATCACGGCGCAGGCGCGCAGCAGACGCCCCGTGAGGTTTTTCAGCTCGGCGCGGAAGACATAGATGCTCCACAGGCCCACGCCCACATTGAGCATGCCGAACAAAAAGCCCGTGCGCACCAGGCCCAGATACGGCGACAGCACCAGCGGGAACAGCAGGGAGACGGCCAGCGCGCCCAGGTAATCGAAGGTCAGCACGCGACTGACCAGCTCGGAAAATTCCGTCTGGCGCGTGTTCAGGGCGCGCATCACGAGCGGCACTTCCATGCCGACCAGTGCGCCGATCAGGAACACCATCACATACAATAAGGTGCGAAATGGCGCGGCCATCCACGAAAAGGTCATGAACAGGATGGCGGCCGACAGGCCGCCGATCAAGCCCACGGCCAGTTCGATGTCGACAAAGCGCGACAGCACGTCGTCATCCTTGACGTACTTTGAAAAGTGAGCGCCCACACCCATTGCGAACAGGTAGCAGCCGATGATGGTGGAAAACTGCAGGATGGAGTCGCCAAGCAGGTAGCTGGACATGGCGCCGGCGATCAGCTCATAGGCGAGGCCGCAGGAAGCGACCACGAAGACGGACAAAATCAGAATCTTTTTGTTCATTGGACTTTTTTTGTTCTAATATGCGTTGACGTTATCAAATGCTCATTGCGAGGAATGCCGTGCCCGACATCCTAAACTATCTGATCCACCTTTTACTGGCCGCCGCGCTGCTGATTGTATTTTTTATCATCTACACACGCGTCACGCCGTATAACGAAGTACTGCTGATCCGCCAGGGCAACCAGGCGGCGGCCCTGTCGCTGGGCGGCGCGCTGCTGGGCTTTTCCGCCACCATCGCTTCGTCCCTGATGCACACGGCCGGCTACCAGCAATTCTTTGCCTGGGCCTTCGGCGCCATGGTGGTGCAATTGCTCGCCTATGTGGTCACCACGCGTTTGCTGCGCATGTCGAAGGACCAGATCGAATCGAACAACAGCGCTTTCGGCGGCCTGCTGGCCGCCATTTCCCTGTCGATCGGCGCCATCAACGCCGCCTGCATTTCCTGACGTTTTACCTCATTCAAGGACACCATCATGAGCCTCGGCAGCTTTATCAAGAAGCAGTTTATCGACGTACTGCAATGGAACGAAGAGACGGAAGGCGTACTGGCCTGGCGTTTCCCCATGCAGGATTTCGAGATCCAGAACGGCGCCATCCTGAATGTGCGCGAATCGCAGGTCGCCGTCTTCGTCAATGAAGGCAAGATCGCCGATGTCTTCGGTCCCGGCACGCACAAGCTGACGACGCAGACTTTACCGCTGCTGACCAACCTGAAAAACTGGGACAAGCTGTTCGATTCACCGTTCAAGTCGGACGTGTATTACTTCAGCACCCGCGTGCAGACGGGCCGCAAATGGGGCACGCCGCAGCCGATCACCATCCGCGACAAGGATTTCGACATGATCCGCGTGCGCGCCTTCGGCATGTACTCGTACCGCATCGCCGACGCCCGCACCTTCTTCACCGAGATCAGTGGCACGCGCGAAGTCTATACGCGCGACGAGGTGGAAGATCAATTACGCGGCATTTTGATGTCGAGCATGGCCAGCTCGCTGGGTGGCGCGAACGTTCCCTTCCTCGACATGGCGGCCAACCAGGCGCTGATGGCGCAGGAGGTCAAGGATGGCCTGGCGCAGGCGTTTGCCCGCTATGGCGTGGGTCTCGACGAATTCAACGTGGCCAGCATCAGCCTGCCCGAGGAATTGCAGGCGGCGCTCGACGAGCGCATCTCGGCCGGCATGAAGGGCGGCCTGGGCGCAGACAAGATGAGCGGCTTTACGAAATTCCAGGTGGCCAATGCGATTCCGCTGGCGGCGCAAAACGAAGGCGGCATGGCCGGCATCGGTGCGGGACTGGGCGCCGGGCTGTCGATCGGCCAGGTGATGGCGCAAAGCATGGGCGGCGCGCTGCAGCAGCCGGCACCTGCCCCGGCCGCACCGCCTGCGGCGCCACCGGCTCCTGCGGAAGAGCCGATCGAAGCGCGCCTGGAAAAACTCAAGGGCTTGCTCGATAAGGGTCTCATTTCGCCAGCCGACTACGACGGCGCCAAGGCTGAACTGCTGAAAAAACTGATCGGCTAAATACTAGCGAAATACGACTGCATGCAAACTGTTTCCTGTCCCAGCTGCGGCGCGGAAGTTCACTTCCGCTCGCACGCTTCCGTGCTCGCCGTGTGCGAGTACTGCCAAAGCACCATCCTCAAGGACGCCGATTCCATCAGGGACATGGGCAAGATGTCGGCCGTCCTGGAAGACTATACGCCGATCCAGATCGGCACGGCCGGCGTGCACGATGGCGTGCACTTCACCGTCGTCGGCCGCATCCAGCAGCGCTACAGCGCCGGCACGTGGAACGAGTGGTATCTGCTGTTCGACGACGCCAGCACGGCGTGGCTGGGTGACTCGTCCGGCCTGTACACCTTGACGCGCGAGCGCAGCACACAAGGTAGCTTACCCGTCTTTGGCGAGCTGGCGCCGGGCAAGCGCTACACGATCTGCGGCGAGCCGTACACGGCGGCCGAGATCCGCAGCGCCGAATGCATCGCCGGCCAGGGCGAACTGCCGTTCAAGGTGGGCGCCGGCTGGCGCATCCAGGTGGCGGACTTCCGCAACTACGCCAGCTTTGTCACGCTCGACTACACGGATGGCCCGCAACCGGTCGTCTACCAGGGCGTCGCCGTCACCCTGGACGGTTTGCAGTGCCAGCTGCTGCGCGACGACGACGCCATCGCCAAAAGCGCCGGCAAATACCGAGGCAAGCTCGACGCGCTCGACTGCCCGTCCTGCGGCAGCGGCATCAAGTACGTACCCGGCGCGGCGGCGCAACTCGTGTGCCCCGCCTGCCATGCGCAGCTCGACGCCAGCGGCCCGGAAGCACAGGTGCTGGCCATCGGCAAGCAGGTGCACGACAACGCCGACATCACGCTGGAACTGGGCGCCAGCGCAAAGATCAGCAATGTCGATTTCACGGTGATCGGCATGATGCGCCGCGCCGACGACGAAGGCAGCGAGTGGAACGAATACCTGCTGTACAACGCGCGCGCCGGCTTCTTCTGGCTGGTGGAAACGGACGATGGCTGGTCACGCTCGAACGTGCTGCCGAACTGGCCCAACTGGGCGTCGCTGGACGCCTCTACCTGCACGCTCGATGGCGCCACCTACCGCAAACTGTACGACTACGGCTCGCAGGTCGTGTATGCGGCGGGCGCCTTCAACTGGAAAGTGGCCGTCGGCGACAGCACGCGCGTGTTTGAATTCGAACAGGGACAGACCAAGCTGGCGGCGGAGCTCACCGGTGAGGAAATGACCTGGTCGCGCTCCGTGCCCGTCGCCTATGACCAGATGGCCGCCTGGTTCGGCGCCGCCTTCCATGGCGCCAGCAAAACGACGAATATCCAGCTGAGCCATCGCGGCATCGCCAAGGTCTTCATCGTCATCGTGCTGGTCCTGAATGCGATCCCGATGTTTGTCTCGTTCTCCAGCACCCTGATGTGGAGTTTGCTGGGCTGCCTGGCGCTGTTCCTGCCCGCCGCTTTTCTCGACAAGAATGCAAAGAATCCCCCATGAGTAAATACGTGATCTATGCCCTGATGGTGACCTTCAGTGTCACGGCCGCCAACTGGGTGCGCATGTTCAAGGTGGCCGGCAGCAGCAGCGGCAGCAGCTGGAGTTCGCGTACGGGCAGCGGCGGCGGCAGCTATGGCGGCGGCTCCAGCGGCGGCAGCCACAAGTAAGCATGGCAGCCACACCGCATCTGCCCCTGGGCACCCATTTGCTGGCCGATTTGTCGGACATCGCGCCGGAACGCCTGCATGACTGCGCCGCGCTCGAGCGCCTGCTGCGCGATGCGGCCGTCGCGGCTGGCGCGCAAGTACTGCACAGCCATTTCCACAGCTTTGGCGCCGGCCAGGGCGTCACCGGCGTGGTGCTGCTGGCCGAGTCGCATATCTCCATCCACACGTGGCCGGAATGCGGCTTTGCCGCCGTCGATATCTTCATGTGCGGCGCGGCGCGGCCGCAACTGGCGCTCGATGCCATCAAGGATGCGCTGCAGGCCGCGCACTGCCAGCTGCAGTCCGTGCGGCGCGCGCCACCCGGGCAAGCATAAGCCCGCTGGTGGATCGCGGGGGGATCGCTTACACTGTCGGCTCATCTCCCAACCGTGACTTCCATGCGCCGTTCCGCCCTGTTTGCCCTGCCCCTGCTGCTGCTGGTCTCCGCCTGCAACGACTACACGGCGCCCAGCCTGTACCAGGCCACGACGCCCGAGTGCAAGACGTGGACGGAGGGTTCACGCTTCGAGCTGCCGCGCGGTATCAGCGTGTATGCCACGCCACCCGTCACCCTGAAGGAAGGCGGCACGGAGCTGGCGCTGATTTTTACGCTTCCCATCGGCACGCAAGCCAGTTTCACGCGCCTGTCCTTCCTGCTGGAAGAGCCGAAAAAGCCCCCCTTCGCCGAAGCGAAAGTGCTGACCATCTACCAGCGCGGCATGAACCGCAAGGCGGAAATCGTCGACGTCATCGAGACCTTGCCCATCATGTTTTCCGCCGTCGGTTCAAGCGCCGAAACCCAGTGGCGCCTGCGCCTGCAACTGCCGCGCCAGCTGCCGCAGCGCTTTGACCTGTCGATGCCCGACATGCTCATCGCCGGCAAGCGCTACCCGGTGCGCACGTTTACGTACCGCTATTTCCCCGAGCGCCAGGCTTACGGCATGTGCAGCTAAGCCACACCTTCCGTTGACGCCGGCGCACGCCGCTGGCACACTGGGGTTTTCCATCACACTTGAGGAGTAGACAACATGCGCCATTCGGATACTGCCGTGCTGTCGGCTGCCTGATCACCGTTTTTCCCCGCTAAGGCTCTTGGCCCGCAACTCCCCATACGCGTGATCGCGTAGCCGACGTTCCCCTTCTTTCGTGCCAGTCATGGCGACTGGCGGTGCCTGCACGCACAGGCTTCATGTCCGCACGCGGACGACAGAATCTGGAATCACGCTACCATGATCGCATTCGATTTTGCGCAACTACGCCTTATCGGGCTGCAGCAGGCCATCGCCAGCGCAGCCACCCAACTCGAACTCTCTTCCCCAACCGCCCAACTGCTGCGCGTTTGCGCCGTGCACCGCGACAGCATCGGCGTGCACGACGGCATCCTGGAACAGCCGGCGCAAATCCTGCCGCGTCTGCTGCATCAGCTGCAGGCGCAAGACAATATTCTTACTGTCGGCGACTGGGTCGCCGCCGAACCCGACGCGCACGCTACGCTGTGGATAACAGCGCACTTATCCCCAGTCACGCAGATCGCCCGGCGCGGCAATGACGGCCGGCGCCAACTGCTCGCCAGCAATGTCGATACGGCCCTGCTGGTGATGGGACTGGACGAGGATTTCAATCCACGCCGTCTGGAGCGCTATCTGGCCATCGTGCTGGCGGCGCAAGTGACGCCCGTGGTGGTGCTGAGCAAGGCCGACGTGGCCGACGACGTGCCGGGCAAGCTGGCGCAGCTCAGACAGCGCCTGCCGCCACACGTGCCCCTGTTTGCCATCGATACGCGCCATGCATATGACGTGGCCATCCTGGCACCGTGGCTGGGTGCGGGCCAGACCCTGGTGCTGCTCGGTTCATCGGGCGCCGGCAAGTCCAGCCTGACCAATACTTTATGCGCGACGGAGCAGGCAACCAACGGCGTGCGCCATGGCGACGGGCGCGGCCGGCATACGACGACGGCCCGCTCGCTGCACGTGTGCGCCAGCGGCGCCTGCATCATCGACACGCCGGGCTTGCGCAGCTGGCGCGCCGATGCCGATGCGGATACGCTGGCGGCCACGTTCGACGACATCGCGGCGCTGGCGGCGACGTGCCAGTTCCGCGATTGCCGGCATGCCAGCGAGCCCGGTTGCGCCGTACGCGGCGCCGTCGATGCGGACCGCCTGCGCAATTATCACAAGCTGCTGCGTGACGCGCGCCGTATCGAGGAGACGCCGCTCGAGCGCATCGCCGCGCGCGCCAGGTGGAAGACGGTATTGAAGGCGGGACTGGAAAGGGGCAAGGACAAGCGCCGCTGATTTCTGCATAAAAAAAAGGCAGCCCGAAGGCTGCCTTTCTTGTGCGGCGCAGATTGAAATTAAATCTTGCGCAGCTTCTGGATCGCTGCCAGTTGCGCAATCGCGCTGGCCAGCTCGGCTTGCGCTTGCGCGTAGTCGATGCCCGAATCCTTGTTGTGGATATTTTCTTCCGCCAACTTCTTCGCTTCCAGCGCTTTCGCTTCGTCGAGGTCGTGACCGCGGATCGCGGTATCGGCCAGGACGGTCACGGTATCCGGTTGCACTTCCAGCAGGCCGCCGGCAACGAAGACGAACTCTTCTTCAGCCTGGCCGACTACCTTGATGCGGACCGCGCCCGGACGGATGCGGGTAATCAAAGGCGTGTGGCGTGGGTAGATACCCAGCTCGCCTTGTTCACCCGGCAACGCGACGAATTCTGCTTCACCTGAAAAAATCAGTTCTTCAGCGGAAACCACGTCAACGTGAATTGTGTGTGCCATGTGTGTCCTATCGGGTTGAAGAACCCCGCCTTGTAAGGGGCGGGGTTAGGCCCAGACTTAACTTAGTTAAGTTTCTTGGCTTTTTCGATTGCTTCTTCGATCGTGCCGACCATGTAGAACGCTTGTTCCGGCAGGTGATCGAGTTCGCCCGAAGCGATCATTTTGAAGCCCTTGATCGTGTCTTTGAGCGAAACGTATTTACCAGGCGCGCCGGTAAAGACTTCAGCGACGTGGAAAGGCTGCGACAGGAAACGCTGCATCTTACGTGCGCGGGCGACCAGCAGTTTGTCTTCCGGTGCCAGCTCGTCCATACCCAGAATCGCGATAATGTCGCGCAATTCCTTGTAGCGTTGCAGGGTCGTTTGCACGGCACGCGCGGTGTCATAGTGCTCTTGACCAACGATCAACGGATCGAGCTGACGCGAGGTCGAATCGAGTGGGTCCACGGCTGGGTAGATACCCAGGGAAGCGATGTCACGCGACAGCGCAACGGTCGAATCCAAGTGAGCAAACGTGGTAGCAGGCGACGGATCGGTGTAATCATCGGCTGGAACGTAGACGGCCTGGATCGAGGTGATCGAACCGGTCTTGGTCGACGTGATACGCTCTTGCAGACGGCCCATTTCTTCAGCCAGGGTCGGTTGGTAACCCACAGCCGACGGCATACGGCCCAGCAGTGCCGACACTTCGGTACCAGCCAGCGTAAAGCGGTAGATGTTGTCGACGAAGAACAGAACGTCTTTGCCTTCATCACGGAACGATTCAGCGATCGTCAGGCCGGTCAGCGCGACGCGCAGACGGTTACCTGGCGGTTCATTCATCTGACCGTAGACCATCGCCACTTTGGAGTTCTCTGGATTTTCCAGATCGACCACTTTCGCGTCAGCCATCTCGTGGTAGAAGTCGTTACCTTCACGCGTACGCTCACCAACACCGGCGAACACGGACACGCCGCTGTGCGCTTTGGCGATGTTGTTAATCAGTTCCATCATGTTCACGGTCTTGCCTACGCCAGCGCCGCCGAACAGACCAACTTTACCGCCTTTTGCAAACGGGCACACCAGATCGATCACCTTGATGCCGGTTTCCAGCAGTTCTTGCGAAGGCGACAGTTCGTCGTATGCAGGAGCGGTGCGGTGGATCGACGCGATCTGCTCGTGCGACACGGGGCCGCATTCGTCGATCGGGTTGCCCAGCACGTCCATGATGCGACCCAGGGTTGCTTTACCGACTGGCACCATGATAGGTTTGCCGGTGTTCTGGATCATCATGCCGCGACGCAGGCCATCGGACGAGCCGAGTGCAATGGTACGGACAATGCCGTCGCCCAACTGCTGTTGTACTTCCAGGGTCAGTTCCGAGCCTGCCATCTTCAAGGCATCAAATACCTTAGGCATCGCGTTGCGGGGAAACTCAACGTCCACCACAGCGCCGATACACTGAACGATTTTGCCATCAGCCATGTTCGTTCCTTCAATATAGTTAAATTCGTTTAAACCGCAGCCGCACCGGCGACGATTTCGGAGAGTTCTTTGGTAATCGCAGCTTGGCGGGTCTTGTTGTAGATCAGCTTCAATTCGCCGATCACACTACCCGCGTTGTCGCTTGCAGCTTTCATCGCGACCATCCGTGCCGATTGCTCGGACGCCAGATTCTCCGCGACTGCCTGGTACACCAGCGCTTCTACATAGCGCTCCAGCAATTCGTCGATGATGCTTTGTGCATCCGGCTCGTAGATGTAATCCCACGAGTGTGCGCTCTTGTCGGCGACCATTTTGTCAGCCGTCAAAGGCAGCAGCTGTTCGACCACTGGTTCCTGCTTCATCGTGTTGATGAATTTGGTGTAGCACAGGTACACTGCGTCGAGCTTGCCAGCCTGGAACTCTTCGAGCATGACCTTGACGGGTCCGATCAATTTTTCCAGATGGGGCGTATCACCAGTTTGAATGGCAGAGGCGACGATCTTGACGCCGATGCGATTCAAAAAACCCAAACCCTTGTTACCGATGGCAACTGCTTCAATCCGGTTGCCAGCTGCTTCCAGCTCGCGCGACTTCGACGTCACCTGGCGCAGGATGTTGGTATTCATGCCGCCGCACAGACCCTTGTCGGTCGTCACAACGATGAAACCTACTGCCTTCGCTTGCGTACCCTGGGCAGCTGCCAGGAACGGGTGCGTGTATTCCGGATTGGCATTCGCCAGATTGGCGGCGATATTCCGAATCTTGTCACTGTAGGGACGAGCGGCCCGCATCCGGTCTTGCGCCTTGCGCATTTTGGACGCGGCGACCATTTCCATCGCCTTGGTGATCTTCTTCGTATTCTCTACGCTCTTGATCTTGCCTCGTATCTCTTTGCTTGATGCCATGAGTCCTTACTCCTTCTGCGCGTAGGGCGGCGCCTCACTCAAGGTGGGCGCCGCCTGGCCGCTTAATATGCGCCGGATTTCTTGAAATCAGCAATGGCCGCCGACAGAGTTGCTTCGCTGTCTTTGTCGAGTTGCTTGGTTTCTTCGATCTTGGCCAGCAGAGCAGCTTGCTTGGTCTTCATGTAAGCGTGGACACCAGCTTCGAACGACAGCACTTGCTTGACTGGCACGTCGTCCATGAAGCCTTTGTTCACCGAGAACAGCGATACGGCCATCAGCGAGATCGACAGTGGCGAGTATTGGGCTTGCTTGAGCAATTCCGTCACGCGGGCACCACGGTCCAGCTGCTTGCGGGTCGATTCATCGAGGTCCGAAGCGAACTGCGCAAATGCGGCCAGTTCACGGTACTGCGCCAAGTCGGTACGGATACCGCCGGACAGGTTTTTGATGACCTTGGTCTGGGCGGCGCCACCGACGCGCGATACGGAAATACCGGCGTTAATTGCAGGACGGATACCGGCGTTGAACAGCGAGGTTTCCAGGAAGATCTGACCGTCGGTAATCGAAATCACGTTGGTTGGAACGAATGCGGACACGTCGCCAGCTTGCGTTTCAATGATCGGCAGTGCCGTCAGGGAACCGGTCTTGCCTTTGACGGCGCCGTCGGTGAACTTCTCGACGTAGTCGGCGTTCACGCGTGCTGCGCGTTCCAGCAGGCGGCTGTGCAGGTAGAACACGTCGCCTGGGTACGCTTCGCGACCTGGTGGACGGCGCAGCAGCAGCGAGATTTGACGGTATGCAACAGCTTGTTTGGACAGATCATCGTAGACGATCAGTGCATCTTCACCGCGGTCACGGAAGTATTCGCCCATGGCGCAACCGGAGTACGGCGAGATGTATTGCATGGCGGCCGATTCCGAAGCGGAAGCGGCGACAACGATGGTGTATTCCATCGCGCCGTGCTGTTCCAGCGAGCGCACGATGTTCTTGATCGACGAGGCTTTTTGGCCAATCGCGACGTAGATACATTTCATGCCCTGGCCTTTTTGATTGATGATCGCATCAATCGCCACAGCCGACTTGCCGGTTTGACGGTCGCCGATGATCAGTTCGCGCTGGCCGCGGCCAACTGGAACCATCGCATCGATCGACTTCAGGCCGGTTTGCATTGGTTGCGAAACGGATTCACGGGCGATCACGCCCGGCGCGATTTTTTCAATCGCGGCCGTCAGTTTGGTCTCGATGGCGCCTTTGCCGTCGATCGGCTGACCCAGCGCGTTGACAACGCGGCCGAGCAGCTCAGGACCGACTGGCACTTCCAGAATGCGGCCGGTGCATTTCACCGTGTCGCCTTCGGAGATGTGCTCGTAGGCACCCAGAATCACGGAACCGACGGAGTCGCGTTCCAGATTCATTGCCAGGCCAAACGTGTTGCCTGGGAATTCCAGCATCTCGCCTTGCATCACGTCCGACAAACCGTGGATGCGGCAGATACCGTCGGCGACGGAAATAACCGTGCCTTGATTACGCACTTCAGCGCCGCCGTCAAGACCTTGGATCCGGCTCTTGATCAACTCGCTGATTTCAGATGGGTTGAGTTGCATACTAACTCCTAAAAGTGTTTCTCTCAGCTTGCGCGAGGGGTAAGGGTCTGTCTAAGCTGGCCTGCCGAAGCGCGTGTCTTACGACACCAGTGCAGCGTGCAGTTGCTGCAGCTTGGCGCGCACCGAGGTATCGAGCACTTGGTCGCCAACGACCACGCGCACGCCGCCGAGCAGCGATGGATCCACTGTGACGGCAGGGTTGAGCTTACGACTGAATTTCTTTTCCAGCGTTGCGACCAGCTCGGCCGTTTGGCCTTCGCTCAGATCGAAAGCGCTCGTGATCTCGGCGTCAGCCGCACCTTCCAGGCCATTTTTCAGGGCATGGAATTGCGCGCCGATTTCCGGCAGCAGGCTGATGCGGCCATTTTCGATCAACATCGTGACGAAGTTTTTCACTTCCTCATTGAGCGGCGATTTCAACAACGACAGGATGGTGGCGGCGACGTCGCTTTCCGAAACTTTCGGATTGCGCGCGTACGCCTGTACCTCGGGGTGGCTACCGATCTGTGCCAGTTCGGACACCAGCTCGGACCACGCCGCGAGGTTGCTTGACTCCTTACCAGCTTGGGCTACGCGGAACAAAGCTTCCGCGTAGGGACGGGCGACGGTTGCGAGTTCTGCCATGATTACAGCTCGACAGCAAGACGCTGCAACATTTCGGCGTGAGCCGTAGCGTTAACTTCACGCTTCAAGATCTGCTCGGCACCCTTGACAGCCAGGTCAGCCACCTGAGCGCGCAATTGTTCGCGTGCTTTCGACAGTTGCTGTTCGGCGTCCGACTGGGCTTGCGCAATGATACGCGCAGCTTCAGCTTGTGCATTTTGCTTGATCTCTTCAGCAACCAGCTGCGCGCGCTTTTCAGCGTCCGCAACGCGTTGCGACGCTTCTTCACGTGCACTGTTCAATGCCTCTTGCGCACGCTTTTCAGCGACTGCCATCGAAGCCTGACCTTGATCGGCCGCAGCCAATCCATCCGCGATTCGTTTGGCACGCTCATCCAGCGCGTTGTTCAGCGCTGGAAATACGAACTTCATCGAGAACCAGACCAACACCGCGAAGGTGATCATCTGGCCGATGAGCGACATATTGATGTCCATACCTTTGCTCCTAACTAAAAGTTTCTCCTAGGGTTGGAGCGAATTACTGAGCAACAGCCGTCAGAGCGGACAGGAACGGGTTAGCGAACGTGTACAGCAGAGCAACACCAACGCCGATCATCGAGATAGCATCCAGCAGACCAGCGATAACGAACAGTTTGGTTTGCAGTTGTGGCATCAGTTCTGGTTGACGTGCCGAAGCTTCCAGGAATTTGCCACCCAAGATAGCGAAGCCCAGAGCGGTGCCGATTGCGGCCAGGCCGATGATGATTGCTGCTGCCAGAACGGTCATGCTTTGTACTTGTGCGATCAGAGCTTGCATAAAATTCTCCTAAATTTAAAAACGAAAGATACTAAAAAAACAAAATATAAAGTTAATGATTAATGTTTCTCAACCGCGAGGCTCAGATACACAACCGTCAACGCCATAAACACAAAAGCTTGCAAAGTTACAATCAAGATATGGAAAATTGCCCATGGACCACCCAACGCCCACTGTGCCCACCAAGGCAACAACGCGATCAAGATGAAAATCAGTTCGCCGGCATACATATTGCCGAACAGTCGCAGCGACAGGGAGATCAGTTTTGCAACCAGCTCAACCATTTGCAGCAAGAAATTGACAGGTGCCAGGGCGATCGTGCCGATCAGGCCGCTCGCATGGAACGGTGCCGTGAACAGTTCCTTGATCCAGCCGCCCAGGCCCTTGGCCTTGATCGAGAAGGCGATCACGCACAGCACGACCGACAGCGACATGGCGAAGGTGTGGTTGACGTCGGCGGTCGGCACGGCGCGCAGTTTATGCACGCCAAACCAGCTCAGGATCTTCGGCAGCAGGTCAACCGGCAGGAAGTCCATCGCGTTCAGCAACCAGACCCACACAAAAATAGTGATGGCCAGCGGCGCGATGACCTTGCTTTTCGCGTGGAAGGCCCCATTAATAGTGTCATTGACGATTTCCATGACCATTTCGACGAAGTTTTGCAACTTGCCAGGGACACCAGCCGTCGCGCGGCGCGACGCCATATAGAAAACAGCCAGGAAAACAAAGCCCAGAATGGCCGAAATCCAGAACGTATCCAGATTGATCATGCCGTCGGCACTTCTCAGGTGGGCCAGATGGTGACTGATGTATTCTGTGGCGTTGGCCGGGGCAGCATGGCCCGCTTCAATAGCGTGTTCTGTGGTCATAATGAATTTAGATTTGTCGTTTCAGAGCTCAACAGGCCCCAAAACCAATGATTAAACAGCGAGCAATGAAAACCAGTATGCTAAGGTTGCCACCGCGAAACCCAAGATCAGCCATAACCAGGCGGCCGACTGAAACAACACCAGTGCCAATATAAACAGCACCGCTGTGATAAATATTTTCACCACTTCTGCGCGCAAATGCGCCCGGAATGCCTTGTTGGCGTCGCTAGAACCGCGAACCACCAACAGGGCATACACCAGGCTACCGATGACTGCGATAGCGCCGCCGTATGCGGCGGACCAGCCTCTGACATTGCCACCAAAAAACAGGGTGACCGTGGCAAAGCTGATAGCAATTGCGAGCTGCAATGCAACTACTTTGTAGACTGGCTTGGCAATACTTTGTTGTGAATCACTCAATTGCCAAGTTCCCAGAAAAATCTACACACGCAAAGACACGGGATTATAGTTGGCTTTGATCTATAGAGTCAAACGTTGCTGCACCGCAGCAGGGCAATTGCTGCGTGAAACTGACGCTTTACCGACTATTCGCCGCCTTTTGCACCACTATATGGCAAAGCCGCTTGTCTGGCCGCTTCCAGCCGTGTTATCAAGGAATCACGTGGTCCATCCGGAAAGCATGGCCGGATTGTCCACACCGCAGGTCCCCTGCCTTTGCAGCTTGCTATTTAACCACGCAAGCGGGTCAACAAACCATCGAGCACGTCAAGATCGGCAAAATCAATCACCAATTGGCCACGGCCCTTGTTGCCCATCTTGAACACCACGGGCGTGGCCAGCGCATCGGACAGCTCTTCTTCCAGGCGCGCGATGTCGCCGGACTTTTCCTTCTGACGCGGCTCGACCGGGTTAGCCACTTCCTCGACCGTGCGCGTCACGAGCTTTTCCGTTTCGCGCACGGACAGGCGCTTGGCCACGACCTGATTGGCCAGCGTGATCTGGCTGGCCGCATCCACGGCCAGCAGCGCGCGCGCATGGCCCATGTCGATATCGCCGGCCATCAACATGGTTTGCACGGGACTGGCCAGGTTCATCAGGCGCAACAGGTTCGACACGGCGCTGCGCGAACGTCCCAGCGCAGTGGCCGCTTGCTCATGCGTAAAACTGAAGTCGGCGATCAGGCGATGGATGCCCTGCGCTTCTTCCAGGGGATTGAGGTCTTCGCGCTGGATATTCTCGATCAGCGCCATGGCCGCGGCGGCCAGGTCGTCCACATCGCGCACCAGCACCGGCACTTCCGTCAGACCGGCCAGTTGCGACGCGCGGAAACGGCGTTCGCCGGCGATAATTTCATATTTAACAAGTCCGCTCAAGGTGTCTTGCCCGATCGGGCGCACCAGGATCGGCTGCATCAGCCCTTGCGCCTTGATCGAGGCGGCCAGTTCATTCAAGGCCCCCTCGTCCATGCGCGTGCGCGGCTGGTATTTGCCGGCTTGCATTTGCGACACGGGCAAGTTCGACGGTTGATGCGTGTCCGCACTGGCGAAGTCGCCACCGCCGCCGCCCAACAGGGCGTCGAGTCCGCGACCCAGTCCTTTTAATTTTTTCGTAGCCATGCTGTCCTAACTAACTAAGGGGTCAGACCCTCCGGGTCCGACCCCAGTATTTTTCTTGGGGTTGGCAGTTTTTCAGCCCAACCGCTAAAGCCGGGGTCAGACCCAAAGGGTCCGACCCCGATACTGCTGTTTACATATGTTTGATGCGTTCGACCATCTCGGCGCCGAAGGCGATATACGCCTGGGCACCTTTCGAGCTGGGGTCGAAGGTCACGCCGGGCAGGCCGTACGATGGCGCTTCGGCCAGGCGGACATTGCGCGGGATGATGGTATTGAATACCTTGTCGCCGAAGTGCTGTTCCAGCTGCGCCGACACTTGTTGCGATAATGTCATGCGCGGATCGAACATCACGCGCAGCAAGCCGATGATCTTCAGGTCCGGGTTCAGGTTCGCATGCACCTTCTTGATGGTATTGACCAGATCGGACAAGCCTTCCAGTGCGTAGTACTCGCACTGCATCGGGATGATCACGCCATGCGCGGCGCACAGGCCGTTCAGGGTCAGCATCGATAATGCCGGTGGGCAATCTACCAGGATGAAATCGTATTCGCCGTCCACTTCGGCCAGCGCATCCTTCAGGCGGCGTTCGCGGTTGTCGAGTTCGACCATCTCCACTTCGGCGCCGGCCAGCTCGCGGTTCGATGGCAAGACATCGAAGCGCCCCGCTTCCGAACGCTGGCGTGCCGTTTTGACATCGGACTCGCCCAGCATGACTTCATAGGTCGACGCCTTCAGGCCGGCCTTGTTGATGCCGGCGCCCATGGTCGCATTGCCCTGCGGGTCGAGGTCGACCAGCAGCACGCGCTGGTTCAATTTGGCCAGACCGGCGGAGAGGTTGACGCTTGTTGTGGTTTTACCAACACCACCCTTTTGATTTGCTACACAAAAAATTTTGGCCATGTATCTTCTAGTTGTAAAGAGATGCAAACTTCATCGTGCGCCCCGGCATCTGGCCGAAACGATTTATACTGTTTATTTCATTTATACGATATAAATCGTTTATACGGTTTATATAATTTATACCGTATAAATTGTTTATATCATTTATTTTTCGGCTTTTAAATTCTTGCTATAAATACCAGATGACGCTCTGCATTTAGCCCTGGCACCTGAATCGCTCGTAATTGCGTCACTTGCCAGTCCGCCGGCAGTCGCTCTCTCTCGTCTGGCGGTGCCACCCCTTTCAAGGCGATGAATTGCCCACCCTCGGCCAGTACGTGGTTCGACCAGTTGACGAAGTCGGACAGGTCGGCAAAGGCGCGCGAGGTGATCACGTCGAATTTCTGCTGCACTTCCAGCTGTTCCACCCGTTTCGTGTACACGGTGACGTTGCTCAAGCCCAGTTCCGCCTTCACTTGCGTCAAAAATGCCGTCTTTTTATGCACCGTGTCGATCATCGACACTTTAATATCGGGCCGCGCGATGGCCAGAACCATGCCCGGCAAGCCGCCGCCGGCGCCCACGTCGAGCACATTCTTGGCATCCGCGAACGCCGGCACGGCGGCCAGCGAATCGAGCACGTGCAAGGTCAGCATCTGCAGGGGGTCGCGCACCGACGTCAGGTTGTACACGCTGTTCCATTTGGCCAGCAAGGCCAGGTAATCGAGCAGTTTTTCCGTCTGATCCGCGCTCAGGTCGAGCCCCAGCGCGGCGATGCCTTCATTCAAAATAGGGGCCAATGCGGCCCGGTCAAACTGCTTCATTCAACAACCTCGTCCTTTAAAGTGGTGGTCTGTATTTCGGCCTGACCTGCACCGAAGCCGCGCTTTTTCAGGTGCACCAGCAGCAGCGAAATGGCCGCCGGCGTCACGCCGGAAATGCGCGAGGCCTGGCCCAGGGTTTCAGGGCGCTGCTTGTCAAGTTTTTGCCGCACTTCGACCGACAGCGCGCCGATATCCAGGTAATTGAAACCTTCCGGCAAAGCCAGGTTTTCATAGTGTTCGTGGCGCTCGATTTCCTTGCTCTGGCGCTCGATGTAACCCGCATATTTGAGCTGGATTTCCACCTGCTCGCGTACGGCAGGGTCCTCCACGCCGGGGCCGGCCAGGGCCTGGCCTTCCATGCCCGTCATGCTCATCAGGGTGTCGTAGGCCACGTTCGGGCGGCGCAGCAAGTCCGCCAGCGAATACTCGCGCTCGATGGCCTGGCCGACGATGCGTTCCGATTCCGCAGCCGCCAGGATGCGCGGATTGACCCACGTGGAACGCAGGCGCTCGAGTTCGCGCGCCACCGCTTCGCGCTTGGTCTCGAAGGCTTGCCACTGGGCGTCGCCGACGCAGCCCAAAGCGCGGCCGATTTCCGTCAGGCGCATGTCGGCATTGTCTTCGCGCAGGCTCAAACGGTACTCGGCGCGGCTGGTGAACATGCGGTACGGTTCCTGCACGCCCTGGGTGATCAAATCGTCGACCAGCACGCCCAGATAAGCCTCGGAGCGGCCCGGCACCCAGGCTTCCTTGTCCTGCGTCAGCAAGGCCGCATTCAGGCCCGCCAGCATGCCTTGCGCGGCCGCTTCCTCGTAGCCGGTGGTGCCGTTGATCTGGCCAGCGAAGAACAGGCCGGCGACGGCCTTCGTTTCCAGCGACGCCTTCAAGCCGCGCGGGTCGAAATAATCGTATTCGATGGCGTAGCCGGGACGCAGGATGTGGGCGTTTTCCATGCCCTTCATCGATTGCACCAGGGCGATCTGCACGTCGAACGGCAGGCTCGTCGAGATGCCGTTCGGATAGAACTCGTGCGTCGTCAAGCCTTCCGGCTCGAGGAAGATCTGGTGCGATTCCTTGCCCGAGAAACGGTGGATCTTGTCTTCGATCGAGGGGCAATAACGGGGGCCGACGCCTTCGATGACGCCCGTGTACATGGGGCTGCGATCGAGGCCGGCGCGGATGATGTCGTGCGTCTGGCTATTCGTGTGCGTGACCCAGCACGGCACCTGGCGCGGGTGCATGGACGTGTTGCCCATCACGGAAAATACGGGCACGGGATCGAGGTCGCCCGGCTGTTCTTGCATCACGGAAAAGTCGATCGTGCGGCCATCGATGCGCGGCGGCGTGCCCGTTTTCAAGCGGCCCTGCGGCAGCTTTAATTCCTTCAAACGGGCCGACAGCGAAATGGCGGGTGGGTCGCCGGCGCGGCCAGCCGAATAATTGTTCAAGCCCACGTGGATCTTGCCGTCGAGGAAAGTACCGGCCGTCAGCACCACGGCGCGCGCGAGAAACTTCAGGCCGATCTGCGTGACGGCACCAACGACGCGGTCACCTTCGACGATCAGGTCATCGACGGCTTGCTGGAACAGCCACAGGTTAGGCTGGTTTTCCAGGCGCGTGCGGATGGCGGCCTTGTACAAAAGACGGTCGGCCTGGGCGCGCGTGGCGCGAACTGCCGGGCCTTTCGAAGAGTTCAGGATGCGGAACTGGATGCCGGACTCGTCGGTGGCAATCGCCATCGCGCCGCCCATGGCATCGACTTCCTTAACCAGGTGGCCCTTGCCGATGCCACCGATGGAAGGGTTGCACGACATCTGGCCCAGTGTCTCAATATTATGCGTGAGCAATAGCGTCTTCTGCCCCATGCGGGCGGAAGCGAGGGCCGCCTCGGTACCGGCGTGACCACCACCGACAACGATGACGTCGAATTCTGTAGGAAATAACATGATAAATAGGTAACAGTGCAAGTAAAAATGCGGGAAGAGAGCTCCGATTATAGAGTCTTTTTGCAAGCGCAACCTTGCGACGGCCAATTTTTGCTTAATTTTTACTCAGCAGTGGCAAGCCGACGGTCATTTTTGTTTCACGTGGAACACGCAACGACCCGGAATCGCACCTTCGACAGGCGGCTGCGGTGCTCGGGAATGTTTGCTACAATTGCCGCATCGTCCGCATCCATGGTCACGCCTGTGGCCAGCGGGACGATCATCCAGGAGGACGGCCTCCCCCATCATGGGAACACACCGGGACGGCCCGCTCTGTATAAGGAGCCGCCATGGCCTGGATACTCTTACTGATTGCCGGCATGTTTGAAGTCGTGTGGGCATACTCGATGAAACTCTCCGAGGGTTTCACCAGACTCACTCCCTCCGTCATTACCATCGTCATGATGATCGCCAGCTTCGGCTTGCTGTCGCTGGCCATGCGGACCCTGCCCCTCGGCACGGCCTATACGATCTGGACCGGCATCGGCGCCGTCGGCGCCTTTATCGTCGGCATCGTTTTTCTGGGCGAGCAAGTCAACACCATGCGCGTGTGCGCCGCCGTCCTCATCGTGTGCGGCATCGTGCTGATGAAACTGTCGTCCAGTCACTGAGAGGAATCGACATGCTGCTCGAAAACTATTTTCCCGTCCTGCTGTTCATTCTGATCGGCATCCTCGTCGGCATCGTGCCCATGCTGCTGGGGCGCACGCTCGGTCCGCACAAACCGGATGCGCAAAAACTGTCGCCGTACGAATGCGGCTTCGAGGCGTTCGGCGACGCGCGCATGAAGTTCGACATCCGTTTCTACCTGGTCGCCATCCTCTTCATCCTGTTCGATATCGAGGTGATCTTCCTGATGCCGTGGGCGGCCAATGTCAACGAACTGGGCCTCGCCGGTTTCTGGGCCGTCATGGGCTTTCTCGCCGTGCTGACCATCGGACTAATCTATGAGTGGAAGAAAGGCGCGCTGGAGTGGGAATAACCCCCGCTTCTGGTTTCACGTGAAACAGGCGCGGGGTGGGAAAGCGGAGTAAGCTTGGCTTCTGTCCTTATCGTCAGGAGTCCGCATGTCCGCCTTCCAGTTCCGCACCGTGCCGCACCTGATCGTCGAAGCGGGCGCCGCCGCCCAGCTGGGCGTACACATCGCCCATCACTTCCCCACCGTGCGCCGCGCCCTGCTCGTTACGGACGCAGGCGTTTTGCGCACGGGTCTGGCCGACGCCTCCCTGCACAGCTTGCAAGCCGCCGGCATCGAAGTCCACGTCTTTTCCGAGGTGCAAGCCGATCCGCCCGAAGCCATCGTGCTGGCCGGCGTGGCCCAGGCGCAGATGTTTCACGTGGAACTGATTATCGGCCTCGGTGGCGGCAGCTCGCTGGACGTGGCCAAGCTGATCGCCGTGCTGGCGCCGGGCCACCAGGAACTGGCGCAACTGTATGGCATCGGCAACGTCCATGGCCAGCGCTTGCCCCTGGTGCAATTGCCGACCACGGCTGGCACGGGCTCGGAAGTGACACACATCGCCATCGTCACCACGGGCGCCACCAGCAAGATGGGCGTGGTCGCGCCGCAACTGTATGCGGACCTGGCCATCCTCGACGCCAGCCTGACCCTGGGCTTGCCGCCCGCCGTGACGGCCGCCACCGGCATCGACGCCATGGTGCATGCGATCGAAGCGTACACCAGCCTCCTGCAGAAAAACCCTTTGTCCGACATGCTGGCCACCCAGGCGCTGTCGCTGCTGTCGAGCAACCTGGTCACCGCCTGCCGCGATGGCAGCAACTTGCCGGCGCGCCAGGCCATGCTGCTCGGTGCCATGCTGGCCGGCCAGGCGTTTGCCAATGCGCCCGTGGCCGCCGTGCACGCGCTCGCCTATCCCATCGGTGGACTGTTCCACGTGCCACATGGCTTGTCGAACGCGCTGGTACTGCCGCACGTGCTCCGTTTCAATTTGTCCCACGCGGCGCCCTTGTATGCGCAACTGGCCACCATCCTGCAGCCCGGCATCGCGGGCAGCGAGGAGGCGCGCGCCGTGGCCTTGATCGATACGATGCAGGAGATCGCCCTGGCCACCGGTATCGCGCGCACCCTGCGCGACGTGGGCATCGCGGCCAGCGACCTGGACAGGCTGGCCGATGAAGCCATGCTGCAGACGCGTTTACTGGGCAACAATCCCCGTCCCGTCACGCGCAGCGACGCGCGCGCCATCTATGCGGCCGCACTGTGAGCCAGCAAACGCAGCCAGTTCCCCCACCCTGCTACACTGCCGCCATGACACCTCCCGACATCCCCATTCATCCTGACAGCACCAGCTTTCCGCACGGTGCCTGTGCCGGCTGCCATGACGGCACGCCGCTGCCGTTTGCCTTCGAGTATGCGTATCAACCCATCGTTGACCTCGCCACGCGCAGCATCTATGCGCACGAGGCGCTGGTGCGCGGCCCCAACGGCGAAAGCGCGGCCAGCGTGCTGGCGCAAGTGAACGACGCCAACCGCTACCGCTTCGACCAGGCTTGCCGCGTCAAGGCCGTGGCCGGCGCCGCCAGGCTGGGCATGCAGGGATATCTGTCGATCAACTTCCTGCCCAACGCCGTCTACCGTCCCGAAGTGTGCATCCGCAGCACCCTGGAAGCGGCCAGGCTGCATCATTTCCCTACCGATAAAATCATCTTTGAAGTGACGGAAGGCGAACGGGTACAAGACCGTCCCCATCTGGTCGAGATCTTCCGCGCCTACAGGCGCTTCGGTTTCCAAACGGCCATCGATGATTTCGGCGCCGGCTATGCGGGTTTGAATCTGCTGGCCGAATACCAGCCCGACATCATCAAGATAGACATGGACCTGGTGCGCGACATCGATACGCACGCACCGCGCCAGGCCATCGTGCGGGCCATCGCCAGCCTGTGCCGTGAGCTCGGCATCCGCGTGCTGGCCGAAGGCATCGAGACGCGCGCCGAGCGCGATTTTCTTTCCGGCTGCGGCATTTCGCTGATGCAGGGCTACTGGTTTTCCAAGCCCGTCTTCCAGGGACTGGGCGATATCCCGGATACGGCCTGGGCATAAAAACGGCCACGTGAAACGTGGCCGCAGCGTCCACAGGCGAGACAGCCTAGTTGGGAATATCGACGACAGTCCCCGTCACGCTGATGACATTGCCAGGTGCCGGCGTTGCCGCAATCGCCGGCACGTTGACATTCGTGATCAGGGTCGACGCATCGGCACGCGTCACCGTGCGCACTACCTGCGATGGCGGCAAGGCTTGCTTGGCATGCAAGTGCGCATACATGGCATCTAACGCCCGGTTCAGGTACACGTGCAGCGGCACGATCAGGGTCGGCAAGGCGCTGCTGAAGGAATCGAAGTGGTTGGCATTGGTCACCTCGATATAGCGCAGCTGGCTGTTCCCTTCCACGGCGGCGTTCAGCCCGACATAGGCGCGCGAGGCGTGATTGACGGGAATCAGGGTGTCGCTGCGGCCGTGCACGATGATGGCCGGCTTGCCGTTCAATTTGCCGGTGGCCGCGACCTCGGCCATGCCTGCCCGCACGCGCACGCTTTGCGCAGCCAATGTCCCCTGCAAGTTGGCGTCGCTGACGGTGTCGCGCCCCGTCGCCAGGCTGCGCAGGCACAGGAAGCCATCGAGCGACTGGTCCGCCAGGCTGTTTGACGGCGACACGCCGGCCGTGTACACCCTGGCGCCGCCCACGCTGTTCTCGTACACGACATTGCCAAGAATACCGTTTTGCGCGGCAAAGCTGGCCGCCTTTTGCGCCGACGTGAACGCGATCGGATTGCCGCTGCCATCCGTCTGCGCAAACGTGAAACCGCACACTTTATCGGCCACAGAGAATTTCCCGTAGGCATATGCATACGTGACGGCCACCAGTATGTTCGTGCCCGCGTGCGCTGCCTGCAGCGGATCGGAATCGACCAGCCAGCCATACGCGCGCAAGCGCTGCTTCGCGTCCGCCTGCTGCGCCGCCAGGTCGGCACCGTTCAATAGCCCCTTGGCCACCAGCGCCGTGCAGCGTCCCGCATTGCCGGCCACGGAGGCGATGCACGGCTGATACAAGGCCGCATAAGTGGCGTAGTCGAACAGCGCGCGGCCGGGATTGGCGACCACCGCCCCGCCCTGGCGCACAGTGTAGGCGCTCGACGCCGCCGGCTGGATTTGCGGCTCGCTGACCGCCACGCCGCCGATCAAACCCTTGCTATCCTGTTCCGCCGCCAGCAAGGCCGAGCCGGCGCCGTTGGAAATGCTCGAGGCAATCGTGATGGTGTTCTTTGGCGTCAGGCGCACGACGCGCGAACTGCCATCGCGGGCCAGCACGCCGTAGCGCTCGTTCAACACGTAATACGCCATCTCGACGGCCTGCAAGGTGACCTTGCCCCAATCCTTCTCGGGATTTTGCTGCGAGTGCGCATGCTTGAAGGCGATGCGGTTCGGATTGCTGCCCGCCCAGGCCAGCCGCTCGGCGTCGCTCAAGTCCGGCGCGAAGAGCGCGTTCTTGCCGGCGGCCACCCTGCCCGCGCGCAGACCGTTCTGCAGGTTGACGCTGTCGTCCTCGAACACGTACAAGCCCGTGCCGGAACCCTTGTCCGCATACGCCACGGCGCAGCCTTTTTTCAAGCCCCATTCGCCCGAGCTGCCGATGGCGCCGTAGATGCCGCGCGAGCCGCTCGACGTGCCCGTGACGATGCAGGCATGGTCGGGGTCGAAGCTGGCCGGCACCTGCACCATCAAGGTGACGTTCTTCTTGCCCGTGCCATCGTCGGCATAGGCGATGTATTCGCTGCCCGCGACCAGGCCCTCGCCCGTGCCCACGTTCCCGGACGCATCCACGTTCGGTCCGTACAAGGTGCCGTAGCCGCTGTTGGCGGCAATGTCGAGCACGGCGCGGTAATTGGCGTAGATGGCATTGCGGCGCAGTTCGAGCGGCGTCGGCTGTTCCACGTTCGCATACGCGGGAGTTGCTCCCGCCAGCCCCGTCTTGCCCAGGCCGGCCGTGAGTAAGTCGTTCGTCTTGCCGTCGTAGTCGGCGCGCGTGATGGTGCCCAGGTAGCCGGGCATCTGGTTCAATTCTTCCGGCGCATGGTTGCTGCCGCAGGCTGCCAATGCCAGCAAGGTGCACAGGCTTGCGCCAGTGCCCGCGCGCGTGATCGTCGTTTGCATGGTGGTTCTCTCCGTTAAGGTAACAGTGGACGCACAATGAAAAACGCCGGACGATTCGTCCGGCGTTGCTTGAAAATCAGACCGCGGCTTTGGCTGGCCTGCCGCCGAAGCGCGCGATGGCTTCGCCGACGATGCCGCGCCGGAACATCAGCACGCAGATGACGAAGATCACGCCGGTCACCATGCCCACCGATTCACCCAGGGTGCCGAACCACTCGATGCCCGTGTGCGTGGCCAGATAGGTACCGACATCGCCCAGCTTGTTTTCCAGCGCGATGATCAAGACGGCGCCAAGGATGGGACCGGACAAAGTGCCCATGCCACCGACCAGTGTCATCAGCACGACCAGGCCCGACATGCCCCAGTAGACATCGGTGAGGGTTTCAAAGCCCAGCACAAGGGTCTTGGTGGCGCCGGCCAGCGCGGCCAAGGAGGCGGACAGGACGATGGCCATCAGCTTGTACTTGTTGACGTCATAGCCGAGCGAGATGGCGCGCGGTTCGTTTTCCTTGATGGCCTTGAGCACCTGGCCGAACGGCGAGTGGATGGTGCGCACGATCAGGGCGAAGCCGGCCACGAAGATGGCCAGCACGACGTAGTACAACACCGTGTCATTGCCCAGGTCTATCGTACCCAGCAAGGTTCCACGTGGAACACCCTGCAAGCCATCCTCGCCGCCCGTGAACGGCAGGCGCAAGGCCAGGAAGTACACCATCTGCGCCAGCGCCAGGGTGATCATCGTAAAGTAGATGCCCTGGCGGCGGATCGCCAGGCCGCCGATCACCAGGCCCAGCAAGGCGCCCGTGGCGACGCCGGCCAGCAAGCCCAGTTCCGTTGGCCAGCCCCAGGTGCGCAGCGCGTAGCCGGTGACATAGCCGGCGCCGCCAAAAAACGCCGCATGGCCGAACGAGAGCAAGCCCGTGTAGCCAATCAGCAAGTTGAAAGCGCAGGCAAACAGGGCAAAGCACAGCAACTTCATCAGGAAGACGGGATAGCCGTAAAACGGGGCCGCCAACGCCAGCAGCAAGGCAATGGCGTAGCCTACATTTTTATTCATCGTGGTAGCTCCAATACATGACTGATGAGGATTACTTTTCTTTGCCGAACAGGCCGGCGGGACGCAGCAGCAGCACGATGACCATCACCACGAACACCACGGTGGCCGAGCCTTCCGGGTAGAACACGCGGGTCAGGCCCTCGATCACGCCCAGGCCCAGGCCCGTCAGGATGGAACCCATGATGGAACCCATGCCGCCGATCACCACCACGGCGAACACGACGATGATCAGGTTCGAGCCCATCAGCGGCGAGACCTGGATGATGGGCGCCGCCAGCACGCCGGCGAAACCGGCCAGGGCCACGCCGAAGCCGAACGTCAGGGTGACCATCAGCGGCACGTTGATGCCGAACGCTTCCACCAGTTTCGGGTTCTCCGTGCCGGCCCGCAGGTAGGCGCCGAGCTTGGTTTTTTCGATGACGAACCAGGTCGCCAGGCAGACGGTGAGCGAGGCGATCACCACCCAGGCGCGGTAGTTCGGCAGGATCATGAAACCGAGGTCCGTCGCGCCGGCCAGCGCTTCGGGCACGGCATACGGCTGGCCCGAGACGCCATAGAAGGAGCGAAACACGCCTTCCATGATCAGGGTGATGCCGAAGGTCAGCAGCAAGCCATACAGGTGGTCGAGTTTATACAGCCAGCGCAGCATGGTCTTTTCAATCAGGATGCCGACCAGGCCGACAAGGATCGGGGCGATGACCAGCATGGCCCAGTAACTGATGTCGAAATAGCTGAGGCCCATCCAGGCCAGGAAGGCGCCCATCATGTACATGGCGCCGTGCGAGAAATTAATAACGTTAAGCAAGCCGAAGATGACGGCCAGACCGAGGGACAACATGGCATAGAACGAGCCGTTGACGAGACCCAGCAGCAGCTGGCTCATCATCGCTTGTATTGGAACGCCGAAAATTTCCATGGCATCACAGTATAAAAAGCACCGCCGGACGACGGTGTGGTATCAAGGGAAACGCGCCGCCGCAAACGGGTGCGGCGGCGCAAGGCGTACCCTGCGGGCAAAGCGTGCAGGACAGAGCGCCCGCGCGCAGGCGGGCACTCTGTGGATGTTGCTACAGCGTTACTTCCACAGCGAACACTTCGATTCAGCCTTGGTCACATACGCCTGTGCGCCGGGCACGGTGGCGACCACCTTGTAGTAATCCCATGGATATTTCGACTCGGACGGTTTCTTCACTTCCATCAAATACATATCGTGCACCATGCGGCCATCGGGACGCACTTCGCCATTCTGGGTGAACATGTCGTTGATCTTGGTCTTTTTCAGGTAGGCCATGACCTTCTCGGTGTCATCCGTACCGATCGCCTTGACGGCTTTCAGGTAATTCGCCGCCGCCGAATAATCGGCCGCCTGCAGCATCGACGGCTCTTTCTTCATCTTGGCGAAATAGCGTTTCGACCAGGCGCGCGTTTCAGGATTCAAGTCCCAGTACCAGCCATCCGTCAGGTACATGCCCTGCGTCAGGTTCAAGCCCAGCGAATGGATGTCATTGATGAAGATCAGCAAGCCGGCCAACTTCATGGACTTCGTCAAACCGAACTCGTTGGCCGCCTTGATGCTGTTGATGGCGTCGCCGCCGGCATTGGCCAGGCCGAGGATTTGCGGCTTGGACGATTGCGCCTGCAGCAGGAAGGAAGAGAAGTCCGAGGCGCCCAGCGGATGCTTGACGCTGCCCAGCACTTTGCCGCCGGCCGCCTTGACGACCTCGGCCGTGTCTTTTTCCAGCGAGTGGCCGAACGCATAATCTGCCGTCATGAAATACCAGTTTTTGCCGCCCTGCTTGACGATGGTGCCGCCCGTGCCGCGCGCCAACGCCACCGTGTCATAGGCGTAATGCACGGTGTACGGCGTGCACTCTTCATTCGTCAGGCGCGAGGAGCCGGCGCCGATGGCGATGAAGATTTTTTTCTTTTCCGCCGCGACCTTGGCCATGGCCAGGCTGGCGCCGGAATTGGTGCCGCCGATCAGCATGTCGACGCCCTGCTGGTCGAACCATTCGCGCGCTTTCGAGGCGGCGATGTCAGCCTTGTTTTGATGGTCGGCGGAAATGAATTCCACCTTCTTGCCGGCCAGTACGACGCCAGCATCGGCGATCGCCATCTTGATGGCTTCCGCGCCGCCGAGGCCGTCGACGTCGGAATACACGCCCGACATGTCGGAAATAAAACCGATCTTGATGGTGTCGCCCGATACCTGGGCATGCGCAGCGGCGGACAAGCCCAATGCGCACAGGGTGGCGGTGGCAATGGCGATAGCGTTACGTTTCATAGTGTCTCCGTTGGGATTATTGTTTGCTATTCAGTCGATTGCTGGACGATGACGAGTACAACAGACTACATGGGGACTACACGCCAAGCAGCTCGGTCAGTACCGGCATCTTGGCCTCCAGTTCGGATGCAGCAAAAGTCTCGACGATCTGACCGTGCTCCATCACATAAAACCGGTCCGCCAGCGGCGCGGCAAACCGGAAATTCTGTTCCACCATGACGATGGTGTAACCCTTCGCTTTCAGGGTGGTGATCATGCGCGCCAGCCCTTGCACGATGACGGGCGCCAGGCCTTCGGAAATTTCGTCGAGCAGCAGCAAACGCGCGCCCGTGCGCAGGATGCGCGCCACGGCCAGCATCTGCTGCTCGCCACCCGACAGGCGCGTGCCTTGGCTGTGGCGGCGTTCCTGCAAGTTCGGGAACATGGCGTAGATTTCCTCCACCGACATGCCCTTCTCGCCGCTGGCCAGGGTCGGCGGCAGCAGCAGGTTTTCCTCGGTCGACAGCGAGGAAAAAATGCCGCGCTCTTCCGGACAATACCCGATGCCCAGGTGGGCGATTTTGTGCGTGGCCAAACCTATCGCTTCAACGCCGTTGACTTTGATGGAGCCCGTGCGCGCGCCCGTCAAGCCCATGATGGCGCGCAAGGTGGTGGTGCGGCCGGCGCCGTTGCGGCCCAGCAAAGTCACCACTTCGCCCTGCTCCACTTTCAGGTTCACGTCGTGCAGGATGTGCGACTCGCCATACCAGGTGTGCAGCTGTGCGATTTCCAGTGCGGGTGCCTTGTTACTAACGGTCATCAATGTGCCCCTTCCAGTTCGGCGTGGGTGGTGCCCATGTACGCTTCCATCACTTGCGGATTGCGCGACACTTCCGCGTAACTGCCTTCGGCCAGCATGGCGCCGCGCTGCAGGACGGAAATCTTGTCGCAGATGCCGGAAACCACGCTCATATTGTGTTCCACCATCAAAATCGTGCGGCCAGCCGACACTTTTTTAATCAGCTCCGTCACGCGGTGCACGTCTTCGTGGCCCATGCCCTGCGTCGGTTCGTCGAGCAGCATCATTTCCGGTTCCATCGCCAGGGTGGTGGCAATTTCCAGCGCCCGCTTGCGCCCGTAGGGCATGTCGACCGTGATGGTGTCGGCAAACTCCGTCAGGTCGACTTCAGCCAGCAAGGCCATGGCGCGGTCGTTGAGCTGGTTCAATGCCCGTTCGCTTTGCCAAAAGTGGAACGAGGTGCCGAGCTGGCGCTGCAAGCCGATGCGCACATTTTGCAGCACGGAGAGATGCGGGAAGACGGCGGAAATCTGGAAGGAACGGATCACGCCCATGCGCGCGATCTGGGCCGGTTTGGCGGCCGTGATATCTTTCCCATTGAACAGGATCTGTCCGGAAGTGGGGACCAGGAATTTGGTGAGCAAGTTAAAACACGTGGTCTTGCCGGCGCCGTTCGGACCGATCAAGGCGTGGATATGGCCCCGCTCTACCTTCAGGTTCACTTCGCTCACAGCGGTGAAACCCTTGAATTCCTTGGTCAAATTTCTTGTTTCCAAGATTACGTTTGACATCGTGTCTCCTAGTTGTACTTTTTGTACTACTTAGTCATTTTTATAATACACAACTTAAATTTAACGCACAATACAGTATAACTACGGGGATTTTTCGCCAGCCCGAATGGCGCAAACTCGCACGCTTGCCCGGCTATTTCCACGCCGCATGTATCATTTGCGCCGCTTTTTCCGCGATCATCACGGTGGGCGAGTTCGTATTACCAGAAGTAATGTACGGCATGATCGAGGCATCGACGACGCGCAAACCCGCCACGCCGATCACGCGCAACTGGCTGTCGACCACGCTCGACGGATCGCTGGCCTGGCCCATGCGGCAAGTACCCACCGGGTGAAAGATCGTGGTGCCGATCTGGCTGGCCGCCTGCGCCAGCTCTTCCTGGCTCTGGAATTGCACGCCGGGCTTGTATTCTTCCGGAGAGAATTGTTTCAGGGCCGGCGCGGCGGCGATGGCCCGCGTCAGCCGCAAGGCATCGGCCGCGACCTTGCGGTCTTGCTCGGTACTCAGGTAATTGGGCACGATCTTCGGCGCCGCGTAGCTGTCGGCCGACGCGATGTGGACGTGGCCGCGCGAAGTGGGACGCAGATTGCAGACGCTGGCCGTAAACGCGGGAAACGCGTGCAAGGGTTCGCCGAATTTGTCGAGCGACAGCGGTTGCACGTGATATTGCAGGTTCGGCGTGGCTTGCAGCGGATCGGACTTGGCGAACGCCCCCAGCTGCGACGGCGCCATCGACATGGGCCCGCTCTGGAACAGCGCATACTGCAGGCCGATCTGCATCTTGCCCAGCATATTGCCCGCCATGATGTTCAGGGTTTTCACGCCCTGCACCTTGTATACCATGCGCAGCTGCAGGTGGTCCTGCAAATTGCCGCCCACGCCGGCGGCATCGGCCACGGGAACAATCCCATGCTGCTGCAGCAAGGCGGCCGGGCCGATACCGGACAGTTGCAGCAATTGCGGCGAACCGATGGCGCCCGCCGTCAGCAGAGTTTCCCGTTTGGCCGTCGCCTGCCATTGCGTGCCGCCGCCCGTAAACACGATGCCCGTGCAACGGGGACCCGAGTCCGTACTCTCGAGCAACAGACGTTCCACGTGGCAGCCCGTCATGATGGTCAGATTCGGGCGGCGCGATGCCGGTTTCAAGAACGCTTTCGAGGTATTCCAGCGGATGCCGCGGCGCTGGTTGACGTCGAAATACGCGCTGCCGCTATTGTCGCCACCATTGAAATCGCTGGTTTTCGGAATGCCGACCTGCTGCGCCGCATCGCGGAACGCGTTCAAAATATCCCACGACAGCCGCTGTTTTTCCACTCTCCACTCACCTCCGACGCCATGGTTTTCCGAGGCGCCGCCGTAGTAATCCTCGCTTTGCTTAAAGAGCGGCAAGACCTTGTCCCAGCGCCAGGAAGCGTCGTCCGTCAAGTCGGCCCAGTGGTCGTAATCGCCGGCCTGGCCCCGCATATAGATCATGCCGTTGATGGAAGAGCTGCCGCCCAGGACTTTTCCGCGCGGATAGATCAGGCTACGCCCGCCCAGTCCCGCGTCCGCCTGGGTGGAATACAGCCAGTCCGTGCGGGGATTGCCGATGCAATGCAGATAGCCGACGGGGATGTGGATCCACACGTAATCGTCCTTGCCGCCCGCTTCCACGAGTAAAACGTTGGCGTCCTTGTCGCGTGTGAGCCGATTGGCCAGCACGCAACCTGCCGTGCCGCCGCCCACGATGATGTAGTCGTATTCGCCTGCCGATTCCAATGAAGCTCCTTTCGGTATGCCATCAAGCTGTCGCGCGGCGTGTCTCCCCACCGCGTTCCGCTACCAGAGTCTGTCTTTCTTCATGCATGCATGGCTGCTGAGCCGCCTTGAGATTACCACCAGTGCCGGGCCAGGGCGACATTAATCGTTGCCAGGGATACGGACAAGCGTCACGGCCAGGTAAAAAGAGCACAAAACAAGGGGCTGCAAGCTGTGGATAACCGTATGGATATCCACAGGGACGATATGTGTGTAAACGAAAAATTTTTTCAGCAGCTTTTTTTTGTCCAGAAACCGTCCCAGGCAGATACAACGCTTACTCAGCGCTTATCCGCACGCCAAGCGATTGTTTACAAGGATAAATCGGCACTTATCCACAGAAGATGCATTCGTTAACTACTATTACTATTCTTGTATACGATCTTGTTAAGGTAAACCCGACAACGCACGCTGTGCCTGCCCTGCGTCTTCGGGAAGGTTCGCAAGCCTGTCTTCAAAAAAAAAGCTGACGAGCTACTTTGGCTGACAAAAAAAATGGCGCCAACAACTGAGCGACGAAAACCGGCACGGCCGGCATCACGCGCACTGCACTGCCAAACCGTTTTGCAAAATGGAAACGTCAACAGACCTGAGCAGGCACAGTGCCAGCAAGCGCTTCGATGTCGAAAAGAGGGGGAATTTAGAACGATTGTGGATAAGTCACTTGATATCCACAGGATGACTTGTGCGTAAGCACGAAGTTATGCGCAGGCCCGCATTTTATACAATTTTGCTCCTCGCGTGATACAGCGATTATGCACGCTTTATTTTGTGCGTAAACGATTGATCCTGTTGAAAAAAAGCGACTTATCCACAGAAAAAAACGCGTTTACTATTACTACTATTTTTATATATGAATCTATTGTAAACCGACAAAAAAAGCGGAAGTCCGGGGATATTTCCAAAAAACATGCAAAACCGTCAAAAAAAAAGCCAACGGCGACGTCACGAGCCACTGCCAAACCGTCTTCCAGGAATCACCTCGATGCCAGCCTCGGTGAAAGAACAACGCTCGTGGCCGCTTACTGTTGATTGCCAGACCTGGATCCATGCTGACGAAACACGTCAAACATGCCACTGCAGCAAGAAAATCCGCGATTTTTGCTTGCAGGTGTGGATAAGTGCCTGCATATCCACAGGATGAGATGTGGGAAAAGTCGATCTTTGTCCACAAGCCGATTTTTATCCCAAACAAGTCCTGCCTAGATACAATGCTTGTGCGCCTACTTTTTTGTGCGCTAAGTTGATGATTTTTCGATGGTATACCGACTTATCCACAAAAAAATGGCCGTTTACTATCACTACTATTTTTATGTATACATCTTTATTTAAAACACAGAGACAAACACAAACGGTGGAAAAGTCGCCGAAACGGCTGTTTTCACCATGTAAACCGTTTTGCAATCCCAAAAACCTGTAAAAACAGCATGAATTCACACAAAAATATGCGTTTAGGCATCATCAGTGCCTTGCACGAAGAACAGCAGGGGTTGGTAGAAGCCATGCAAGGCCCCCAGAGGCGTTCGCACGGCATGCGCGACTACACCCTGGGAACCCTGTGGAATATCGACGCTGTGTGCGTCCTGTCGCGTCTGGGCAAGGTTGCCGCTGCCATGACAGCTTCTATCCTTGTGGAAAAGTACGGAGTTACCCACATCGTCTTCACCGGCGTTGCCGGCAGTGGGGATAAACATGTGAAAGTGGGCGATATCGTGGTGGCTGAAGCGCTGTTGCAGCACGATATGGACGCTCGCCCTCTGTTTCCCCGCTTCGAAGTGCCGCTGACGGGCTTGCAGCGCTTTGCCACGGATCTGGAACTGAGCACGCAACTGGCTGGCGCCGCAGAAGATTTCCTGCGTGACGATGTGTCCAGCGTGCTCAAGGCGGCCGATATTGCGCAATTCGGTCTGCAACATGCGCAAGTGCACCGCGGCCTGATCGCCAGCGGCGACCAGTTCATCAGCAGCGCCGCGCATGTGAACCAGCTCAAAGCTGATATCCCCGACCTGCTGGCCGTCGAAATGGAAGGCGCCGCCGTGGCGCAAGTGTGTTTTGAACTGGGCGTGCCGTTTACGGTCATGCGTACCATTTCCGACAACGCCAACGAAGAGGCGGCCGTCGACTTCATGCGTTTCGTGCAAACCGTCGCTTCGCCGTATGCGTTGACGGTGATTCAGCAATTGTGCCAGCGCCTGGCTGGCTGATTTTTCATCCAGCGTGCATAAAAAAAGGGCAGAACCACAGGTTCTGCCCTTTTGCGTTGACTGCCTGCTTACATGTTAGACACTGAGCATCATCAGGCTGGCATTCCCACCGGCTGCCGTCGTATTCACGCACAGCGCCCGCTCAGCGACGAGGCGCCACAAGGGGATGACACCCTCCTGCGTGGTGGCGATGGTGCCCACCAGGGCCCCTTCCCGTGCCGCCAGCAGCGGTTTGAGTTGCGCATCGAGGCTAGGCTCGATCATGGCGATCTGGAAATCATGCTTGACCGACGCCAGGCTGCTGACGACCTGGAAGCGATCTTTCAGCGCCGCCGGCAAGTCGCCCGGGATCAACTCCGGCGTTTGCGCCAGTACCAGGGCCTGATTACCGGTGGCCAGCACGGCCGCCAGCTGGTTCATCAAGGTGCCGGACGTGGCGGCAGCGCACAGTATCGTGCCGCGCGCGGCAAAGCTCAGGGTATTGCGCTCGCCGGTCGGGCCTGGCAAGACGGTGGTGCTGCCCAGCAAAGTGGTGCGCGCATAGTCCTGCGCCAGTTGTTCGATCTTGTCGTGGCCATGCATCTTCGCCCACACGGTCAGCGCATCGAGCGCCGGCGGCGCCTGGCGCTGGTGCTGCGTGCCGGCTGGCGCATTGCGCTGCAGGCGTTTCAGGTACAGGGGACCGCCCGCCTTGGGGCCGGTTCCCGATTTGCCTTCGCCGCCGAACGGCTGCACGCCGACGACGGCGCCGACGATGTTGCGGTTCACATAAATGTTGCCGACGTGTGCGCGCTTGGTAATGAAATCGATGGTTTCATCGATACGCGTATGGATGCCCAGGGTCAGGCCGTAACCGCTGTCGTTGATCGATTGCACCAGTTGCGGCAGTTCGGACCGCTTGTAGCGGATCACGTGCAGCACGGGGCCGAAGACTTCCTGCGTCAATTGCGCCAGCGACTTGATTTCCAGCACGGTCGGGGCGACAAACGTGCCTTTGACGGTCAGCAAATCGAGCGAATAGTGATCGATGGCCATGGTTTTCATCTTGTTGATGTGCGCCAGTAAGTTACTTTGCGCTTCCGCATCGATGACGGGACCGATATCGGTCGCCAGACGGTCAGGATTACCGACGCGCAATTCCTGCATGGCGCCTTTCAGCATATGGATGGTCTTGTCGGCGATTTCCGTTTGCAGGAACAGCACGCGCAAGGCCGAGCAGCGCTGGCCGGCGCTGTCGAAAGCGGACGACATCACGTCCTGCACCACTTGTTCCGGCAAGGCGGACGAATCGACGATCAGGGCATTCTGGCCGCCCGTCTCCGCGATCAGCGGAATGTCGATGCCTTCGGCCACGGCGCGCGCGGACAAGTTGCGGTTGATCAATTGCGCCACTTCCGTCGAGCCCGTGAAAGTCACGCCTTTTACGCGCGTGTCATTGCACAGGCCGGCGCCAACGACCTCGCCGCTGCCGGGAAGGAATTGCAGCGCGCCGCGCGGCACGCCCGCCGCATGCAGCAATTGCACGGCGCGGTGGGCGATCAGCGGTGTTTGCTCGGCCGGCTTGGCCAGCACCACGTTGCCGGCGGCCAGTGCGGCGGCCAGCTGGCCCGTAAAGATGGCCAGCGGGAAGTTCCACGGACTGATGCAGGTGACGGGACCGAGCGCCAGGGTGTTCGGCGCGTGTTCCACCTGCGCCGCGTAGTAGCGCAGGAAGTCGACGGCTTCGCGGATTTCCGCGATCGCGTTCGGCAGGGACTTGCCCGCTTCGCGCACGGCCAGGGCCATCAGCTCGATGTGATGCTCTTCGAACAGGTCGGCGGCGCGCAATAACGCTTGCGCGCGGATCGACGGCTCCGTCGTTTGCCAATCCATGGCGTAGGCGCTGGCGCTGGCCAAGGCCGTTTCGACGTCGGCCGGACCGGCTTCCATGACCTTGCCCACGACATCGTCGTGCTGGGCCGGGTTGTGCAGCATGTGCGTGGGGCCATTCAGGCTGACGGCGCCATCGATCAGCGGCGCCGCCTGCCATGTCTGCTGCTGCGCCAGGCCGGTGGCCAAGGTGCGCAAGGTGTCTTCATTCGACAGGTCCAGGCCGGCCGAGTTCTTGCGCTCGTTGCCAAACATGTCCAGCGGCAGCGGAATCGACGGGTGCGGCAAGCCGCCCTGCAGGCGCGCCTGCTCGAGCGGATCGCGGATCAGGCTATCGATGGCCACGCTTTCGTCGACGATCTGGTTGACGAACGACGAGTTGGCGCCGTTTTCCAGCAAGCGGCGCACCAGGTAGGCCAGCAGGGTTTCATGCGAGCCGACAGGGGCGTAGATACGGCACGGCTTGTCCAGGTTGGCCGGGCCGACGACCTGGTCGTACAAGGTCTCGCCCATGCCGTGCAGACACTGGAATTCGTAGTCGGTAATGCCGTCGCGTTTCGCCCAGGTATAAATGGTCGACAGGGTTTGCGCGTTGTGCGTGGCAAATTGTGGGTAGATATCCTTGCTGGCGGCCAGCAGTTTTTGCGCGCACACGAGATAAGAAACGTCCGTGTAAACCTTGCGCGTGTAGACGGGATAGCCTTCCTGGCCGTCGACTTGCGCGCGTTTGACTTCCGCATCCCAATACGCGCCTTTTACCAGGCGCACCATGAACTTGCGGCCGCTGCGGCGCGCCAGGTCGATCAGGTAATCGATGGCGAACGGGCAGCGCTTCTGATACGCCTGCACCACGTAGCCGATGCCTTCGAAGCCGGCCAACTCTGCATCAAAGGCCAGTGCTTCCATCAGGTCGAGCGACAGTTCCAGGCGGTCCGTTTCTTCCGCATCGATGTTGAAGCCGATGTTGTACTGTTTGGCCAGCAACAGCAGCGTTTTGACTTTCGGCAGCAATTCTTCCATGACACGGGCGCGCTGGGCACGGCTGTAGCGCGCGTGCAGGGCCGACAGTTTCACGGAAATGCCGGGGCCATTCTTGATGCCACGGCCGTTCGACGCCTTGCCGATGGCGTGGATCGCCGTTTCGTACGAGGCGTAGTAATTGGCCGCGTCCTGCTGCGTCAGGGCTGCCTCGCCCAGCATGTCGTACGAGTAGCGATAGCCGCGCGTTTCATTCTCGCGGCTGTTCTTCAGCGCTTCTTCGATGGTCTGGCCTGTAACAAACTGGTTGCCCAGCATGCGCATGGCCAGATCGACGCCCTTGCGTATCAGCGGTTCGCCGCCTTTGGCGATGAGCTTGGTCATGGCCGAACCGAGGCCCGATTCGCTGCTGGTACTGACCAGTTTGCCCGTGATCAGCAAGCCCCAGGTGGCCGCGTTGACGAACAGCGACGGCGATTCGCCCAGGTGTTTTTTCCAGTCACCCTTGCTGATTTTGTCGGCGATCAGGCGATCGGCCGTTTGACTGTCGGGTATACGCAACAGCGCTTCAGCCAGACACATCAATGCAACACCTTCTTCCGACGACAGCGAGAACTCGTGCATCAGTGCATCGACGCCGGAGGCGCGTGTGCGTTTTTGGCGCACGTTCGAGACCAGACGGTGCGCCAGCGCTTGCCCTTCGGCCGTTGTTTCGGCACTGCTGGGGCGCACTTGTTGCAACAGCCACTGCACCGCGGAAACCTCATCGCGCCTATAGGCGGCGGTGATGGCGGCGCGTTGTGGTGTCGCTTCGGGCAGGATTTCTGCCTGGAACGCAGCAAAAGGAATCGGGGTAAAAGCCGAGGGGCCTGCAGGGTGCATAAGTGCTCTTTACAAGGAAAAGGGGACGAAAACTGACGTAATTCTTGCTCTTTTTTGGTGCAAAAAAATACAGAAAGTCGGACGTTAAGATGATTCGATTGTAAAGGGGATTCTTATGGATTAATTCTGGTAATACAGGGGACTAGCAATAGATAGTTTTTGATGCGACAATTTAACCAAATAATATTAATTTGGGGGTGATGGTAATGCTGGACAAGATCAGTAAGAAAATCTTGATGGAATTGCAGAGCGATGGACGCATCAGCAATGTGGAGCTGGCCGCGCGCGTCAACTTGTCGCCGGCGGCCTGCCTGGAGCGCGTGCGCAAGCTGCACGAATCCGGTTACATCATGGGCTATACGGCCCAGTTGAACCCGCAGCTGCTCGACGTGTCGCTGCTGGTGTTCATCGAAGTGGTGCTCGATCGCACGACACCGGAAGTGTTCGACGCCTTCAAGCATAGCGTACAAATCATTCCAGAGGTACTGGAATGTCATATGGTGGCTGGCGGTTTCGATTACCTGGTCAAGGCGCGCGTCAAGGATATGGCCGCCTACCGCGAATTCCTGGGCAAGACCTTGTTGCAGAAGGGTGTGCGGGAAACCCACACTTATGCCGTCATGGAAGAGGTCAAAAACACCACCAAATTGCCAATTAAGTGACCCTGGTGTAGCGGCCCCGTTTTTCTGATTGAGCTATCGGAACAAATGTTGTAGGGTAGAACTACAATTCTGCTATCCGGTAGCCGGCCTGAAAACGACGCGCAGACGTTGTATTCAGGGTGCAAGGTGGGCAATCGTGCCCACCCGCATACGGCCACAGCACGTCCCCTCAACGGGACGTGACGGGTTCGCGCAGCGGGGGACAAATGAAGCAGTTGCAGCATCAGCTGGTGCGTTTCTTTGTATTCACGATCCTGGCCATGGCCGTCGCCTGTTGCCTGGCCTATTTGCTGCTGTTGTCGGGCGGCGAACATCCCTATCTGATTGCCTGCGTGGCCGCCGCCATCGGCGCCGCGCTGCTGGCGTTTGCCGGCCGTCCGCGCGGCGAATCAGGCTTGCACCAGTTCGCCGACACGGTGGGCAACGCCATCGATGCCATCATGATCGGCGCGGCGGAAACCTCGTATTTTGTCGATTCCGTCAAACAGAAGGTGGAACTCGACGTGCGCACGGCCAGCGACATCGCCGACAGCTCCGTACAAAATGCCGCGATGACGGAAAAGATCGCCGCCAATGCGGAACGGGCCGCCAAGGTGGCCGCCGGCGTGCGCGTGGAGAGCGTGGCGGCGCGCGCCGAAGTGGATCAAGGCTTGCGCCGCATCAATAGCGCCCGCGAAGAAGCGCAAGGCGCTTCCAGCAACATGCTGAGCTTGCAGGAAAAATCCAAACGCATCACGGGCTTTACGGAAGCCATTTCCGATATTTCCGCGCGTACCAACTTGCTGGCGCTGAACGCCGCCATCGAGGCGGCGCGCGCCGGCGAACACGGCCGCGGTTTTGCTGTGGTGGCGGGGGAAGTGCGGCAATTGGCGCAGCGCACCAAGGAAGCTTCCGATGAAATCAGCGTGATGGTGCGCGAAATCAATGAACAGGCGGAAAAAGCCGCGCGTGGCATGAGTTCGCTGGCGGCCGGTGTCACGGAAGCGGCGCGCAATGTGGAAAGCGTGCATGCCTCGCTCAGCCATATCGAGGAATCGTCGGGCGAGTCGGAAGACGAGATCGGGCAGATCGCCCGCGCCTCGCGCGAGCACGTCGACACGACGCAAGTGATCGCCGACGCCATCCTGCAAATCCGCGACAGCATGCTGTCGACGAATGCCGAATTGCCGCGCGCCACGCAGTCGGCCATGGCCCTGGCCGAGCGGGCCGAAGTGATCGCCGGCGCCCTCGGCGAATCGAGCGTGGCCACGCCGCACGACGAGATCCGCGAGGCGGCCCAGCACGCCGCGCGCGAGGTGGGCAAACTGTTCGAGCAAGCGATCGCGTCGGGCCGTATCACGCGCGAAGCCCTGTTCGACCGCCACTATCGCCCCATCCCGAATACCAATCCGCCCAAGCACAACACGAAATTCGACGCCTTTACGGACAAGGTGCTGCCCGACCTGCAGGAAGGCGTGCTGGCCGCCCTGCCGCACCTGGCCTACGCGGGCGCCGTCGACAACAATGGCTATTTTCCAACGCACAACAAGAAGTTTTCCCAGCCGCTGACGGGCGACTACGCCACCGACATGGTCAATAACCGCACCAAGCGCATCTTCAGCGACCGCACGGGCAAGCGCTGCGGCAGCAACACCAAGGCCTTCCTGTTGCAGACGTATAAACGCGACACGGGCGAGGTCATGCATGATTTATCCGTACCGATCCACGTCGATGGCAAGCACTGGGGTGGTTTCCGAATCGGTTATCGCTCCAGCAATCACGCATAGCAAAACGCCTGATGAGAGATCATCAGGCGTTTTTTCTTGCGCAGGCTACGGTTTATTCAATATGCGGTTTCGGCGCCACGCCGCCGCCGGCCGCCGTCGCCGTCCGTAATGTCGGCGTGTTCATGCTTTCCAGGTGATTGCGCAGCCATTTGTGGGCGGGGCTGCGGGCGTCGCGCTCGTGCCACAGCATGTCCAGGTGGACGGCTGGCAAGGTCAATGGCAAATCCTTGTACAGCAGGGACTCCGTCATGCCCGTCGAGGCGATCAGATGGCGCGGCAAGACCGTGATCAGGTCGGAATTGGCGACCACTCTGCCTGCCGTGAAGAACTGGTTCACCGTCAGCAAAATGCGCCGTTCACGGTGAATCTGCGACAGGGCTTCGTCGATCAAGCCATGCGCGCGGCCGGAAAAGCTCACCAATAAATGGTTGGCCGCGCAGTAGTTATCCAGGGTCAATTCCTTGTCGGCCAGCGGATGGCCGCGCCGCATCACGCACACATACTTGCCGGAATACAGGCGCTCGTGGCGGATGGGCGAACCTGTTTCGCTCGACAATTGCGCCGCCACGCCGGGAAAGAAGCCGACGGCCAGGTCGATATCGCCGCGCAGCAGCATCGGGCGCGGTTCGCGCGTGGTCAGCGGCATCATGCGCACGTTGACGCCCGGTGCTTCCCGTTCGATCGAGCGCATCAATGACGGCAGCCAGAACGCGGCCGTCGCATCGGCCATGGCCATGCGGAAGGTGGCGTGGGTTTTCGACACATCGAAGGTTTCCGGCGTGACGGCCGCTTCCAGGCTGGCCAGGGCCGAGCGCACGGATGGCCACAGGGCTTCGGCGCGGGGCGTGGGTTTCACGCCATACGCCGTGCGGATCAGCAATTCGTCACCGAGGCTCTCGCGCAGGCGTTTGATGGCGTTCGATACCGCCGGCTGCGTCATCGCCAGGTGGCCGGCTGCGCGCGTCAGGTTTTGTTCCGTCATGACGGCGTCGAAAACACGCAGCAAGTTCAGATCCAGCGTCAGAAAACTCATGGAAAGCCCAAGATAAAAGTTGAATTGATTACTTAAAATTGATTACTTAGGAGTGTAAACCGCGCCGGGCACGAATATTTTCACTCGTCAAAAAATATTACAGTTTTCCATTCACGATTCATATAATTGGTATCAAGAAATGGAATTAGATTTATATGTTGCACTGCACTATAGTACTGGCAAATTCTATAATGCACTGGAACACTATGTCTACCTTCGCCTCCGCCCTGTACGCAGTATCCGCACCCGTGCTGGAGATTTCCCTGCTGAACACCCTGCAACTCGTGCTGGTGATCGTTGCCGTGGGCGCTTTCGCCCTGCTGTTCAAGCCTTTGCTGGTGGGCATTGCCCGCGCCATGATGCTGGTGGTGCGTCCCAAGCTGAGCCGCGAAGAACGCCTGGCGCGCCAGCAGATGCGCGAAGCGCAAGCCTTGCAGCGCACCTTGGGCAAGATGGATGGTGTGTCGCCAAGCAACGCCGCCGAACTGCGCGCCCTGTCGACCCGCGCATAAGCTCGCTTTTGCAGAAAGACAAGCCGGCGCGAGCCGGCTTTTTTTACGCCCGCGTTTTGCTTCAGGCCATGTCACCCAGCAAATGCGCGCGCAATACCGTGTCGGCCGGATGGGCGCCGATCCAGATTTTCAGCAGCGCATTGTAAAAGGCCAGGTCCGGCACCGTGTCGCCCACCTGCTTGCCGTTCAGCTTGCACAAGGTACCCTCTTCCGGCAGCCAGTCCACGGTGAGAATGTCGCCCTTTTTCAGGCCGGGCACCATTTCGAACATGGCGCCGAACTGCATCGTCTGGCTCAGCAGGCGTGTGCGGTCGGCCTGCTCGGAACTGCGCTTCAAGCCCTGCATGAAGGCTTGCCCAAGCTCGTCGGAAGTGATGTCGCGCAGCATGACGATTTCCAGGCGGCGCGGTCCGGGCAGGGCCAGGATGTCAGCCAGCTGGGTTTTCTTTTCAGGCAGGTACAGCGCGATCGTGTAGACCTTGAAGATGACCTTGTAGCGCACGCCGGCGCCGTTGAGTTTTAATTCGCGGCTGGCCAGCTGCACCGTGTCGTCCAGCTTGACGCCGCCGATCTCGACAGCCAGCGCCGGCTGTGCCAGGACGGCGCTCAGGCAGGCGGCAGCGAGGGAGCGGCCCAAACGGGATGTGCGTATTTGCATCTTCTACCTCCGTGGAAACCATGGGCTGTGGATAAGTCAGCACACAGTGTAGAACAGTTGGCAGAAGCTGGCGCCACGCAGAAGTGGCCTGGATGTGGCGCGGGAGAAAAGCTTAGGGCTTGGCGGGCAGTTCCGCCTGCAGGCGTTCGTACTTGGCCATCAATTGCTCCGGGCTTTCGCGCCAGGCGGGATTGAAGGGGATACAACTGACGGGGCATACTTGCTGGCATTGCGGCTCGTCAAAGTGGCCCACGCATTCGGTGCACTTGTTGGGATCGATTTCGTAGATTTCCGCGCCCATGTAGATCGCGTCATTCGGGCACTCGGGCTCGCAAATGTCGCAATTGATGCATTCGTCGGTGATCAGTAATGCCATGATTTCACTCTTACTTATTGCGATGAAGCAGCGTTGGCGGCAATCTTGTTTTGCAGCCAGCGGTTCACCGAGGGGAAGACAAACTTGGAGACGTCGCCGCCCAGCGCCGCGATTTCGCGCACGATGGTGCCCGAAATGAACTGGTACTGGTCGGATGGCGTCAGGAACATGGTTTCGACATCGGGCAGCAGGTAGCGGTTCATGCCCGCCATCTGGAATTCGTACTCGAAATCGGAAACGGCGCGCAAACCGCGCACAATGACTCTGGCTTCATGCTTGCGCACGAAATCCTTGAGCAGGCCGGAAAAGCTTTCCACTTGCACGTTCGGGTAATGGCCAAGTACTTCGTTGGCGATTTCCAGGCGTTCGTCGAGCGAGAAAAACGGTTGCTTGTTCTTGCTGTCGGCGACACCGACGATCAGCTTGTCAAACAGACCCGATGCGCGGCGCACCAAATCTTCATGACCGCGCGTGAGCGGATCGAATGTTCCTGGATAAACGGCTACAACCATTGCGGCTCCCTGACGATGCACCAATATAGACGCGCATTATGCCTGAAATTGGTGACCACCTTGGTGCAGTGCCTCGGGCCAGGGAGCTTTTTTGCCTCATTTATAGGCAGATTCAGGCAGTTGCCGGCACTTTGTTGTAAGTTAGCAAATGATAATAAACGGTGCCCGCCTTGTCGGCGCGGATGACTTCCCATGGCGCCATCCACTCCGGTTTTTCCAGTGCGCTGGCTTCATCGAAGACCAGCGGCAAGCCCGATTCCGCGTACACCATGCCGCCTTCCTTGAGCAGGTTGGCGCACAAGGGCAACACTTTTGCGAGGAAATCCTGCTGGTAGGGCGGATCGAGGAAGATCAGGTCGAAGCGCTGGCCGCGCGCTGCCAGGCCTTGCGCCGTCAGCAGGGCGTCGCCGCGCAGCAGTTGCACATTGTCGGCGCGCAATTTCGTCTTGTTTTCTTCCAGCTGGCGGATCACGGGCGTGTGCGTGTCGACCATGGTGACGGAGTCTGCGCCGCGGCTGGCCGCTTCAAAACCGAGCGCGCCGCTGCCGGCGAACAGATCCAGCACCTGGGCGTTGGACCAGTCGCCGTCACGCAAGTGATTGATCCAGTTAAATACGGTTTCGCGCACGCGGTCCGGTGTCGGGCGCAGTCCCAGTGCCTGCAAAACAGGCAGCACGGAGCGCTTCCACTGGCCGCCGATGATGCGCACCTGGTTCGGTGGCGGTGCGTGGTGGACGGGGACTTTGGCGGGTTTTCTAATCTTCTTTTGCATGGGGATTTCTTCAATTCGGTGGCGGCCACTATAGCATATGGCCCCCTCCCCCCTGCTGGCGCTGCCTCTCTATTTGGCTTGCGTGGCCAGGGAATTGAAATCGTCGATCCAGCCCTGCATGCGCTTGACGGCGTTGGTCTTTTGCGCCGGCGTGGCGCTCTTGATCACCGTCATGACCATCTGCGCCGTGCTGCTTTCGTAGGCATCGAAGAAGGCCTTGCGCTCGGAATGCTCGAGGCGCTCAAAACTGTCCTTGATCAGGGTTGTGATCAAGCCCACGGTCGCTTCCTTGCCGAGTTTTTCCTGGTGAACTTTCTTGACCAGGTTCAACACATTCTGCTGGCGCCGCATGCGTTCGTCGAGCCAGATCTCATTGTTCAGCGGACGCGCGTCGGACGCCTTGCGGATGAGGGCTTCCTGCTCGCTGCTGAAGCTGCCGAACCACAGTTCGAATTGCTCCATGGCTTTCTTGTAGCGCAGCTTCTGGCGCTTCTCCTGATCGCCGCTCAGGTATTTCTTGCGGTAATCCTCATTGTTCGACTTGAACTTCTTTTCCATCTGCGCAATCTGCTCGGGCTTGAGCGAGCGCGCCAGGTCGGCCAGTTCGGGCGCCGCCTTCAGCAACAGCGCCTGGGTGCGCTGCTTGATCTCGCTGTAGTCGGCCATCAGGTCCGCCTGCGTGATATTGCCTTGCAACTGTTTCTGGCCCGTGTGCAGGATTTCCACGTAATCCTTCAATTGCGTCTTGCGGTGCCAGTCGAACAGCTTGTCGATATCCTCGCGCACCCAGCCCTTCTGGTCGCGGTCCAGGTCGACATACGCGTTCAGCCACCAGTACAGCACGGTATCGCCATTGTTGTAGGCCAGGCGCAAGCCGCTGCAGCCGGCGACGAAGACCAGCAGTAAGGCCAGCACGGCATAAGTAAAGCGGCTGGAAGGCGTGGAAGACGGGGCCTGCGTGTTAAACTTTTTCATATTCTTAACTTATAAAAGACGGTCTATGAACGTTGTCATTCTCGCTGCCGGTATGGGCAAACGCATGCAGTCGGCACTGCCCAAGGTATTGCACCCGTTGGCGGGCAAGCCGCTGTTGTCGCACGTCATCGACACGGCGCGCGGCCTGGCGCCGTCCCGATTATGCGTGATTTACGGGCATGGGGGCGCAGCGGTGCTGACGTTGCTCGACGGCTACAAGGTGAACCATGCCGTGCAGATCGACGCCGCCGAGCAGGCGCAGCAACTGGGCACCGGTCATGCCGTGCAACAAGCGCTGCCTTTGCTCGATGACAGCGTGCCGACCCTGATCTTGTACGGCGACGTGCCGCTGACCAGCGCCGCTTCCCTGCAGCAGCTGGTGCAGGCGGCTGGCAACGACAAGCTGGCCATCCTGACCGTGGAACAGGACGATCCCTTTGGCTTGGGCCGCATCGTGCGCGAGCATGGCGCCATCGTGCGCATCGTCGAGGAAAAAGATGCCACGCCTGAAGAGCGCGCCATCAAGGAAATCAACAGCGGCATCATGGTCGCGCCTACCGTGCAGCTGAAACAATGGCTGTCGGCCTTGTCGAATGACAATGCGCAAGGGGAATACTATCTGACCGATATCGTTGCCCAGGCCGTCGCCGACGGCGTGGCCGTCACCTCGGCCCACCCGGCCGCCGTGTGGGAAGTGGCGGGCGTCAACAGCAAGGTGCAGCTGGCCCAGCTGGAACGCATCCACCAGAACAATATCGCGCAAGCCTTGCTCGAGCGGGGCGTGACCCTGCTGGACCCGGCGCGCATCGACGTGCGCGGCGAACTCATTTGCGGCCGCGATGTCACCATCGACGTCGGCTGCGTGTTCGAAGGCCGTGTCGAACTGGGCGACGGCGTGCGCGTGGGCGCCAACAACGTCTTCATCAACGCCACGGTGGCCGCTGGCGCGCACATCAAGCCCTTCTGCCATATCGAGGACGCCGTCGTCGGCGCCGCCTCCATCATCGGCCCGTACGCGCGCCTGCGCCCCGGCACGGTCCTGGCAGAAGACGTGCACATCGGTAACTTCGTCGAAGTGAAAAACAGCCAGATCGCCGCGCACAGCAAGGCCAATCACCTGGCCTACATCGGCGACGCCACCATCGGCTCGAAGGTCAACATCGGCGCCGGCACGATCACTTGTAATTACGATGGCGTGAACAAGTTCCGCACGGTGATTGAAGACGATGCCTTCATTGGCAGCGACAGCCAGCTGATCGCGCCCGTCACCGTCGGCAAGGGCGCCACCCTGGGCGCCGGCACGACCTTGTCGAAAGATGCGCCGGCCGGCAAGCTGACCGTCTCGCGCGCGCGCCAGGTGACCATCGACGGCTGGACGCGTCCCGTGAAAATCAAGAAATAAGCGCACGGCCCCCGGTTCGCATGACGCCGTCAGCCTGTCCGGGCTGGCGGCGTTTTTTTACGCCTGTGGATAATCCTGTGGAGAGTTGGCTGGCAACCCGGGATAAGTCTGGCCATTTTCCCCATCCCGTATTTTCTCCGTATTGTTGTGTGTGGATAAACATGTGAACAAGCATGCGGACAAGTGATGGATAAGCCCGGTATAAGCTGCGTATAAACGATAAATAACCTGTGGAAAAGACGGGATAAGTTATCGGGCCCAGCTTGCCAATCCGGCATACAAGCCAGTTTGAGCCGGCTGAAAAAGTATCGTTGGTTTTTGCTTGCCTGGACTGTGGATAAGCTTGTGCGCAATCTGAGAATAAGTGATGAATAACTTGTAAGTCATTGTATTGTAAGGATATTCAAGAGTTATTCGTCAATGCGGGTTGTGGGTAAAGCTGTGCAAAAGCCTGTGCTTAAGGCATGGACAAGCCATGGATAAGCCGGGATAAGTTTTATCCTGGAGGCTATGTATATTTATTCAGGGGCCTCATGCGAGGCTGGATGTAGCGGCTGTGGAAATCTGGAATTTTTTGTGTTGTGGATAAGCTTGTGCATAAGCAGGCGAAAAGACAGGGATAAGCCGGGATAACTTGTCTGCAGTCTGCTTCACACCGCGATGCGCGTCTCGAATTTGCTGCGGAACGTGGAAAAATAGCTTTTCACGTTGCGCACATTCGCGTGCGCGGCGAACAGGCGGTGCGCCAGCGCGTGATACGCGGGCATGTCGGCCACCTGCACCATCAGCACGAAGTCGGGCCCGGGCGAGACGCGGTAGCATTGCAGCACCGCCGCTTCTTGCGCCACCAACTCTTCGAATTCCGCCATGCGTTCCGCCGCCTGCACATCGAGCGTGATTTCCACGATGGCCGTCAGGCGCGCGCCCACCAGCTGCGGCGCGACGATGGCCACCTGCCGCTCGATGACGCCGCTTTCGCGTAAATGCTTGACTCTGCGCAAACAGGTGGGCGCCGAGACGTGGACTGCTTGCGCCAGCTCGCTGTTGGTTTGCGATGCATCAATTTGCAGGGCGTTCAGAATGCGACGATCGATCTCGTCGAGGGTAATGTTGCTATTGTTCATGATTTTAATGAATTGGGAAATATATTGAGTTTAAATGAAATAATATTTCATCATAAAATAGTTGTGAAATATTAAGTCAAAAATACACAGATTTAGAAAGCATATTTCATACACTCTGCATTAGCATGCTTGCATTGATTAAATTTTAAACAGAGGTTTCCATGTGCGGCATCGTCGGCGCAGTAGCGCAACGTAATATCACTCCCATCCTGGTCGAAGGCTTGAAGCGCCTGGAATACCGCGGCTACGATTCCTGCGGCATCGCTCTGCATGCGGATGGCCGTTTGCAGCGTTCGCGCTCCACCTCGCGCGTGGCCGAGCTGGAAAAGCAGATCGCGGAAGAAGGCTTGAGCGGTTTTACGGGCATCGCCCATACGCGCTGGGCCACGCATGGCGCCCCTGTCTCCTTCAATGCCCACCCGCACTTTTCCCCCACGGAAGAGAACGCCCGCGTGGCGCTGGTGCATAACGGCATCATCGAAAACCACGACGAACTGCGCGCCGAACTGACTGCGCTCGGTTACGTCTTCCAGAGCCAGACGGACACGGAAGTGATCGCCCACCTGGTCGAGCACATGTATAACGGCGACCTGTTCGAGACCGTGCAGCAAGCTGTCAAACGCCTCGACGGCGCGTATGCGATTGCCGTCTTCTGCCGCGACGAGCCGCACCGCGTGGTGGCCGCGCGCCAGGGCTCGCCCCTGATCGTCGGCCTGGGCAACGGTGAAAACTTTGTCGCGTCCGACGCCATGGCCCTGGCCGGCACGACGGACCAGATCATCTACCTGGAAGAAGGCGACGTGGTCGACCTGCAATTGTCGCGCTGCTGGATCGTCGACGTCGACGGCAAGCCCGTCGAGCGCGAAGTGAAGACCGTGCACGCGCACACGGGCGCGGCCGAGCTGGGCCCGTACCGCCACTACATGCAGAAGGAAATTTTTGAGCAGCCGCGCGCCATCGGCGACACGCTCGAAGGCGTGACGGGCATCATGCCGGAACTGTTCGGCGACAACGCCTATGCCATCTTCAAGCAGATCGACCGCGTGCTGATCCTCGCCTGCGGCACCAGCTCGTATGCGGGCATGACGGCCAAGTACTGGATCGAGTCGATCGCCAAGGTGCCCGTCAGCGTGGAAGTGGCCAGCGAATACCGCTACCGCGACAGCGTGCCGCACCCGAACACCTTGGTCGTGACCATTTCGCAAAGCGGCGAAACGGCCGACACCCTGGCAGCCCTGAAACATGCGCGCAGCCTGGGCATGCAGCACACCTTGACCATCTGCAACGTGGCCACCAGCGCCATGGTGCGCGAATGCGCGCTGGCCTACATCACGCGCGCCGGCGTGGAAGTGGGCGTGGCGTCCACCAAGGCGTTCACGACGCAGCTGGCCGGCCTGTTCCTGCTGACCCTGTGCCTGGCGCAAGTCAATGGCCGCCTCTCCGAAGAACAGGAAGCGGCGCACCTGAAAGCCATGCGCCACTTGCCCGTCGCCATCGCCTCCGTGCTGGCGCTGGAACCGCAAATCATCGCCTGGTCCGAAGAATTCGCGCGCAAGGAAAACGCCCTCTTCCTGGGCCGCGGCATGCACTACCCGATCGCCCTGGAAGGCGCGTTGAAGCTGAAGGAAATCTCGTACATCCACGCCGAAGCGTATCCGGCCGGCGAACTGAAACACGGTCCGCTGGCCCTGGTGACGAATGAAATGCCCGTCGTCACCATCGCGCCAAACGACGCGCTGATCGAAAAGCTGAAATCGAACATGCAGGAAGTGCGCGCCCGCGGCGGCCAACTGTACGTCTTCGCTGACGTGGATTCCCGCATCAGCTCCGGCGAAGGCCTGCACGTCATCCGCCTGCCCGAGCACTACGGCGACCTGTCGCCGATCCTGCACGTGGTCGCGCTGCAATTGCTGGCCTACCACACGGCACTGGCGCGCGGCACGGATGTGGACAAGCCACGCAATCTGGCGAAGTCGGTGACGGTGGAGTAAGGGGGCCGGATTCAGGCTTTCTTCTTCAAGGGGGCGGGGCGGTGCTAGAACGGTACTGCTCCACCCACTTCACCGACTGCGCTATGCCGCCAAACGGAAAGAAATGCAGGCTGACCTTGCCATGTGCTTCTGTCAGCCCGGCGGTCAGGCGATCAACAAACACATCCGGCCCTGCCGTGCCGAACAGCTTGCCGATGGAAACCCCGTACTTGGATAACATCGAGGCGCAAGCGCCCACGCCGCACATTGCAGCATAGCGCGCCAGCACCGCGATGCTCGCGGGGCCTGGCACGCCCACGCGCACGGGATGGTTGATGCCACGCGCGCGCAGCGCTTGCAACCACGTCAACACGATGTCGGCATCAAAGGCGAATTGCGTGACGATCAAGGGCGTCATGCCGCGCTTCTCGATGCTGTGACACTTGCGTTCAAGCACCTCCCACTGTTCAGCCGTGTTCATCACCGGATGGCCTTCCGGGTGGCCGCCCACGCCGATCACCTTCATGCCCGCGCGCTCGAAAACGCCGGTGTCGATCAGCGAGGCACTGTCGGAAAACGGCCCCATCGGGGTCGACGGATCGCCAGCGATGATGACGCAGCGCTCGACGCCGGCTTCAGCGACCGCGCGCTGGATGAATGACTCCAAGCCAGCGAGCGAGACGATACGGCGCGCAGACAAGTGCGGCATGGGCTCAAAGCCGAGCTTGCGCACGGCGCGCGCCGCAGCCAGCCGCGCGTCGTCGTCCTCGCGTGCCAGGTAGGGGATGGCAATCGTGGACCCAGGCAATATCCGGGGCGCCGCCGCGCTCAACGCAGCAATGTCCTTCGTACTGGCTTCCAGGGAATAGGCATCAGTGATGTTGCCAGCGGGCCAGGGCTGAGCGGGATGCATCAAGGGGCCGACCATAGCTTCACTACGCATGAGCGCTGGCAGGCTGGCGCGCCAGTGCGATGAAGGCCTTCACGTAGTCGATGGCGGTGTCCGTCTCGCGTGCGCCCAGGAAAATCTGCTTGGCGATGCCGCGCGGGCCCAGCCGTACAGGCACCACGTCCATCTTGGCCGCGTATTCCTCGACCAGCCAGCGCGGCAGGGCGGCCACGCCGCGGCCGCTGGCCACCATCTGCAGCATGATGTCGGTCGTTTCGATGGCTTTGTGGCGCTTGGGCGTGACGCCGGCCGGCAACAGAAACTGGTTATAGATGTCCAGACGCTCGATATCGACGGGGTAGCTGATCAGTACTTCCTGGGTCAGTTGCTGCGGTTTTACATAGGCCGCCGACGCCAGGGCATGGCCCTTGGCCACGACCAGTACCTGCTCGTAGTCGAACACGGGTTCGAATGTCAGCCCCGGCTTGTACAGCGGGTCGGGCGTGACCAGCAGGTCGATCTCGTAGCCGAACAGCGCGCCGATGCCGCCGAACTGGAACTTTTGCTTGACGTCCACATCCACGTCGGGCCAGGCGGCCAGATACGGAGACACCACTTTCAGCAGCCACTGGTAGCAAGGGTGGCATTCCATGCCGATGCGCAACGCACCGCGCTCGCCCTGCGCGAACTGGCCCAGGCGCTCTTCAGCCAGGTCCAGTTGCGGCAGCACCCGGTTCGCCACCGCCAGCAGATACTGGCCGGCCTGCGTCAGGCGCAGGTTGCGCCCTTCGCGCAGCCAGACGTCGGTGCCCAGTTGCTGCTCCAGCTTCTTCATGCTGTGGCTCAGGGCCGACTGGGTCAGGTGCAGCACGCTGGCTGCGGCCGTCAGCGAGCCTTGTTTTTCGACCTGCTGGACGATGCTGAGGTGGATGCGTTCAAGCATTGAAATGAGCCATATTCATGGATGTATGAAATAAGACCATTATACTTCATCGATCCTCCCCGCTATCATCCATCTCCTTGTCGTTGGCATTCTTCGCCCTCGCGCATCACTCCCTATGAAAGCAAACATGACACGTCCACTTCGCTTAGTCGCGGTTTCCGGCGGGCTGCAACGCCCTTCCAAGGCGGCAGCCCTGGCCGAGCACCTGATGGATCTGATCGCAGAGGAAGTGTTGTGCGAGCAGCGCCTGGTCGAGCTGGGCCAGCTCGCACCGCAGCTGGCCGGCGCGACCTGGCGCTCCCATCTGCCCGAGACGGTGGAGCGGGAGCTTGCGGCGGTCGAGCAAGCCGACATTGTGGTGGTGGCAACGCCGGTCTTCCGTGGTTCCTACACGGGACTGTTCAAGCACTTCTTCGACTTCATTGACCAGGATGCCTTGATCGACAAGCCGATCTTGCTGGCGGCCACCGGCGGCAGCGAGCGCCATGCGCTGATGATCGATCACCAGCTGCGGCCGCTGTTCAGCTTCTTCCAGGCACGCACCTTGCCGCTGGGCGTCTACGCGACCGACAAGGACTTTACCGACTACCGTCTGCAGGACGAGGCCCTGATCCAGCGCGCCGCGCTGGCCGTTCAACGGGCCTTGCCCTTGATCGGCTTGACGCGCCAAGCGAGACCTGCCGCCGCTGAAGCGCTGGTCGCGGCCTGATACGCATCACCACGGTCAATCAACATATTCACCTTTTCGCAGACATCAGGACAGATCACCATGAGCAAAGATTTTGTATTCAGCATCAAGAGCATTGTTTTCGATGAAAACTATCACCCATCGGATAGCACGCGCTTGACGACCAACTTTGCCAATCTGGCCAGGGGCGAGCGTCGCCAGGAGAACTTGCGCAACACCCTGAAAATGATCGACAGCCGCTTCAACAATCTGGCGCACTGGGACAACCCGAAGGCGGACCGCTACTCGGTAGAACTTGAAATCATTTCCGTCGCGTTGAATATCGATGCCGAAGGCGACAATATCCCATTGATCGAGATATTGAAGCCGAACATCATCGACAAAAAAAACAATGAGCGCATCGATGGCATCGCCGGCAATAACTTCTCCTCGTACGTGCGCGATTACGACTTCAGCGTGCTGCTGCCGGAGCACAACAATAATCAATCCACATTCAGCACGCCAGAGAACTTCGGCGATTTTCATGGCAGGCTGTTCAAGCACTTTGTCGGATCGACTACTTACAAGCAGCATTTCAAGAAGCTGCCGGTGATCTGCCTCAGCGCTTCGAGCAGCAAGACCTATCAGCGCACTGAAAACCAGCACCCCATCCTGGGCGTCGAGTATCAACAAAATGAGTTCTCGTCGACGGATACATATTTCGAAAAAATGGGGATGCAGGTGCGCTATTTCATGCCGCCAAACAGTTCCGCGCCGCTGGCCTTCTACTTTATCGGCGACCTGCTGGGTGATTACAGCAATCTTGAGCTGATCGGCACCATCAGCACGATGGAAACATTCCAAAAGATTTACCGGCCCGAGATTTACAACGCCAATTCCGCGGCAGGGAAGTTGTATCAGCCTAGCCTGAAGAACCAGGATTACTCATTGACGCAAATTGTCTATGACCGGGAAGAGCGCAGCCAGCTGGCAGTCAAGCAGGGCAAATATACGGAAGAGCACTTCATCAAGCCATACAAGCATGTTCTTGAACAATGGTCTGCGAACTACGCTCTCTGATTAATCACAATACACGACATCAATCATCATGAAAAAATTATTGCCTACTTCCACCGCCGGCAGCTTGCCCAAACCTTCCTGGCTGGCACAGCCTGAAAAGCTGTGGTCACCGTGGAAATTGCAGGATGAGGAATTAATCGAGGGCAAACAGGATGCCTTGCTTTTGTCACTGCAAGAACAGCAGCTGGCAGGCATCGATATCGTCAGTGACGGCGAGCAAACCCGCCAGCATTTCGTCACCACGTTCATCGAGCATCTGAGCGGCGTGGATTTCGACAAACGCGAGACCGTCAGGATTCGTGACCGCTACGATGCGAGCGTGCCGACCGTCGTGGGCGCCGTGAGCCGTCCGAAGCCGGTGTTTGTGGCAGACGCCAAGTTTTTACGTCAGCAAACCAAGCAGCCGATCAAATGGGCGCTGCCAGGCCCGATGACGATGATCGATACGCTGTATGACAGCCATTACAAGAGCCGCGAAAAACTGGCCTGGGAATTCGCCAAGATCCTCAATCAGGAAGCGAGGGAACTGGAGGCGGCCGGCGTCGACATCATCCAGTTTGACGAACCCGCATTCAATGTCTTCTTTGATGAGGTCAATGACTGGGGTATCGCCGCCTTGGAACGGGCCATCGAAGGACTCAAATGCGAAACGGCCGTGCACATTTGCTATGGCTACGGCATCAAGGCCAATACGGACTGGAAAAACACGCTGGGCTCCGAGTGGCGCCAATATGAAGAGTCTTTTCCGAAGCTGCAGCAATCGAATATCGACATCATCTCGCTCGAATGCCACAACTCGCGTGTGCCCATCGACCTGATTGAACTCATTCGCGGCAAGAAGGTGATGGTCGGCGCCATTGACGTGGCCAGCAACACCATTGAAACGCCGGAGCAAGTGGCCGACACCCTGCGCAAAGCGCTGCGCTTTGTCGATGCCGACAAACTTTACCCGAGCACCAACTGCGGCATGGCGCCCTTGTCGCGTCAGGTAGCACGAGGCAAGTTGAATGCGCTCAGCGCTGGCGCGGAAATTATCCGGAGAGAGCTTTCCTAGTCGGCTGGTGACGTTACACCTGCGCCTAAGCCAGGCGCAGCAGCATTGTCCGCAAGCGCTCCGCCATCCGTGCCCGCAAGGCCGCGTTCAGCAGCGGCGCCACCTGCGCAAAAGCGTTCGCGATGCGCACCAGCAGGGCATCGATATACTCCTCCGCCTGCCCGCGTGTGGTGAAGCCAAAACGGGTCACATCGCGCAGCATGGCGTCGCGCGTGATGTCGCGGCGGCCGGCGCTCACTTGCATGACCAGTGATTGCGGCTCGTCTTGCGTATCCGGTACGACATCGAAGGCGGGCGAGAGGCGCCAGCGTTGCTCGTCCAGATGGAACAGCACGGCGTGGTTGCGCGGATGGTCGTCGTTGTTGCCGACGACGCCGTTGAAGACCATGCGGCCAAACAGTTCGATGCCGTCTTCTGCCGGTGCGCCGATGCGCCGCAGTTCTTCGGCCAGGCGGGGGTAGCTGGCGCCATCGCTGTCAGCCACTTCCACCGGTGGATATTGCACTTGCAGCAGCGAAGCGGCACTGACGGTCATGACGCGCCGCGCGCCGCGCCGGTCGTAGCGCAGGATGCGCACCACGCTGCGCTCGGCCGTCAATGCATGGTGGCGCGTGTCGGCGAAACGCAGGCCGGCCGCCCTGCCCCATTGCATCGTCGCGTGTTCCAGCAGTGCCAGGTCGACCGTATCGGTCATCAGGCCCGGCTTCACTAGCCAATAGTCTTCGCCGTCCTGCACCGTGGCCTTGGGGCGCGCGCCGCCCATGCTGGGGGTGGCGAACAGGCGTTTGCGCAGGGGCGCATTGAGTGTTGGCCGGCTTTCCGCGATGGCCAACAGTTCTTGCACCAGCGCGTCCAGGCGATGCAGCCTGGGACTGGCCAGTTGCGCTATGTTCGGTTTGGGCGTGTCGCCCACGGCCAGCGCACCCCAGCGGTCACCATTGCCCGACAGGCGCAAGAACTGGATCGCCGTGGCTTTTTCGCCCAGCTGGTGTTCGCGGCGTATCAGCATCTGTCCCCAGGAATCCGGACTGGCGTCGCGCAGCACGTCATGCAGGCCGCCATAGCGGCGCGCCAGGTGTTCCATGCCGGGAATGAAGGGCAGATTGACGGGATCGATGGCCCAGGACAAGCCTGCATCGGCATAGCTGGGCGCGTACCGAAAGCTGCCGATGCCGGTACGCGCATCGAGCACATAGCGACCAGCCACCACCCATTCGCCGTTGTCGGGCCGCTGCAGATAGACAAACAGGGGACGGCTAGAAGTAGCCATCGTCGTGCTCGTTTACGGCGGGGCGGCTGCGGATGTTGGCGCTGTCCATTTGCCACAGCGCCGCGTCCGGTTCCGGCGCCGTGATGGCAAGGATGCCGAGCACGTGGAAGGCGGCCAGGAACAGACCCACGTTGACGGATGCCTCGCCCCGTTCCATGCGTTGCAGGGTGGGGTGCGAAATGTCGAGGCGGGCGCACAGGTCGCGTGCCGTGATGTTTTGCTGCACCCGCTGCTTGCGCACGCACTGGCCCCATATCCTGAGCCGCTCGTTGACGAGCGTCGGCATGGCATCTTCCGGGCGGGCACGTTTTGTCATAATCAGGAAGTGAACATGGAAGTGAACATATTTTTTATATTGTAGTCCTTAATTGCAAGCATATGTACGCAACAGTTGAGCTAGCAGTTGAGCTTTAAGGTAAACATAAAATTGAATTTAATACGACTAAATTCAATCTTATGTTCATGGTACACGCCGGCGCGCTATTTTAAAATTCCTCCCACTGCGCCGGTGCGCTGGCGCGTTGCGGCGCCGCTGTCACGGCCACGCGCATTGCCGTGCCGGTCGCTGGCCGCGCGGCAGATGTTGGCACGGTCGTCGCAGCCACGCCGCCCAGTTTAAATACGCTCACCACCTGCGCCAGGGTCGCCGCCTGCTCCTGCATGGCAGCGGCCGCGGCGGCCGATTCTTCCACCAGGGCCGCATTTTGCTGGGTGACGTTGTCCATCTCGCTGATGGCCTGGTTGATTTGCTCGATGCCGGCCGTCTGTTCCGCGCTGGCCGAGGTGATGTCTTCCATGATGTCGGTCACGCGGCGCACGCTGTCGACCAGGTCGGTCATGGTGTCGCCGGCTTGATGCACGAGCTCGCTGCCGGCCGCCACGCTCCGGGTCGAGTCGTCGATCAGGGTCTTGATTTCCTTGGCGGCCGCTGCCGAGCGATGCGCCAGGCTGCGCACTTCCGTGGCCACGACGGCAAAGCCGCGTCCCTGTTCGCCTGCGCGCGCCGCTTCCACGGCCGCGTTCAAGGCCAGAATGTTGGTCTGGAAGGCGATGCCGTCGATGACGCCGATGATGTCGGCGATCTTGCTCGACGAGGCGTCGATTTGCCGCATGGTCGCCACCACTTGGGCGATGACGGCGCCGCCGCGCTGCGCCACGCCGGAGGCCGTGTCGGCCAGCACATGCGCCTGGCGTGCATTGTCGGCATTCTGCTTGACGGTCGAGGTCAGCTCTTCCATGGATGACGCCGTCTCTTCCAGCGAGCTGGCTTGCTGCTCCGTGCGCGCAGACAGGTCCAGGCTGCCCGCCGCCACTTCGGACGAGGCCGAGGCGATCGTTTCCGTGCCGGCGCGCACCGTGCCCACCGTGTGCGCCAGGCTGTCGTTCATGCGCTTGAGCGCCTGCAACAGTTGCCCCATTTCATCGCGCGACTGTACGGTGATCTGGCTGCGCAAATCGCCTGCGGCCACCGTGTTGGCCACCTGCAGCGCCGTCGCGACGGGACCGGTGATCGAGCGTGTGATGCCATACGCCAAGGCCGCCGCGATGGCCAAGGCAGCCAGCGACATGCCGATCAGCAAGGTGCGCGTGTTGGCATACGTGGCATTGGCATTGTCGCCCGCCGTGGTGGCCAGGGTGTTTTGCAAGCTGATCTGTTCAGCGATCAATTGCTTGTAGACCAGCAAGACGGGACGCAGCTGGCCGTACAGGTAGGCGCTGCTGTCGTCCGGCGTGCCGCTCCTGATCAGTTCAAGCAAGGCTTCCTGCCCTTGCGCGTAGCGTGTGTTGGCGTCGTTCATCTTCGCCAGCAACGCGCGTTCACGGTCGGAATCGAGCATGCTCGCGAGCTTGCCGAGATTGCCGGCCGCCGCCTGGCGCGCGGCCAGGATGGCGTCCGTTTGCTTGCGCTGGTCGGCCGGATCGGCGCTGAGCATCATGTTGCGCAGGGCAATGGCGATGTCGTTGATGTTGGCCGAGACGCTGTTGGCGAGCTCGATCTTCGGCATGCTGTCATGCACGATATGGCCGGTGCCCTGGTTGATCTTGCCCAGCATGGCAATGCCCAGGCAGGAGATGATGATCAGCATGGCGCCGATGGCGCCAAAGCCCACTGCGAGGCGTGTGCCGATGGTCAGGTTGGATAAAAACTTCATGGCGGTCTCAATACGGAGGGAATGGTGAAAAGGTCGGCGGCGTGCAGATGGCTGCCGCGCCGCCAAGCGGACGACGATCCTAGACCTTTTTGAATCATATTTCCATAGGGTAATATGCCTAGTTTCCCTCCGGGGCACACGCCGGTTCCGCTTATCCTGCGGCTTGGCGGTGTTTTCAGCTATATTGGCAGGCACCTGCCGGGCGGCACGCCTTGACCGGCGCCGCCGCCAATCCGGCCGTTTTTCTCATTTTCAGCCATAGGTCCGCATGACTTCTTTCCGTCTCCGTTTCTTTCCCTTCCTGCTGGCGTTGTTGCTGGCCTGCTCGCTGGCTCCCCCGCCCGCCTGGTCGCAACCCGTCGATGACGCCGCCACGGCCGACCAGCGCCTCGATGGCTTGCGCAAGCAGATCACCGGCATCCAGAAGGCGCTCGACGGCGAGGCGGAGCTCGATGACGCGACCCTGTCGCAGATGCGCGCCGATGCGCTGGCGGCCAGCGCCGAGGCGGACAAGGTGGCCGATGCGCTCGCACCCACGCTCACCAGCGTGCAGGCGCGGCTGGCCGAGTTGGGCAAGCCGGCGGCAGGCACGAAAGATGCTCCTGATGTGGCGGCGCAGCGCAGCCAGCTGGACCGCACCAGCAGCGCCCTCGATGCGCAGGTCAAACTGGCGCGTTTGCTGGCCGTGGAAGCGACGCAGGCGTCGGAGCAGGTGTCGACGGTGCGCCGCGCGCAGTTGCAGGCGCGCCTGGGCGAACGCACGGCCTCGATACTCGCCGGCTCGTTCTGGAAACAGTTGCATGCGGAATTGCCGCAGAACCTGCAGCGCCTGCGGGCGCTGGAGCTGGAATTGGCGAACGCGGCAAGCGCCACGCCGTGGTCGGCCTGGGGCGGCTTGCTGGCCGCCATCGTGGCCGTGATCGGCGCCAGCGTCTGGATTTCGCGCTATTTGCTGGTGGTGACGTCCACGCGCGTGCCGCACGGCCGCTTGCGCCGCTCCCTGCATGCGCTGGCCGTGCTGGTGCTGGCGCTGGCCACGCCGGGCCTGGTGGCCGAATTGCTGGCCATGGGACTGCGCTGGGAGGGCGGCCTGTCCGAAAAGACCTCGACTTTCCTCAGCAGCTTGATCGGCATCATCTGTTTTGCCGGTTTCACGGCAGGGCTCGGCCACGCGCTGCTGTCGCCGCGCCGCGTGTCGTGGCGTTTGCTGCCCCTGCCCGATGCGCTGGCGCACCGCATGCGCAATTTTCCATCGATGTTTTCCTTCATCGTCGTGCTCGTGTGGGCGACCGAAAGAGTCACCATCGTCATCAATGCGGGCCTGTCGACGGCCGTGGCCGTCAACTGCATCGTCGCCCTCGTGATGAGCACGACCATCGCCTACGGCTTGATGCGCGCCGAGCGCTGCTGGCGCCAGTTGCGCGAGGCCGATCCCGCCAATCTGATCACGCCGTTGTGGCTGCGCTGCGTCACGGTGCTGCTGTGGCTGGCGCTGGCGTCGAGCGTCATCAGCTTGCTGATCGGCTATGTGGCCTTTGGCAGCTTTGTTGCCAAGCAAATCGCCTGGGTCATCGTCGTGCTGTGCAGCACCTATCTGCTGACGGTGCTGGTCGACGATATCTGCATGCTGCTGGCCTCCACGCCGCCGCCGCCGGACGCGGCCCATCCCGTGCTGGCCACGCCCAAGGCGCGCGACCAGGCGGCCGTGCTGTTGTCGGGTATCGGCCGCGCCATCGTCGTGCTGCTGGCCCTGATGTTGCTCTTGGCGCCATTCGGTGAAGGTCCGGGCGAGCTGTTCCAGCGCGTCGGCAAGCTGCAGGATGGCCTGGCCATCGGCGAGGTGGCGATCCGCCCGGCCGCCATGATCCAGGCCCTGCTGGTGCTGCTCGTCGGCTTTGTCGCGCTGGGCTTGTTCAAGCGCTGGCTGCAAAACAGTTATTTGCCGACCACCAATCTCGACACGGGCATGCAAGTGTCCTTCATCACCCTGTTCGGTTACATCGGCGGCGTACTGGCCGTGGCGCTGGCGCTGTCGGCGGCCGGCATCGGCCTCGAACGCATCGCATGGGTGGCGTCAGCCTTGTCGGTGGGTATCGGTTTTGGCTTGCAGGCGGTGGTGCAGAACTTCGTTTCCGGCCTGATCCTGCTGGCCGAGCGTCCCGTCAAAGTGGGCGATTGGGTGTCCCTGGGCGGCGTGGAAGGCGACATTCGCCGCATCAATGTGCGCGCCACGGAAATTCAGCTGGGCGACCGTTCGACGGTGATCGTGCCGAACTCGGAATTCATCACCAAGACGGTGCGCAACGTGACCCTGGCCAATCCGCTGGGCCTGGTGCAAGTCAAGCTGCCGCTGCCGCTGGGCACGGATGCGCAGGTGGCGCGCGCGCTGATCCTGTCCGTCTTTGTCGACAATCCCGACGTGCTCGACACACCGGCGCCGAATGTGCAGCTCGACGGCATCGACAATGGCCTGTTGTTGTTCAACGCCACCGGCTTTGCCTCGTCGCCGCGCCTGACGTCGGGCATCCGCAGCGCGCTGCTGTTCGAACTGCTCAAGCGTCTGGACGATGCGCACATCGCCATTGCCAAGCCCAGCACGATGGTGCTGAGCACTGTGCCGGCGCAGCCCGAGGCGCCGGCCATGTCAGCCGTTGCACCGGCGCCGGCACCGGGGCCGCCGCTGACGAGCTGATCAGCGGATAGTCGACCACAGCAGGGCCGCCAGGTACAGGCCGATGCCGAACGCCGTGTGGGCCATCAGGCTGCGCAGGCGGGCGGCGTTTGGGTGCGGCGTCTTGCTGGCGGCCAGGCCGGCGCCCATGCCCGGCTGCAAGATGCAAAATGGCGCGGCCACGCTCACCAGGCCCGCCAGCAGGGCCGGCGCGAACGTCGGCTGCTGCACCCACGTCTGTCCCACCAGCGCCAGCAGCACGGCCGCAAACAGCACGCCGATCAGGTAATGAGCCGTCCAGCCCAGGATGGCCTCGTCGCGCACGGGCGCCGCCTGGGCGATGTTGACATGGCTGAAGGTGCCGCGCGGCAAATGGCCGAGCCAGCGCCCCACCATCGCAAAGTTCAGCGAGGGGATGCACCAAAAGCGTTTCAAGGCCACCGCCCACACATCCATCACCGCCGTCGCGCCCACGCCGATCGCCAGTGCATCGAGCCAGAGTATTTGCATTACCGCTCCTAACATTCAATTGATTGCTTGAATGTTATAAGGGTGCTAGCATCGTGTCAATGAAAAATGCTGATATCGAATTGCTGACCGGTTCCGCCGGGTTTGCCCATATTTTAGGCAGCGCGCCCCGTTTGCGTCTGCTCGAGCAGATCGCGCATGGCGAACATGCGGTGGAGCAACTGGTGGAGTTGACGGGCCTGTCCGTGGCCAATACCTCCCAGCATTTGCAGCAGTTGCGGCGCGCCGGTTTCGTGCAGGCGCGGCGCGACGGCAAGCGCGTGCTGTACCGGCTGGGCAGCGGCCCCATCGTGCAATTGCTGGCCGCACTGGACGTGTATGCGCAGCACCAGCGCAGCGAGTTGCAGGCGCTGGGCCGGGGCGACCACGTGGAAGCGATCACGGGCGACGAGTTGCACGAGCGCATGCGCGAGGCCAGCATCACCGTGCTCGACGTGCGTCCCGCGCAGGAATTTGCCGCTGGCCACCTGCCCGGTGCGATCAATATTCCTTTTGATGACTTGCAGCGTCGCCTCGGCGAATTGCCCGCGAACGCAGAAATCGCCGCCTACTGCCGTGGCCCGTATTGCGTGCTGTCCGTGCAGGCCGTGGCGGCCCTGCGCCAGCACGGCTTGCAGGCGCGCCGTCTCGGCAGCGGCTACGACGACTGGCAGGCGGCCGGCTTGCCTGTCGTGCAGGCGGCGTAATGGCGATCCCCGACACTAAGCAGGCACTGCTCGACGCCATCAACAGCACGTATGCGAAGTTGATACAGGAGCTGGCGCGCGTGCCGCCGGAGCTATCGCGCGAACCTGTGCTGGAAGGACAGGTGGCGGGTACGCGCATGAGCGTGTGCGATCTGCTCGCCTATCTGGTGGGGTGGAACGAGCTGGTCTTGCACTGGCACGCGCAGCTGCGCGACGGCAAACGCATCGAGGACATCGCCTTTCCCGCCGAAGGTTTCACGTGGAACGCTCTGGGAAAACTGGCGCAGCGCTTCTATGCCGACTATGCTGAACTGGGCATGGATGAGTTGCTGCTGCGCCTGGAGCAGGCGAAAAACCAGCTGCTGGCGCTGGTCGAAAGTCATGATGACGCGCAATTGTATGGCCAGCCCTGGTACACGCATTACACGATGGGGCGCATGATCCAGTTCAACACGTCGTCGCCGTATGCGAACGCGCGCACGCGCTTGCGGGCCTGGCTCAAGACCGTGTAGCACAGTGACCTGTGGGCTTGCACGATTGCATCAGTACGTTCAGGAAATTTTTCAGGCAGGATAGTGGTTTCAAGCGCAACCGACTGAAGGATCACCATGCTGACCATCGCCCTCGCCCAGCTCAACCCGACCGTGGGCGACTTCGACGCCAATTGTGCCGCCATCACCGCGCGCATGCAGCGCGCCAGCGAGGATGGCGCGGATCTGCTCGTGTGCCCCGAATTGTCGCTGTGCGCGTATTACCCGGGCGACCTGTTCGAGGACGCCGCCTTCCTGCGCGGCATGCAGCAGGCGCTGAATCAGCTGCTGGAAGCATCCACGCGCTGGCCGGCGCTGGTCACCGTCATCGGCACGGCGCGGCCGAACCCCGGCGTTGGCAAGCCCCTGTATAACGCCTTGCTGGCGATGCGCGACGGGCAGATCGTCGCCGAATACTACAAGCAGCTGCTGCCCACTTACGGCATCTTTGACGAGGGCCGGCATTTCGAGCCGGGCCCGCCCGGCGCCTGCACCCTCGCTATCGCCGGCTGCAAGGTCGGCTTCATGATTTGCGAAGACGGCTGGAACGACGATGGCCGCGCCTACGCCGTCAACCCGTTTGATGCCCTGCACGCGGCGCAGCCCGATCTGATCGTCAGCATCAACGCCAGCCCGTCCGACATCGGCAAACGGGCGCAGCGCCACGCGGTGTTTGGCGCCGCCTGCGCGCGCGTGAATCTGCCCCTGCTCTTCGTCAACCAGGTGGGCGGCCAGGACCAGCTCGTGTTCGACGGCGCCTCGTTCGCCATGTCACCGAGCCAGGGCGTGGAATTCGAGGCGGCCCGCTTTGTCGAGGATTTTCCATTGCTGCGCTTTGCCGATGGCCGTTTCGCGCGGCCCGATGGTCAGCCTTTCCCCGTACCCGACCCGGATGGCATCCCCGCCGTGGAATTTGCGCGGCGCCAGATCGTGCTCGGTTTGCGCGACTACGCGCGCCGCTGCCGCTTTACGAAAGTCGTCGTCGGCTGCTCGGGCGGCATCGATTCGGCGCTGACCCTGGCCCTGGCTGTCGAAGCGCTGGGCGCCGACAACGTCGTGGGCATCACCATGCCATCCGTGTTTTCCAGCGCCGGCTCCGTCACCGATTCCGTCGCCCTGTGCGCCAACCTGGGCATCGCCCTTTACACGCATCCGATCCGCGACATCGTGGCGCAATACGAAACGGGCTACGCGGCCGCCTTCGACGGCAAGCTGCAGGGACTGCCGCTGGAAAACCTGCAGGCGCGCGTGCGTGGCACGATCTTGATGGAGTACTCGAATGCCTTCGGCGCCCTGCTGCTCACCACCGGCAACAAGAGCGAAATCTCGGTGGGCTACTGCACCCTGTATGGCGACACGAACGGGGGCCTGGGCCTGCTCGGCGACTTGTATAAAACGGAGGTTTTCGCCCTGTCGCGTCACCTCAACGCCAGCGCCGGGCGCGAACTGATTCCCGTCGCCGTGCTCGATAAACCGCCGTCGGCGGAACTGGCGCCGGGCCAGCGCGACACGGACAGCTTGCCGCCCTATCCCGTGCTCGATGAGATTCTCAAATGGCATATCGAGGGACGCCGCCTGCCGGCGCAAGAAAGCGCGCAAGCACTGACCCTGGTCGACCAGCTGCGCGAGACGGACGAGGGACGGATTCTCGTCACGCGCATCCTCGGCATGGTCGCCCGCAATGAATACAAACGGCGCCAGGCGGCGCCCATCATCCGCGTGCGTTCGCGCGCCTTTGGCAGCGGGCGCCAATTGCCGATCGCCGCCCACTACCCTACCGGAGACGACGCATGACCCTTGCCTATCCCGCCTATTCCGCCGACGCGGCCATCCTGATCGGCCGCTTCCAGCCTTTTCACAATGGCCATGCGGGCTTGCTGCAAAAGGCGCTGGCGACGGCCGCGCAAGTGGTGGTGGTGCTCGGCTCGGCCTTCCATGCGCGCAGCCCGAAGAACCCGTTTACGTGGCAGGAACGGGCCGCCATGATTGCCGCGACCTTACCCGAGGCGCAGCGCGCGCGCGTGCATTACGTGGCCGTGCGCGATTACTACGACGATGGCCTGTGGGCCGATGCCGTGCGGCGCGCCGTGACGGGCGCCGTGCCCAAGGCCCAGCGTGTGACTCTGGTGGCCTGCTTCAAGGACGCCACCAGTTATTACCTGCACCATTTCCCGCACTGGCAGTTACTCAATCTGGAGATCGATCCCGGTGCGCCCATCGGTGCGACGGCGATTCGCAACGTGCTGTTCGAGGCGCAAGACGTGGACGTGTCGCTGAGCGCCGTGGCGCAGCTGCTGCCGGCCGCCATCGGCCAGTATGTCAAAGCGTGGACCTTGCTGCCGTGGTATGCGCCGCTGGTGCAGGAATACCGCGCCATCGAAGCCTATAAAGCGCGCTGGCGCGCGGCGCCGTATCCGCCCATCTTCACCACCGTCGACGCGCTGGTGCAGACGGGCGGCCACGTGCTGCTCGTGCGCCGCGGCGGCTATCCGGGCAAGGGCTTGTGGGCCTTGCCCGGCGGCTTCCTGGAGCCGCGCGAACGCCTGCTGCAAGGCGCCTTGCGCGAGCTGGCGGAGGAAACCCAGCTGGGCGTGCTGGCGCCCACCCTCGTCGAGGCGCTGGTCGGCGTGGCCGTGTTCGACCACCCGGACCGCAGCCAGCGCGGGCGCACCATCACGCATGCGCATTATTTTGACTTGAAGACGCGCCAGTTGCCGGAAGTGACGGCGGCCGATGATGCGGCGCTGGCGCAGTGGGTGCCCGTGGCGGCGCTGCCGGCCATGGAAGAGCAATTCTTCGAAGACCACTTTCACATCCTGAACCACTTCCTCAAGCTCACGCACGAGGGGCGCTGAGGGGCTATTCCCCTCAGCGCGCATCAGGACGTGATGCGTTCCCAGCCGTGCCGGACGGCCGCCTTGAAGTTGTCCCACGCCGATTGCGGATACGTGTGCTCCCACGTGGAACGCAGATCCGCTTCCACGTCGTCCCACGGGCGGCCCCGGTAGCTGTCGCTGCTGGCCATTGAATGGCCATAGCGGTAGGCGGGATCGTAGTCCTCGAAGCGCGCGCCGGTGGCGACATAGGTGGCGCTCCAGTGGCTGCGGTAGTACTGCTCGTCGTCGTAACTGGTACCGGGCAGGTTGTCGGCGCCGGGATAGCGGCGCGCGTTGGCGCCCACGCTGGACGGCGGCGGGGGCGTCATGTCGCTGGCAAATTGCTGCGACCCTGGCGACTCGTTCATGCTGCCCTGCTGCGATGACGCATCCGACTGCATGCTGGCGCCCTGGCGCCGCGCGCTGTCGTCCTGCGGCGCGCCCTGCCAGCCGCCGGCGCGCCAGTGCTCGGCGTGCGCATCGATGTCGAGCGGCGCGTAGCGTTCGACGATGTCGGTGGCGCGCTGGATATCGGCGTCGCTCGCGCCTTCCAGGGTCAGCACGACATGTCCGCGCCGCACGGCTTCCGCATAGATGTGGCGGTCGGCGTGGTTGCCGAACAGGTCCGTAAAGAAATGCTTGACGCTGTCGAGCAGGCTGTCGCTGTCGTCACTGCCCGCATCGTGCAGGCGGATGCTGGCGCCGGAAAAGCCCGCCGTGATCAGGTCGTGCCGGGCGCGCTCGGCCATGTCGCGGACGGCGAAAACTGCTGCCAATGTATGTGCCATGATGGTCTCCAATCGGTGAACAACGTCCTGCCAGTGTAGGCCGTGCAAAACGAAAGGGGCGCCCGTTTGCCCCTCGGAAACCGTTGTCTTTGTCAAATATTGACCACGTGAAACCTCAGTCTGGCGTGCCCACGAAGGCGCGCAAAAAGTCGATAAAGGCGCGTACCTTTTCCGCGATATGCTGGGTGTTCGGATACACGGCATACACGCCCTGCTGCGGAAAGACGACGTCGGGCAGCAGGCGGCGCAGGCGTCCCGCGCGCACTTCCGCCTCCACCTGCCATTGCGGCAGCAGGGCCACGCCGCAGCCGCCCAGGGCAAAGCCCAGCAGGGCCGAGGCGGAGTCGGAATGGATGGCGGCGTCGTCCTGCGCCGTGAAGGCGGCGGCACCGTCTGGTGTCTGCACGTCCCAGCGCAGCGGCGCGGCCAGGCGGCTGTGCGCCAGCCAGCGCGCGCGCTGCAGTTCGTCCAAGGTGGCGATGCCCTTGGCAGGCAGGCTGGCCAGGTAGGCGGGCGAGGCGACGGGCCAGATCGCGTACGGCTCGATCAGCGCGGCGCGGTAGCTCGAATCGTTGAGGGAACCCATGCGGATGGCCAGGTCGTAGCGGCCCGAGATCAGGTCTTCATGCGAGGACGACGACGAATGCTGGATCTGCAGCTGCGGGTGGGCGGCGGCAAAGGCGATCAGCGCGGGGATCACCGTGCGGCTGCCGTATTCGACGGTGGTGGTCAGGCGCAAGGTGCCGCGCAAGCCCTGGTGGCCCTGGCGCGCCGTTTCGATGGCGCCTTGCGCTTCGCTCAGCACGCGCTGGCAATCCTCGTAAAAGCGCCGCCCCACGTCGGTCAGCGCCAGGCTGCGCGTGCTGCGCGTCAGCAGCGACACGCCCAGCTCCGCCTCCAGCTGTTTCAAATTAAAACTGACGACGGCCTTGCTCTGGCCCAGCACGGCGGCGGCCGCCGTCAGCGAACCGGCGTCGACGATGGCGATGAAAATACCCAAACGGTCAAGACTGATCATAAATAAGAATGAGGAGGCATGCGGGTTGTAGAGGTTTGTCAAAATTTGTTTGACAGTGTAATCGGGGCTGGCCCGTTACGCAAATGGCGATGGACGCTTAAGCTGGCCGTTTGCCATTCGGAGCACCATGGACTATCGCAAAAAAGTGGCGGCCATCTATCTGCTGGGGTTTTTCGTCGACCTGATCAACATGTTCATCACCAGCGTCGCCTATCCCGACATCGGCCATGCCCTGCACGCCTCGGTGGCGCAGCTGGCCTGGATCAGCACCGCCTACATCCTCGGCCTGACCATCGTCATCCCCGCCAGCGCCTGGCTGGCTGCCTATTATGGCAGCAAAACCGTGTTCATGGCATCGTTGCTAACTTTTTTATGCGCCAGCATCGGCGCCGGCCTGGCGCCATCGATCGAGGCGCTGATCGCCTGGCGCTGCGTGCAGGGCCTGGGCGGCGGCTTGCTCATTCCGCTGGGGCAAAGCATGACCTACCAGCTGTATCAGCCTGCCGAGCGCCCCGGCCTGTCCTCCGTCATCATGCTGGTGGGCTTGCTGGCGCCCGCCCTGTCGCCCGCGCTGGGTGGCGTCATCGTCGACAGCCTGTCGTGGCGCTGGATTTTTTACCTGAACGTGCCATTTGCCGCGCTGGCGCTGCTGCTGGCCGCCTGCTGGCTGCGTCCCGACCCGCCCCGCGCACAAGTACCCCGTCTCGATACGGGCGGTCTGCTGGCGGGCAGCACAGCCATCCTTTTGCTGTTGCTGGGCCTGACCATGCTGGGCACGCCGGACGAGCTGCTGGCCGGCGCTGGCGTGCTGGCGCTCGGTGTTGCCTGCGCCTGGGGCTATGTGCGCGGCGCCCTGCGCAAATCGACGCCGCTGCTGAACCTGCGCCTGGCCAGTGAGCCGCTGCTGCGCATCGCCATGCTGATGTATCTGCTGGTGCCGGGCGTTTTCATGGGCGTGAGCCTGCTGGCCATGCTGTATCTGCAGGGCGTGCTGGGCATGCCGGCATCGATGGCTGGCGCGCTGATGCTGCCGTGGGCGCTGGCCTCGTTTGCGGCCATTTCGCTGACCGGCAAAAGCTACCGCCGCGTGGGGCCGCAACCGCTGTTCATCGCTGGCGCCCTGCTGCAGGCGGCGGGCATGCTGATGCTGCTGCGCGTGGAGGCGGCCGATCAGCTGTTCTGGCTGGCCGGCGCGTACGCCGTGATGGGCTTTGGCGGCGGCTTGTGCAGCAGCACGGCGCAAAGCACGGCCTTCTTGCGCACGCCGGACGCGCAGCTGAGCCAGGCCAGCGCCGTGTGGAATATCAACCGCCAGCTGGGCTTTTGCCTCGGTGTCGCGCTGCTCAGCGTACTGCTCAATGGCTTGCTGGCGGCGCAGGGCATCGCGTCGCTCGACGACCCCGCCCAGCACCTGCGTGCGGCGCAGGTTTTCCACTGGTGCTTTGCGCTGGCCGCAGCGTCGTGCGTACTGCCCCTGGCACTGTGTCTGCGTATCGACAACCGCGCCGTTCTCGACCTTTTACATCACCATGGAGTAGCAAAAAAATGACTGCAACGAATCCCTATTTTGACGACGTTTTATCCACGCATGTGCTGATCCGCGAGTGGCTGTCTGGCGAGGCGGCAGCGGAAAACTGCGCACAATTGCTGGCGCGTTTTTCGCCCGGTTTTACGATGGTGGCGCCGGGCGGGATGCGGCTCGATCACTTTGGCTTGACCAGGTTTTTCCAGGGCGCCGGCGGCAGCCGCCCGGGCCTCGCCATGCGTATCACGGACTTGCAGCTGATCCAGGAAAGCGCCACCGGCGCCACCGTGTCCTACCGCGAATTCCAGTCGCTGCCGGGCGCGGAAAACACCGAACGCTGGTCCACCGTCGTGTATGAGAAAACGCCCGATGGCGCTTTGCTGTGGCGCCACCTGCATGAAACGTGGGCCGCGCGGGCGGATTGATCCTGCAGCGTGGCGGCAAGAAGCAGGGCCGCAAACACTGAAAGGCGCCGGCGCGCTCACGCCGGCTTGGCCGTCATCAGGTAAAACACGATGATGAGAGCGAAGAAGGCGGGCACGCCCAGCGCCACCCAGATGCGCAGGTAGCGCCAGTACAGCGCGGGCAAGGCGACGCCATCGCGCGCGCTCGTTTGCGCCATGTCGCGCATGCGCATCTGCAGCCACACGACGGGCAGCCAGCAGGCGCCGGCCACCAGGTACAGCACCACGGACCAGACGATCCAGCGGCTGCTCAAGGGATATCCGGCCAGGTGGGCCAGGTAAAAGCCGCTCAGGGGCTGGAACACCACCGTGGTGGCCGTAAACAGCCAGTCGGCGCGCACCACGTGGCGGCTGACGACGGCGATGGCGCGCACGTCGCGGCTCAGGCTCGTGAAGAGCATGTAGAAGGCCGAGCCGATGCCGGTGCCGAACAGCAGGGTTGACGAGACGATGTGCAGCCATTTGACGATCAGGTATTCCATGGCTTTTCCTCCAGTTGGTACAGCAGCCACAGGGCCGCCAGCATGGGCAGGTTTTTCGTCAGGGGCCCGTAGGGATGCCACAGGAATTCCGGCAGGAACACGGCGATCCAGACGGTGTAGAACACGATGAGCGCGGCCTGCAGCGGCCATAGCCAGCGCCGCCACGGCGGGCGCAGCGCCAGTGTGGCCATGCCCAGCAGCAGGTCGAACAGACAGGCGCCGGCCAGCAGCGGCGGCGCCCAGGCTGGCGGCACGCCGCTGCGCTCAAGCAGGCCGATACTGTCTTCGAGCGGATAGACGCCGGCCGAGACGATGGCCGTGGCGATCCAGACGATGGCCATCGACAGGCGCAGCACGGGCAGCAGCCAGTCCAGCTGGGCGCGCACGGCCGCGCCGCGCGCATCGCTGATGAACTGTGCCACGGGCCGCGGCGCGCGCCCCAGCAGGCGCCGCGTGAGCCCCGCATCGGCGGCATTGCCGCGATCAAGCATGCCCAGGGTGGCGCGGTCCGGCATGGCAAAGCCCAGCAGCCTGGCCAGCAGCAGCATGGGCGGCAGCAGTAGCCGCGGTAGCGGCGCGACGCGCAGCCGTCCCAGCCCCATGGCCGCGCGCAGGGCCGCCAGGTAGGCCGCAAACGGCAGCGCCTGTGGTCCCACGACGGGCACGCGGCGCGTTTTCTGTCCGCCCAGCGCGCCCGCGCCGCGCACCAGCGCGACGATCAGGTCGCTTAAGTCGTCCACGTGCACCGGCTGCACCAGCTGCGGCGCGCGGCCGAAGCGGGGATACACGGGCAGGCTGGCCAGCATGCGGAACAGGCGCGCGCTTTCTCCATCGTCGCCATACACGAGCGAAGGCTGCACGATGACGGCGCGCAGCGGCAAGCCGGCGAGAAAATCGTCGGCCGCCTTCTTGCTCAGGTGGTAGGGCGAGACGGCGCCTGCGTCCGCGCCCAGGGCCGACAGCTGTATCACCAGCTGCACCTCGCTCTCGGCGCAGGCGGCGAACAGGGCGCGTGGCGCCTGCGTGTGCAGGGCCGCGAACGTCTGCGCGCCATGCTCGGCGATGATGCCGACGCAGTTGATGACGACGTCGATGCCATCCAGGCGCGGCAGCCATGCGGCCTTGGCCGTGTCGCGCGCAAAATCGGCTTCGATCAGGCGCACGCGCTGCTCCTTGCCGCCGTGCGCATGCGGCGGCGCGCGGTGCGTCGTGCACGCGAGCTGGAAACCTTCGGCCAGCAGCGCGGTCGAAACATGCGTTCCAATGAAACCGCTCGCCCCCGTCAGCAGTATGCGCATGCATGTCTCCTCTTGACGGGATTGGATAGGTCTTTTGCGTTTCAGTTCACTGTGCGATCACACCACTGGAGAAAAACCATGCCCGCCCTGCCCCCTTCCCTGCGTCATGGCGCCCTGTCGGGCAGCCTCGCCTCCCTCCTGTCCGCCGCCGCCCTGGCCCTGTGTGGCCGGCGCGAAACGGGCAGCGTATTCGCCGCCGTCAACGCCGTCAGCCACTGGCTGTGGGGCGACCAGGCGGCGCGCCGCGATGATGCCTCGCTCAGGCACACCCTGGTCGGCTATGTCATCCACCATTGCAGCGCCATGTTCTGGGGCGTGCTGTTCGAGCGCTATGCGGCCCACATCCTCGACCGGCGCCGCGTGGCGTCCACCGTGGCGGCGGCGGCCGGCGCCACGGCCGTGGCCTGTTTCACGGATTACCAGCTGACGCCGCACCGTTTGCAGCCCGGCTACGAGATGCGCCTGTCGCGTCCCTCGCTGCTGCTGGTGTACGGCGCCTTTGGCATCGGCCTGGCCGCCGGCGCGCTGTGGCTGCGGCGGCGCTGATGCACGCGAAGCTTTCCTACATGACGTCACGCCGCGCTCCTATCTTGCCGGCGGCCGCGTGCCAGTAGCATGGGCCTTCATCCACCAACCGAGGAGAAGCGCATGCAGGACCAACACGGCAACACCCCGCAGCATCCCGCCGACCAGGGCCGCAACACGCGCATGGACAAGACCGATGCCGACAAGGCGCAGGGCGATGCGTATGCCAACCAGGGCGGCGGCAAACTGGCCAGCGGCAATGCCAACAGCGGCCACTGGGCCAACGACGTCATCACGCCGCAGGGCGGGCTTGACCCGGTGGAGCAGGAAAACCTGCGCACCCTGACGCAGCCCGATGGCAATGCTCACGTCAAGGGCGCGGCGCAGCGACCGCAGAGCGAAGCGGGCAAGCTGGCCGACGACCGGCCGGGCCGCAACGAGTCGAAAGACATCCACAGATCACTGAATCAGCACGAGTAGACCGGCGTGCTGCGAACGAGGAGAGCACCATGTTTGCACACAACAAGCGACTACAATACACGATCAGGGTGGAGCAGCCCAATCCCGGGCTGGCCAACCTGATGCTGGAACAATTCGGCGGCCCGCAGGGCGAGCTGGCCGCCGCCTGCCGCTATTTCACGCAAGCCTTGTCGGAGGACGATCCGGGCCGCAAGGACATGCTGTTCGATATCGCCACGGAAGAACTGAGCCACCTGGAAGTGATCGGCAATATCGTCGTCATGCTCAACAAGGGCGCCAAGGGGCGGCTGGCCGAAGGCGTCGACCAGGCAGCGGAGCTGTACCGCAACATCACGGGCGCGGGCAACGACAGCCACGTGACGCAGGTGCTGTACGGCGGCGGCGCGCCCCTGGTCAACTCGGCCGGCGTGCCGTGGACGGCCGCCTACATCGACACCATCGGCGAACCGACGGCCGACCTGCGCTCGAATATCGCCGCCGAGGCGCGCGCCAAGATCGTCTACGAGCGTCTGATCAACCTGACGGACGATCCGGGCGTGAAGGAAGCGCTGGGTTTCCTGATGACGCGCGAAGTGGCGCACCAGAAGTCGTTTGAAAAAGCCCTGTATTCGATCGAGCCCAATTTCCCTCCTGGCAAATTGCCGGGCGATCCGCAGTATGCGGATGTGTATTTCAATATGTCGCAGGGGCCGGGCGAGGAACGGGGGCCGTGGAACCAGGGCGGCAAGTGGCAGTACATTTCCGACCCGCGCCAGCAGATGGCCGTCGACGGCGGCACGGGCGAGGCGGAAGTGACATTGCCGCAGGACGAACTGGCGACCGTGCAGCAGATGGCCGCGCGCACGGCATCGAATCCCGATGCCGACCCGCTGACGGGCGCGGAACTGGGCATGCGTCCGAACGGCCGCGATGGCGGCAGCTCGTCCATGCCCTTGTAGCGCAACAGGCCGGGCACCGCCAGCGTGAATACGCCGCGTGCGCTGCAGGCCTTGGCCAGGCACTGGTCCTGGTCTAATGCACTGGGCTTTGCCCTGTGCGGCGCGCTGCTGCTTTTGCTGTTGTACGCGTTGGCAGCCCAGCTGACGCTGCGCCATGCCCATCTGGCGCCGGCCCTGATCGGCGGCGCCATGGCGGCCGGTGCCACGGCACTCGGTACCGTGCCGGTGCTGCTGTCGCACAAATTCTCGCAGCGCAGCTATGACTGCTTCCTCGGTTTTGGCGCCGGCGTGATGCTGGCGGCCACCGCGTTTTCTCTGGTGCTGCCGGCGCTGGCGGTGACCAGGCAGCGCGTGGCAACGCCCATGCACGCCAGCCTGCTGGTGGCCTTTGCCATGGGTCTGGGCATGCTGCTGATCGTCGCGCTGAACCTGGTGGTGCGCGAACGCGTGCGGCACGGCGCGCCCGTCGCCGCCAGCAGCCTGAAAAGAGCGTGGATTTTTGTATTTGCCGTTACCTTGCACAACTTGCCCGAGGGACTGGCGATTGGCGTCGGCTATGCGGGCGTGGCGCTGGAACGCGCCAATGCGCTGGCGGCCGGCATCGCCATCCAGGATGTGCCGGAAGGCTTGGTCGTGGCGCTGGCCCTGCGCAGCGTGGGCTACAGCCGCCGTTTGTCGGTGGCCATGGGCGCCGCCTCCGGCCTGGTCGAACCGGTGGCGGCGCTCGCCGGCCTGGCCCTGATCGGCCTCTCGTCCGCCCTGCTGCCGTGGGGACTGGCGGCCGCCGCCGGCGCCATGCTGTTCGTCATCGTGCACGACGCCATTCCCGAGGCGCAGCGCAGCGGTAATGGCGGTTTTGCCAGTATCGCGCTGGTGTCCGGTTTTCTGCTGATGATGGTGCTCGATACGGCGCTCAGCTAAGCAAGGCGCAGTGGCGTTCTAAGTGAGATCGTGCAAGTCCTTTTGCAGCGCCGGGCCGGTGGAAAACTGTGAAAACACGACATCGAGTCCCGCGCGTTCCGGCGTGCAGCACATGGGGCCGACGAGGTAGCGCGATGTCGTGGGAAACGGCGCCAGGCGCAGCAGCGGCCACCGCTTGCCATCGGTCGAATACTGCACGCGGATCACGTTCTGCTCCACCGTCACGCGCAGCCAGAAACCGTCCGGCATGGCGGGTGCGATGCTGACGGCCCAATCGGAGGTATCGACCGTCAGCACGGTGCTCAATAGCAGCTGGCCGTCGGAAAATTCGACGCCGCATTTGATCCAGTTTTCCGCATCGATACGCACCATCATCCCCGCCTGGTCGTACAGCGCCGCATACTGCGCCGATACGTGCACTTGCGCCGTAAAATCGCCGTCGACCTCAGTGCCGAAAAAGTGGCCGCTGTCGCGGATAAAACCGTACGAGGTCTTGCGCCAGAAATCCGTGTGGGCATCCGTCGTCACGCGCAATTGCGCGCCGTCGGCGGACCAGTTTTCCGGTGGATTGAGCCAGCTGCCTTGCTTGAACATCGCGTGCCTTCCCGAGCTAAAAAGATCACATAGTTTGCCCCCATCCCAGCGCCTTGTACAGGGCAATCGCATCGATGTAGGACGCCGTTTCCGCCAGCAGTGCTTCGCGCCGGATATCGAACAAGGCGCGCTGGTTTTCCAGCACGGCCTGGTAGCTGCCGGAACCACCCTGATAGCGCGTGCTGGCGATGCCGAGGGCTGCGTTGCCGTGGCGCGCCGACTGCAGCAATGACGCCAATCGCGTCTGGTTTTCCGCCAGTTGCGTGACGGCGTTTTCCACGTCTTCCTGCGCCAATAACATTGTTTGTTCATAGCGCGCCAGCGCGCCCTGCGCTTCGGCTTGCGTGCCGCGCAAACGTGCCTTGACGCTGCCCAGGCGGAAGGCAGGATAGCTGACCGATGGCGCCACCTCGAAGGCGCGCGCGCCGCCGTCGAACACGCCGCTGCCGCGCAACGCGAAGAAGCCGAGGAAACCGCCGAGGCTCAGGCGCGGATACAGGTCCGCCGTGGCGGCGCCCACGTCTTCGCTGGAGGCGGCCAGCAGGCGCTCGGCGCGCACCACGTCGGGACGCTGCTTGATCAGGCGGTTCACGTCGCCCAAGGGAAGCTGGCCCGCCAGCGGCGCCTGCTGGCGCGGCGTGGTGGCCAGCGCGATGGCGCCTGGCGCTTGTCCGCTCAGCACATCGAGCCGGTACTGCGCCTGACGTAGTCCCGCTTGCAACGGCGGCAGCATTGCCTCGCTGCGCGCCAGGTTGGCCAGCGCGTTGTGGCGCTCTTCCGGCAAGCCGCCGCCGGCGCGGATGCGCGCGTCGGTCAATGCCACCGTATCGCGCCAGCTGTGCACCTGTGCCTGCGTCAGCGCCAGGTTGTGCTGGTGGCCCAGCGCCTCGTAGTAATTGCGCGCCACCTCGGCGGCGATCGTCAGCTGCACCTGCCGCAAGTCCGCCTGCGCCGCGTCGGCGCGCGCCTGCGCCGAACGGCTCATGTGCGCGAGGCGGCCGAACAGGTCGATCTCCCATTGCGCGTCGAACCCTATGCGCGTGCTGGCGCTGGCGGCGCGGCTGTCTGGCGTGTCCTGTTGCACCGTGCGCTGCCATCCGGCCTGTCCCGTGACGGTGGGCAGCTCATCGAGGCGGCGTTCGTCGAAGACGGCACGCGCGGCCAGCAGGTTCGCCTGCGCCTGGGCGATATCGAGGTTGTGTTCGAGCGCGCTGGCGATCAGTTGCGACAGGCGCGCATCGTCAAAAAACGTCCACCAGGCGGCCTCGCTGACGGTGCTCGCGCCGGGTGCGAATTGCGTGTGCTGCGGACTGGCCAAATGGATGGCGGGCGTGCCAGGTGCGACATAGGCGGGGCTGACGGCGCAGCCGGCCAGCACGGGGAAAAGAGAAACAAGATAGTGGTAGTTTTTCATGGTGTTTCCTTCAGCGCCTGCGACAAATCGCGTGCGCGCGGCGTGGCATGGTCGGCCGTGTGGCGGCGGGCCAGAAAGGTGTACACGGTGGGCAGCACGAACAGGGTAAAGAAGGTGCCGATCAACATGCCCGAGACGATCACCACACCGAGGCCGAAGCGGCTGTTGGCGCCCGCGCCGGAAGCGAACAGCAGCGGCACCAGGCCCACCACCATGGCGGCCGTCGTCATCAAAATCGGACGCAAGCGGATTTGCGCCGCCTTGCGGATGGCCGTGATGCGGTCGAGCCCTTCATGCACTTGCAATTCGTTGGCAAATTCCACCATCAAAATGCCATGCTTGCTGATCAAGCCGATCAGGGTCACGAGGCCGATCTGCGTGTAGATGTTGACCGTGGCGTAGCCCAGGGCCAGCGGAATCAGCGCGCCGCAGATCGACAGCGGTACGGTGATCAAAATGATCAACGGATCCGTCAGGCTCTCATACTGGGCCGCCAGCACCAGGTAGATGACGACGACGGCCGCCAGGAAGGCCAGCAGCAGCGCATTGCCTTCCGTGGCGAACTGGCGCGCGTCCGATTGCCAGTCATAGCTGAAGCCCGGCGGCAGGGTCTTGGCCACGCCATCGAGGAAGGTGACGGCGTCGCCCAGGGTCACGCCCGGCGCGGGCACGCCCTGGAAGGTGGCCGCATTCTGCTGGTTGAACTGGGTCAGCATGTTCGGTTCGATCTGTTCGCTCACCGACACGACGGCGGACAGGGGCAGCAGGCTGCCGTCGTCGGCGCGCACGTACTGCTGCGTCAGGGCTTGCGCCGTGAGCCGCTGTTCGCGCGGGCTTTGCGCGATGACGTCGTAGGCGCGGCCATCCATGCCGAAGCGGTTCAGATAATTCTCGCCCACCAGCACGGCCAGCGATTCGCCGATGTCCTGCATGCGGATGCCCAGGCTATTGGCTTTTGAACGATCCACGCGCACTTTCACCACCGGGTTGTTGTAATCGAGGTCGCTGTCGACGACGGCAAACAGGCCGCTATCGCGTGCGCGCTGCTTGACGTCTTCCATGGTGCGGAACAGGGTGGCGTAATCCTGCGCGCTGCGCAGCACCATCTGCACGGGCAAGCCGCCGCTCGATCCCGGCAAGGGCGCCAGCTGGAAGGCGAAGATGCTGGTGCCCTCCACGTCGCCCACGGCGTGCTGCAATTCGGCCTGGATGACGGCCGCGTTGCGCGAACGTTCGGCCCACGGCGTCAGGTTGATGCCGCCGATGCTCGATGCCGGGCCTTCGCCGCCGTTGATGATCCAGCGCGAGTCCGTTTCCGGGATATTTTTATAGATATCATCGAGCTTGTACGAAAAGCGCTCGACGTAATCGAGGTTGGCGTGCTGCGGCGCCTTGATCGCCGTCAGCACGCTGGCCTGGTCTTCCGCCGGCGCCAGTTCGCGCTGCGGCAGCAGGTATAAAAACGGCAAACTGACCATCACCAGCGCGGCGAAACCGGCACTGAGCCAGCGGTGGTGCAGCGAGCGGTCCAGCAGGCGCGCATAGCGGCTGGTGAGGCCCTCGAAGAAATGCTCGGCGGCGCGCGCCATGCGCCCTTCCGATTGTTTCGGCTGCAGCAGCAGGGAGCTCATCACGGGCGACAAGGTCAGCGCCACCACGCCCGACACCACCACGGCGCCGGCCAGGGTCAGCGCGAATTCCTTGAACAGCGCGCCCGTGAGTCCCCCCATCATGCCGATCGGTGCATACACGGCGGCCAGGGTGATCGTCATGGCGATCACGGGGCCGGCCACTTCGCGCGCACCCACCAGCGCGGCGGCCACGGGCGTCTTGCCTTCCTCGATATGCCGATGCACGTTTTCCACCACGACGATGGCGTCGTCGACCACCAGGCCCACGGCCAGCACCATCGCCAGCAAGGTCAATAAATTGATGCTGAAGCCGAAGGCCAGCATCAATGCCGCCGCGCCCAGCATCGACAAGGGAATCGTCACGACGGGTATCAGCACGGAGCGCAAGGAACCCATGCACAGGTAGATGACGATGACGACGATCAGCAGCGCTTCGAGCAGGGTGTGCGCCACTTCGTCGATGGACGACTGGATGAAGCGCGCCGTCTCGAACGCCAGCTCGACTTTCACGCCAGGCGGCAGGGTTTTCTGGATCTCGGGCAGCAGCTTCTTGATGCCGTCGACGATCACCAGCGGGTTGCCGCCCGGTGTGGGCGACAGGCCCAGGTACACGGCCGGCACGCCGTCCATGATGCCGCTCGTCTCCGTGGCGGCCGCACCCAGTTCCACCGTGCCCACGTCTTTCAAACGCACGAGGGCGGCGCTGTCATCGCCACCCTTGCGTATGACCATGTCGCGGAACTCCGCCACGCTGGTCAGATCCGTGTTGACGCTGATGTTAGACACGACGAATTGACCTTTGACTTTGCCGGGCGCGGCCTGGTAGTTATTGCGCCGCACGGCGTCGGCCACGTCGGCCGCCGTCAAGCCGCGCGCCGCCAGTTTCGCCGGGTCGATCCACAAACGCATGGCCAGCTGCTGGCCGCCATACACGTCGACCTTTGCCACGCCGTCGATGGTGGCGAACATCGGCTGCACCACGCGCGCCAGGTAGTCCGTCAGCGCGGGCGCCGAGACGCTTTCGCTGGCAAAGCCGACATAGGCGACGGCCGACGAATCGCCGGCCGAGCGCTCGATGACGGGGTCGAAAGCGCCTTCGGGCAGCTTGTAGCGCACCTGGTTGACCTTGGCCATGACTTCCGTCAGCGCCTGCGTGGAATCGCGGTTCAGTTCCATGCGCACGGTGACCGTGCTGCTGCCTTGCACCGACGACGAGGTGAGGTAATCGATGCCTTCCACCGACGAGACGGCTTGCGCGATCGGCTGCGTGACAAAGCCCTGCATCAGTTCCGCCGAGGCGCCCGGATACGTGGTTTTCACCGTGATGGTGGACAATTCGAGCATCGGATACTGGCGGATCGGCAGCTGCAGGATGGCGATCACGCCCAGCATCAGTATCAAGGTGCTGATCACCAGCGCCAGCACGGGGCGGCGTACGAATAAATCGGTAAATTTCATGGTGATGTCTTTCCTTTACGAGCCGGCCTTGGGCGCGGCGCGTTTTACTTCGTCCAGGGTGTTGGCGACGGCTTGCACGGCCATGCCGTCGGCCAGTTTCAGCTGGCCCGAAGCGACCACGCGCTGGCCTTCGCGCAAGCCGTCGATGATGGCCACGCGGCCCCCTGCCCGCTCGCCCAGTTTCACGCCCACGCGCTTGACGGTGAGCGGCTGCTTGCCCTCCTGCTGCGCGACGAAGACCGTGTCGCCATACGCGCTGTAGGTCACGGCCGTTTCCGGCACCGTCAGTTGTTGTCCTGCTTCGCGCGCCACGCGCACGTTCGCGTACATTCCCGCCTTGAGCGCACCGCGCGGATTGGTCAGCGCCGCCTGCACCTGCACCATGCGCGAGCGGGCGATCAGCGGATCGATGGCGTTGATCTTCGCCGTGAAAACGTCGCCGGGATAGGCGTCCACCAGCACTTGCACGGCCTGGCCTGGCGCCAGCTTCGCGCTGCTCTGTTCATCGAGGGCAAAGTTCACCAGCAGCGACTTTGTGTCGATCAGGCTGGCCACCGTATCGGCCGCGTTCAGGTACTGGCCCGCGTGTACCTTGCGGATGCCCAGCTGGCCGGCGAACGGCGCGCGGATGGTCTTTTGCGCGATCAGCGCCTGCGTCTGGCGCACGTCGCCCAGGGCCGCAGCGCGCGCGGCCAGGGCGCTATCGAGCTGCTCCTGCGTGGCCGCTTTTTCCTTCACCATCTGCACCGTGCGGGCATGGCTGCTTTCCGCGTTTTTCAGTTGCGCGCGCTGGCGCAGCAGCATTGCCTGTTCCTGCGCGTCATTCAGTTGTACCAGCACGGCGCCAGCTGCTACCTGCTGGCCCGATGCGAAGCGGATCTGCGTGACGCGCCCGCCCGTCTCAGCCGCCACCTGCACCTGGCGCGCCGCTTCCAGTTCGCCCACGCCAGTGAAGTAGCGTTCCTGTGTGCCCAGCACGACGGGCACCAGCGCCACCTTGGTGGCGGCAGTGGCGGCAGTGGCGGCGGCATCGGCCGCATGGGAGTCCGCGCGCGGATAGAGGGCGGCCCCGGCGACGGCCAGGGTGATGGCCAGCGCGGAAGCGCCGACGAGTTTCGTATGCATGATGAAGTCCTTTTTACAGCGGGGAAGAAGAGGCGCAGCGGAGGCTGATCAGGTCCGCTGCGCGTTGAAAAGTACAAACAGCGCGATGGTCCACAGCAGCAGCACCAGGTGCGTCGTCTGCAAGCCTTCCTGCGCGATCCAGTAGCCGAACCACAGGCCGCCCAGGTGCATCAGCAGCAAAAAGGCGGCCATGGCGCACAAGGCCAGGTTCAGCCAGGGCAGCGCCGCCGTCAGGGAGGCGCCGAAGAACAGCGCCACGCCGGTCCAGGCGGCGCTGGCGGCGGCAAGCTGCAGCGCCAGCACCACGCCCAGCGCCAGCCGGTGCAGGGTCAAGGACGTGAGCGCGCGGCGCAGCAGCGGCGTCTGGATGGTCGGGTCCTGGCGCAATGGATCCATGCGCATGGTGTTGCCGATGGCCCAGACGGCGCCGTGGAAGGCGTGCAGGTTGTTGATGGCGGCCAGGGTCAGCCAGGTGGCCAGACCAGTGGCGAGGATGGCGTGAAACAGCCAGAGAGAGTGCTGCAGCTGCATGGAAAATCCAGTCCAAGAAAGTGTCTTGCCGGCACGCGGACGTGGAAACTCCTCGACAGCAGGGAGCTACCGGCCTATTATGCAAGCAATTAGTTGGTTAACTGGCCCCATGATAGTTGAGCGAAATGAATTACACAAGTAAACGTTTGGATAATAGCGAGGCGCCGCAAACGACGGAGCGCATCCTGTATTTCATCAAGACCAAGGGCCCCGTCTCCACGGCGACCCTGGCCAAGACCCTGGACATGACGGGCGAGGCGGCGCGCCAGCAAGTGCAAAAGCTGGTGGCGGCGGGCCTCATCGAGGGGCGCCAGGAGGCGCAGGCGGGCGCCGGCCGGCCGCGTCAGAACTGGGTCTTGACGGAAGCGGGCAATGCGCGCTTTCCCGACACGCATGCGCAGCTGACGATCAAGCTGATCGGTTCCGTGCGCCAGCTGTTTGGCGAGGCGGGACTGGATAAACTCATCACGCAGCGCGAAGAGGAAAGCCGCAGTGCGTATGCGCTGGCGTGCTCGGCGCCGGATTTGCCCACGCGCTTGCAGCAACTGGCGGCCGTGCGCGATGAAGAGGGCTATATGGCGCGCGTGGAAGCGGACGGCGACGACTGGCTGCTGATCGAAGACCATTGCCCCATCTGCGCCGCCGCACGCACTTGCCAGGGCTTTTGCCGCTCCGAAATGCAGCTGTTCCAGGAAGTGGTGGGACCGCACGCCAGCATCGTGCGCGAGCAGCATGTGCTGGCCAACGCCATGCGCTGCGTGTACCGGATCAGGGTGCTGCCCTAGTCTTTCGGAAACAGCGGGCGGGTAGCAAGCGCCACCAGCCCCGCCAGCCACCACACGACGGACCAGTTGCTGGCCGCCAGCAAATGCGGGATGGCGATCGGTGTGAGGAACAGGCCCGCATATACGGCTGTGTTCGCCATGCCCAGGGCCGTGCCCGCGTTGGCGCCGCCCGCTTCCGTGGCCAGCTCCGTGTAGGCCACGCCATGCCAGGCGGACACGGCGATGCCGGCGAGCACCACGGCGGCCATCAACAGCCAGCCCGGCGCCTGCAGCCAGGAGATGCATCCGAGCAAAATGAACGCGGCCAGCGCTACCAGGGCCGAGCCGCGCAGGTAAGCGGGCCGGTTCGCGTGGCGGTCCGTATGGCGCCCGCTCCAGATGCGCATCACCATGGCGCCCGCCTGCAGGGCCACCATCACAGCCGTGATGGCGGCCAAGCCCAGGTGGCCATGGTCGTGCAGGAACACGGTGGCGTAGCTGAGCACGGCAAACTGCGGCACGCACAGCAAGCCGATGGCGGCCACCATGCGCCAGACTTTGCGGTTCTGCAGGGGCGGCTTCACTGCAGATAGGTCCGTGGACGCGTTGTGCGGCCCTGTGGCGGCCTCGGCAGAGAAATCGGGCTCATGCATCCAGCGCCACGTAAAAAACGCCGACAGGCCGCATACGAGGGCCAGGGTGCCAAACACGGGCATGAAGCCGTAGCGCGATGCCAGGCTGGGCAGGACGAGGGCGCCGAGGCCGCCGCCCATGGGCACGGCCGTCTGGCGGATGCTCATGGCGAAACCGCGTTCGCCGGCGCCAAACCAGCGCATCACGGCGCGACCGCTGGCGCCATTCACGCTGCCGCCCAGCACGCCGACCAGCGCCAGCCCGGTCGCCAGCGCCCATAAGGGCGGCACGCTGCCGTCCGCCGGCGTGATCCACAGCAGCAAGGTCAACAGCGCGAGCATGGTGCCCAGCAAGCCGGTCAGCAGCACGGGCCGGTCGCCCCAGCGGTCGGTAGCCATGCCCCATGGCAATTCGGTCAGGGCCACGCCCAGGCCCATGGCGCCCAGCGCCACTCCCAGTTGCGTATTGCTCAGGTGATAGCCGCTGCGCAGCCAGATGGCCGTGGTGGGCATGCCGTTGGCGGCGGCGGAAAAGCTGGCGTTGGCCGCCACGCCGACGGCCAGCACTTTCCAGCGGTGGGCATTGCCCGGCGCGGGCAGGGAGACAGGAACAGGAATAGCTTGGCAATTGGTGCTCATGGCAGGGAGGGGAAAGTGGTTGACCCTGACAGTGTTGCGCAGTACGATCGTTCTGAATATCAGATAATTTACTAGTCACCATCCCACAAAACCGGACGATTGTATTGATGCCATGAGCCTGCTGAATTTCGACATCGCCTTTCTGCGCAGCTATGTGGCTGGCATCGAACTGGGCAGCTTTGCCCGTGCGGCCGACAAGGTGGGCCGCTCGACCTCGGCCGTCAGCGCGCAGCTGAAAAAACTCGAGGAGCAGGCAGGCATGCCTCTGTTCCGCAAGGATGGCCGGGGGCTGGCGCTGACGCCGGCCGGCGAAGTCCTGCTCGGTTATGCGCGCCGCCTGCTGGAACTCAACGACGAGGCGGCCGTCGCCTTGCGCGGCGCGGAACTGGAAGGCTGGATCCGGCTCGGTTTGCAGGAGGATTTTGGCGAAGCCTTGCTGCCCGACGTGCTGGGGCGCTTTGCCCGCGCGCATCCGAAAGTGCGCATCGAGGCGCACGTGGCGCGCAACACGGCCTTGATGCAAGGGCTGGCCATGGGGCAGCTGGACCTGGCCCTGCTGTGGGGCGGCGCGTGCATCGCCGACGTGGCCGAGTATCCGCCGCAGCAGCGCCAGCATATTGCCGAGCCGGCCATGCGCTGGATCGCCTCGTCCAGCCTGGCGTGGCGGCCCGAATCGGGCGAACCGCTGCCGCTCATTACGTTCGACCGCGACTGCCTGTTCCAGCGCTGCGCCACGCAGGCGCTGGACCATGCCGGCATCGCCTGGCGCACGGCGTTTACCAGCCCCAGCTTGGCGGGATTGTGGGCGGCGGCCGCCGCCGGGCTGGGCGTGACGGTGCGCACCGGCCTGGGCTTGCCCTCAACCGTGTGTGCGCTCGATCACGTGGCGGCCGGTTTGCCCGCCCTGCCCCCGTTGTCGCTGGAACTGCTGCGCGCCTCCAGTGTGTCCAGGCCGCCCGTCGAGCGCCTGGCCGGCTTGATCATCGAGTCGCTGCAGCAAGATGCGGCCTAAAACGCCTGCCATTCAACTGCGCGCAATCAGCACTTGCACGGGCGCCATGGGAAAATCGCTGGCGCCGTATTGCTCCACTTGCCGCCAGCCCGTGTCGCGCAGCAATTGTGCCAATTCCCCCTGGCGCGTTACCGTGCGGCCCAGCATGCGCATCGGCAAGTAATACGGCAGCACGCGCGCCGCGTCAACGGCTGCCGGAGCGATTTCCGCTTGCACGCAAACGAAGACGCCACCGGGTTTCAAGGCCGCATGGATCTTGCGCAAGGCCGCCGCCATGTCGGGCACGAAATGCAGCACGGACGAGCACCAGATCAGGTCGTAACCGTTGCCGATATCGTCGCTGTCCAGGTCGCCGCCCACCGTCCCCAGGCGGTCAGTCAGTTGCGCATGGGCGATGTTGGCGGCGGCCACGGCCACCGTTTCCGGCCAGTCGAAAACGCAGCCGTGCAAACCCGCATGGGCTTGCGCCAGCGCAATGGCAACCCAGCCCGGACCGCCGCCCAGGTCGAGCAGGCGCAGTGGCGTGTTGCCGTCTGCAAACGGGGTGATCCGTTGCATCACGGACAGGGCCGCGCGCATGGTGACGGCGCGTTGTTCCTGGCCGATCTGCTGCTGCGCGGCAACGGCCCAGTTGACTCCATTTGCCGTGCTGTAAGGCGCGGCCTTGCCCCCCTCGCGCACCAGCGTACTGAGCTGGGTGGCGAAGTGGCGCAGCGCATGCAGCCGGTACAGCCAGGCGTCGCCACAGAAGGCCACCGAGTTGCGGCAGAAATACTGCAAGGTGGCGGCCGTGCAGCGGTAGCGCTGTGTGTCTGCATCGGCAGCGGCCGTATCGCGTTCCAGCAGCTGCATGCTCCAGAGCAGTTCCAGCAGCAGGGCCGTGTGGGGAGCATGCAGCGCCAGGGTGTCGGCCAGCTGCGCCGGCGTGTGCGGCGTGGCCAGCACCTCGAAAATACCCAGTTCCAGGGCGGCGGCCAGCCCGTCCGCCTGGACGGGCGCGACGGCCAGGTCCCAGTACGGTTGCAAGGCATGTTGCGTGGTAAACGGCATGGCATTTCCTTTCGGCGAGGTGGGCAAGAACGCCTATTTTATGCAACAATGAGAATAGTTATCATTTGCATTTGTATGCGACACGGCGCATTTTGTATGCGCGACGGCGCGGAAAACAGGGGGAGCGATGAGGGAACAGGACAGGGACGCGGCAGGCTGGACGCGGCGCCAGCTGGACCCCGGAATGGGTACGTGCCGCGCGGACCAGCGCCAGGTCGACCAGGGCTTGCTGCTCGTGCATTCCGATTACCGCCCGCGCCTTGCGCTCGTCGAGCCATCGAAGCATGACGACGCGGGCGGCATGGTCATTACCATCGGCCTGGAAGGCGCATCCGGTTACCTCACGCGCGATGGCGAACAATTGCGTTTCCTGGGCGGCCATACGACGGTGACGGCGTTTCACCACGTCAGCGGCGAGCGCCGTTTCGAGGCGCATCAACGGGCGGCGCAATTGCGCGTGCTGGTGGGCGAAGACGCGCTGGCGCGCTACTGGCCGGAAGGCCTGATTTCATTGTTACCCAACGGCGGCGCGCGCCAACTGGCGCATGCGGCCACGACGCGCAGCAGCGCTCTGCACGCGCGCGCGTTGCTGCGCGCGGCGGATCCGCTGGCCGTGCATATCGGCGTGCTCAGTATCCTGGAGGAACAGTTGCGGGCGCTGCGTCCGGCGCCCGCACCCGCTGCCTTGCCGCGCTGGTCCGAGACTGATATCGCCAAACTGGAACGCGTCCACGCGCTGATGCAGGAGCAGATGGCGCAAGACCTGACGCTCGATTACCTGTGCGCGCAAGCGGGATTGAGCTTGTTCAAACTCAAGCAGGGATGGCGCTACCGCTACAACGACAGTCCGCAGCGCACCCTGCTGGCGCTGCGCATGCAGCGGGCAAAGTTACTGCTGGAAAATGGGTGTCAGGTGGCGCAGGCGGGCTGGCAAACGGGCTATCGCCATCCGTCCAATTTCAGCGCCGCGTTCAGCCGTTATTTCGGCTACGCGCCGAAGACCGTGGGACGCGCTGGCACATAAAAAGCCGGTGTAGAATCGGCGGGCAGTACATACTCATACGACCCACAAGGAGACATGATGGCCCGTAAAATCTTTGTCAATCTGCCCGTCCAGTCGCTGGAACGCTCCGTGGCGTTTTTCACGGCGCTGGGCTTCAGCTTCAATGCCCATTTCACCGATGAAACGGCAACGTGCATGATCGTTGCCGACGACATCTTCGTGATGCTGTTGACGCACGACAAATTCAAGCAATTTACGCCCAAGCAACTGTGCGATACCACCGTGGCGACGGAAGTGCTCGTGTGCCTGTCGGCCGAGAGCCGCGGCGAAGTCGATGCGCTGGTGGCGAAGGCCGTCCAGGCGGGTGGCAGCATCTACAAGGAGCCGATGGATTTCGGCTTCATGTATGGACATAGTTTCCAGGATCCTGATGGGCACCAGTGGGAGTTAATGTACATGGAACCGAGCGCCGTACCTGGCTGATACGTGGCGGTGTCGGATTACGCTGCGCTAATCCGACCTACGCAATTTGGCACGTTCGTCGCGTAGGTCGGATTAGCGGCGGCACGCCGCGTAATCCGACACGATTCGCTTGGCTAGCTCAGGAAGCCAGCGCCAGCAAATCCACCACTTCCAGCCCCGCCAGGTCTTGCGTCGTATTGCCCGCAAACGCGGCGCGGCTCGGCTGGCCGTTCTTCAGCCAGGTGCGCGTGACTTCCTTGATCTGCGCCAGGGTGCAAGTTAATACGCCGGTGCGGAATTGCTGGCGTACGGCTTCCGTCGTGCCGCGCTGCTGCATGTTCCACGCCGTCAGCGCTTCCGCATACGGCGAGTGCGGCTTGTCGAGGCCCTTGATGACGCAGATGATGGCTTCTTCCACTTGTTCCTGCGAGAAATCGCCGTCGAGGATCTGATCGAGCGTCGTGCCGAAGTCGGCGAACGTGCCGGCCAGGCGCGGGTCGCGGTAGGAACTCAGGGTGAACGTGCCGGCGCCGGCCGCGTAGCTGGCGCTGCCGCCATACGCGCCGCCTTTTTCGCGCAGGGCCGTATGCAGCACCTGGTTGGTCATCAGTTCAGCGGCCACGGCCAGGGCGGCAGCGTCCGGATTGTGCACGCCGGGCACGGCCCAGGAAACGAAGCAATGGTTGATCTGGCTCGTCGCATGCAGGGCCGTGTTGGCCAGCGGCAAGGCAGCAGCTGCGACGGCAATGGCCGGTGCATCCGTCTGCGTGCTGGCTGCCGGCAATTCCAGCAAGCGGGCCAGGGTGATGCCATCCTGTTCCAGGCCGGCGCACAGCACGGTTGGCTGCTGGGCGATGATGTGCGCGTGCAGGGTGTCGAGCTCGCGCGCGATTTCCTGCAAGCCTGCCGACGTTTTGCTCAGCTGTTGCAGGCGGCGGTAGAACGGCAGCGCTGCCGGGCCGCCGACGATGTCGTCGAAGCGGCGCGTCGGCGACAGGGGAGCTGCCGAGGCCAGCATGGCGTAGCGGTTGCCGGACTCGGCCAGGCTGGAGAGTTTGTCTTGCACCAGGCTTTCGATCAGGAAAGCCAGGCGCTCTTCTTCATCGAAGCGGGGCTTGGCGATCCAGGCCGACAGCACGGCGGCAATCGCCGCGTGTTCTTCGCGCAAGCCGCTGGCCGAGAACGACAATTCCACGCGCATCGCTTGTTGCGGGCGGGGAATGGCTTCCAGGCCGATGTGGAACGAGGGCACCATGCTCTGGCGCCAGGCGCTGGCGTCGTCGAACGACATGTCGCCCACGCCCAGTTCCGGCGCCAGGTCCGTGTACAGGCGCAGCCATGGCCACGACGCTTCCGGCAGGCTCGACACGTCGTACAGCACGTTGGCATAGCTGATGCCGTTCGAGGCGATGCTGAACGCCACGGCGCCGTCGACGGCAGGGGGAATCGGCAAGGCCGGGCGCGGCAAGGCGCTGACGTCGCCAGGGCGGATGCGCGGCAAGACTTCGGAATTCGATGGCAGTTGCTGATGCGCTTCCAGCGCGGCGGACTCGGCCACGATGTGTTCGCGCTCGGCATCCGTCAGCGTCGCTTGCAGGGCCGCCAGCTTGGCGTCTTCCTGGGCGGCGCGGTCCGTGAAGTAGGCGCTGTCAGGCACCACGTGCGTCGTCAAGCGGGTCGGGTTGGCGATCAGCTCGCGTACCAGTTGCTTGAAGAAGGCCGGATCGTCGATCTGCTGTTCCAGGGTTTCCAGGATGGCCGCATTGTCGAACGCGTCCATCACGTCGCCGCCATACATGGCCAGCGGCAAGGCGTGCAACAAGCGGCCCAGGCCGTAAGGCATGCGGCCGCTGCTGATTTCGCGCTGGCTGTATTTGATGTCGCGCAAGGCCGCGTGCAGCACGGCGGCCGGAATGCCCTCTTCCGCCGTCTCTTCCAGGGCCGTCCAGATGCGCTGGTGCGCATCGGCGATCTGTTCTTGGGTTAAACCTTCCATGCCGATGTGGAACACCATCTGGCGGATGCCCGCGTCGCGGCCATTCATGTCCGATGGGCGGCCATAGCCAGCCGATTCCATGGCGCGCATGACGGGCGCCGACGATTCGCCGAGCAAGCCGTGCGACAGCAAATGCGCGTGGTAGTAGGCGATGGGGTCGCTCGACTCGCCCATCAGCCAGGCGAATTGCAGACCGAACTCATCGTCGCGCGCTTCCTGCGACGGAATTTTCACGATGTTTTCCTGCGGCGCCGTCCATGCTGGCGCCAGCTGCGGCAGGCGGCGTTCGGAGAAACCGCTGAGCTTGGACAACACGCGCTCGCTTACCTGTTCCTGCACGGCCGACGCTTCGATATTGCCGGCGGTCATGATCACGGCTTGCGACGGGTGGTAGTGGCTAGCGTGGAATGCTTTCAGCATGTCATGCGTCAGTTCGGGGATATTCAGCGGATCGCCGCCCGATTCGACTTCATACGTCGTGCCCTTGAGCAAGGCGCTGGCGATGCCGCTGTCGAGCGCGCGCATGGGGCTGTTGAAAGCGCCCTTCATTTCATTGAAGACGATGCCCTGGTACACGAGCTTGTCGCCTTCGAACGCGTGGCGCCAGCCTTCCTGGCGGAAATTCAGGTAATCGAGGTTGGGGAAGAAGGCCGCGTCCAGGTAGACGTCGAGCAGGTTGAAGAAATCCTTGCGGTCGGTGCTGGCGAACGGGTACACGGTGCGGTCCGGATAGGTCATCGCATTCATGAACGTGGCCGTCGAGCGGCGCAGCATCGAGAAGAACGGGTCGCGCACCGGGTAGCGTGACGAGCCGCACAAGGCCAGGTGTTCCAGGATGTGGGCGCGCCCGTCGCTCACTTCCGGCACAGTGGGAAAGGCCACCAGGAACACCATCTCAGCCTGCTCGGTATGCATGTGGATATGGCGCATGCCCGTTGCTGGCTCGACATATTGTTCGATGGTTGCCTGCAAGACTGGAATGAAGTTGCTGCTGACTTTTTCAAATGTGCTCATGCGGTATGGGATCTCTGCGGTAGGTGATTCGGAGTGTCGGTGGGGCTGCATCACATGTGGGGGCAAAGTGGCGCAATGCCAGGGCCGAAGGCCACTTTGATGCCTGCGTGAAGTTTTTCCCTATTGTACTAGGAGTATTCGCGCGCCGCCGCCGGGGCTTTGCTGGCAGCCGGAAAAGCGACAGTCTTGCTAAATTGATCATTCACGGGTGGGTGGCGTCTCCGAATGTACGCTTAGCGTACCATGCGCCTTTTGTCATCCAGACTGAACCGAAGGCGCCTATCTTGTCTCGACTTTCCTTTCGCCAACTGTTATTTGCCGCCTTCATTTTGACGACGGGCATTTTGACGGCCACCTCCGTGCAAGCCCTGCTGACCCTGGAACACCTGGCGCGGCTGGGGCGCGAGACGGCGGCGCAGGCGATTGCCCTGACGGAACAGTCGCAGCGCCTGTCCGAGCGCACCCTGGCCATGGAGCGTAGCGCGCGCCAGTTCCTCGTGCTCGACGATCCCGTCTTCCGCGAGCGCTTTGCGGCGGCCCGCGACGAAGCGACGGCGGCGCTGCAAGTGCTGAACCGCGCCACGCCCGAGTTCGCCCCGCAGCTGGCCGACGAATGGACGGTGCAGGCGCAATCGGCGTGGGAAGTTTTACAGGCGGGCAAGCGCCGCAAGCGCGATGGCCACGCCGTTGTGTACCGCGCGTTTGCCCGCATGACACAGATCAATGACAGCCTGGCGCGCGAAAGCAAGACGGAAATCGGCAGCCGCAACGACGCCTTGCTGGCCGAGCTGGAACGCCAGCGCCGCCTGCTGGGCGTGCTGGTCGGTGGCGCCGTGCTGCTGGCGGCCGTGCTGGCCACCTGCTTCGGCTTCTTGCTGTCGCGCCCGCTGCGCCGCATCGAGACGGCCATCGGGCGCCTGGGCGACAAGCGCTACGACCAGCCCATCGTCGTCGGCGGCCCGGCCGATACGCGCCGCCTGGGCCAGCAGCTGGACTGGCTGCGCCAGCGCCTGGCCGACCTCGATGCCGACAAGGAACGTTTTCTGCGCCACATTTCGCATGAGCTGAAAACCCCGCTGGCGGCCCTGCGCGAAGGCGTGGCTCTGCTGGAAGATGAGGTGGCGGGCAAGCTCAGCGACAGCCAGCGTGAAATCGCCGGCATCCTGCAGCAAAACACGGCATCCCTGCAAACCCAGATTGAGGACTTGCTGCGCTACAATACCGCCGCTTTTGACGCCCAGCATCTGGCGCACAGCAAGGTCGACTTGCTCGTTTTGCTGCAAGATGTGGTGGCCGGGCAGCGCCTGCAATGGCTGGCGCGCCGGTTGACGGTCGAGGTGCAGGGCGTATCCCTGATCGTGCAGGCCGACCGCGACAAGCTGGCGACGGCCCTGGCCAATTTGCTGTCGAATGCCGTGCGCTTCAGCCCGGAAGGCGGCACCGTGCATTTCACCCTGTCTTGCGAAGGCGGCCGCGTGCGCATCGATTGCATCGACGAGGGCGCTGGCGTGGCGCCCGAGGATGCCGCGCGCATTTTTGAACCGTTTTACCAGGGAGTGCGCCAGGCGGCCGGCGCGCGCAACGGCAATGGCATCGGCCTGTCCATCGTGCGCGAATATATCGCCGCCCACGATGGCAGCGTCACTCTTTTACCGCGCCCCGCCGGCGCGCATTTTCGGATAGAACTGCCCTTATGATGACGAGAAATTCCCTGGCCGGCATGGCCGTTTGCGCATTGCTCTTGGGCGCTTGCGCCGCCAAGCCCCCCATCCAGACGCCCGTGCTGGTGCAAACGCCGCCGCGTGTGGTGGTGGTGATGGACCCCCAGCTGACGGAACTGCTGGCGTATCAAAGCGCCTTGCGCCTGATGACGCCGTCGGAACTGGTGAAAGCGCAGCTGGACCTGGCGAAAGCCGACCATGCGCCGCACAACACGCTGCGCCGCGCCATGCTGCAGGCGGCCTTGCGTGGTCCCGGCGACCTGGCCCGCGCGCAAGCGTTGCTGGAACCGCTGGCCACGGCCACGGGCAAGGATGCGCAACTGCTGGCGCCGCTGGCGCAATTGCTGGGCAGCCAGTATGCGGAACTGCGCCGCCAGGAAGAGAGCATCGACAAGCTCAACACGCAGCTGCGCGACGCCCAGCGCCGCAACGACTTGCTCAATGAAAAACTTGAAGCATTGAAAAACATCGAGCGCAGCCTGTCAGTGCGCCCCGCCGCGGGAGCGCCGAAATGAGCGAGCACGCCCACATCTTATTGGTCGACGACGACCCCGACCTGCTGCGCCTGCTGACCATTCGCCTGAAGGCGGGCAATTACCGCGTGACGGCCGTGGGCAGCGCGGAAGCGGCGCTGGCGCGCCTGGCCGTGGAATTGCCGGCCCTGGTCATTACCGACGTGCAATTGCCGGGTCGCGACGGCCTGGCCCTGTTCGATGAAATCCGCCGCCAGCATGCGGCCCTGCCCGTCATTTTGCTCACAGCCCACGGCACCATCCCCGACGCCGTCGACGCGACGGCGCGCGGCGCGTTTGCGTATCTGACGAAACCGTTCGACGGCAAGCTCTTGATGGAAAAAGTGGCGTATGCGATTAACTTGTCCACCGTCATGCCGGCGCCAGCATCGGGCGATGAAAGCTGGCGCGCCGAGCTGATCAGCCGTAGTTCACAGATGGCCGAGTTGCTGGCCGAAGCCAAGCTGGTGGCGGGCTCCGACGCCAGCATCCTGATTCGTGGCCCCAGCGGCACGGGCAAGGAGTTGCTGGCGCGCGCCCTGCACAACGCCAGCCGCCGCGCCAAGGCGCCGTTCATCGCCGTCAACTGCGGCGCCATTCCCGAGCAGCTGCTGGAATCGGAACTGTTCGGCCACGTGAAGGGCTCGTTTACGGGCGCCGTCGGCAACCGCGAAGGTTTGTTCCAGGCGGCCGATGGCGGCACCCTGTTTTTGGACGAGATCGGCGACATGCCCTTGCCGCTGCAGGTGAAACTGCTGCGCGTGCTGCAGGAGCGGGCCGTGCGCCCCGTCGGCGCCGACCAGACGCGTCCGGTGGACGTGCGCTTGCTGTCAGCCACGCACCGCGACCTGGACGTGGCGATGACCGAGGGGCAATTCCGCGAAGACTTGTATTACCGGCTCAATGTCGTGACCTTGACCCTGCCGCCGCTGGCCGAGCGCCGCGAAGACATCGCCCTGCTGGCGAACCATTTCCTGCAGAAACTGGCAGCCAAGTATCAAAAACCGTTGAACGGCTTCGCGCCCGATGCCTTGACTGCCATGGTGGCCGCGCCATGGCCCGGCAACGTGCGCCAGCTGGTCAATGTCGTCGAGCAAGTGTGCGCGCTGGCGACGGCGCCGTTGGTGCCCTTGTCGCTGGTGCAGCGGGCCCTGCGCGTGCCATCGCTGGAAGCGCTCAGCTACAACGAAGCCAAGCAGCGCTTCGAGCGCGACTACCTGATTCAGCTGCTGCGCCTGACGGATGGCAACGTGGCCGACGCGGCCCGCCTGGCCGACCGCAACCGCACGGAGTTCTACCGCTTATTACAGAAATACGAGCTGACGCCGGCCCTGTTTCGGGGCGATGGCGACCCTGTCGCTGAATAGCGACAAAAATAAAGCGTGTAAAATCAAGGGCTTGGCGTAAAACATTGACGGTATTGCCACAAGCTGTCGCTATCAGGCGACAAAATTCCTCGTTTTTCCGGCCAGATCGCCGCGAAACGGGCCGGAAAAATCGAGATTGAATGTAAGTGCTTGATTTTAAAAGAAATTTAAAAGTTGGCACGGCGCTTGCTGTATGGGTAGATGTGACGCTTCAAAGTGTTGCTTTATCCAAGTAAGAAGCTTTTAACTTCATTGAGAGGAACTACCATGCAAACATCGAAACTGTTCAATACCCTGGTCGCCGCTATCGTACTGTCGGGCGCCTCGATCACCGCTTCGCATGCCGCTGACTCCGCACCAAAAGCACAAGCTCCTGCTGACACCGTCGTGGCCGCCAACGCTGCCGCAGCCGTCCCTGATGAAACCATCACTTCCTCGGCCAAGGCCGCCCTGAGCGCCGATGCGCAAGCCGCTGCCCTGCCAGTCAAGGTAGCAACCCAGCAAGGTGTGGTCGTCCTGTCGGGCGACGTGCCGAGCGCCGAAGCGGGTGACCGCGTCGTGCAGATCGTCGCTTCCGTGAGCGGCGTGAAAGAAATCAAGAACGAGCTGAAAGTCAAAGCCGCCGGCTAATCCCCTCGCGGTAACGCCTCGCGCTGTACTTTACTCCGGGTTGCCCTGTCTGCGGACAGGGCATTTTTTTGCCCGCGTGGTTTTACCGGGCAAGCCATGCCGCCAGGCAAGGAGCTGGGCAAGGAGCCGGACAATGCAGGTAGAATAGCCAGCACTGGCGCCGCTCCCGGCGCTGTTTGTCATCCCCGGCACAGCATGCTGTTGCAAGGCTGCGCCGTTACCAGGCTACCGCATGTCCTCTTTTTCTCCCGCTGCCCTGCTGCGCAATCTGAAACCCGATAATTTCACCCTCGCCCTGCTCGTCACCGTGGCGCTGGCCACTTTCCTGCCTTGCACGGGCCAGACGGCCGTGGTCTTCGGCAACATCACCACCGTCGCCATCGGCGCCCTGTTCTTCCTGCATGGCGCCAAGCTGTCGCGCGAAGCCGTGGTGGCCGGCGCCATGCACTGGCGCCTGCACTTGCTGGTGCTGGCCAGCACTTTTGTCCTGTTTCCGCTGCTGGGCCTGGCCCTGCGCCCGCTGGCGCTGACGTTTCTCACGCCCGACCTGTACATGGGCATCTTGTTCCTGTGCGCATTACCTTCCACGGTGCAATCGTCGATTGCCATGACGGCCATGGCGCGCGGCAATGTGCCGGCCGCCATCTGCAGCGCCTCGGCCTCGAATTTCATCGGCATCTTCCTTGCCCCCATCCTCGTCGGCTTGCTGGTGGCCAAGGGCGCCGAAAGCAAGTCGTCGGTGGACGCCGTGCTGTCCATCGTCATGCAGCTGCTGTTGCCGTTTTTGGCCGGCCAGTTCCTGCGCCGCTGGATCGGCCGCTGGGTCGACCGCCATAAAGCCACCCTGAAATACGTCGACCAGGGTTCGATCTTGCTGGTGGTCTACACGGCCTTCAGCGAAGCCGTCAGTGAAGGCTTGTGGCATACGATTTCGGTGGAAACGCTGGTCGCCCTGGGCTTGATCAGCACCCTGCTGCTGGCGCTGGTGTTGGGCATTTCCACCTTTGTCAGCCGCCGCCTGGGGTTCAACAAGGAAGACGAAATCGCCATCGTCTTTTGCGCTTCGAAGAAAAGCCTGGCCAGCGGCGTGCCCATGGCCAAGGTGCTGTTTTCCACGCGTTCGCTGGGCATGGTGATTCTGCCGCTGATGCTGTTCCACCAGATTCAGCTGATGATTTGCGCCGTGATTGCGCAAAAGTATGCGCGGCGCGACGAGGCGGCGGTGGCGCGCGTCTAGGGTCTAGGGGACGGGCCGGGCCTTGCTGCGCACTGGCCACGTCAGCGCGTCAAGCAAGGTTCCCGGCGCCTTGCCTGTGTCCAGACCCGTCGGTGGATATTCTCCCGCGCGGGGAATATGGTGGGTGCCGAACAGCCGGTCGAAGACGGGGAACAGCCCTGCGAAATTACGGTTGAAATGTTCCGCTTGCACAGAGTGATGAACGCGATGGTACTGCGGTGAATTGAACAACATCCAGCAGCGGCCAAAGCCGACCCGGACATTCATATGCGGGAAAACATGATACAAGCCCAGGATTCCGTACATTCCTAAAATCACCATGTTGGTCTTGAACAAGATCCCCGCAAGCAGATAGATACTCAGTGCCTTGATGCCCGCTTCGGCCCAATAGTGCCTGGTCGTGGTGCTGGCATTCATGGCCGCATCGCTGTGATGGAAGGAATGCATGGCCCACAGGGTGGGTATGCGGTGTTGCACGCGATGAAAGGCGTATTCCAGAAAATCCATGCTGAGGGCATACACGATGAATGCCGGCGCCAGCATCGAGCCTGACGCGTCGAGATCGATGAGCCCGCCGCCGACCGTATTGACCAGCCGCACCGTGACGATGGCCGTGAGCGGAGCCAGCATGGCGCCGCTGGCGGCATAGATGACCATATACGCCAGATTGAAGCGCGACGCGCCCGCAGGCTGCTGTTCCAGGGGATGGCGCTTCTCGATGGCCAATGCCAGGAGAATGACCGCCAGCAGCATCGAGGGGCCAAGCAGTATCGCCGCATATCCCATCGTTTAACCCTGGAAATAGTGGATATTCTTGTTAAAAATAGTCCGGCTATCCCCAACTGTCAATGCCATTGGCATTGCCTTGACCTGGGCGATGGCAGAACGCTATATATGCGTGTATATTACGCTCCTTGTCACCGTTCACTTTACAAGGATACGACCATGCGCCTCACCTCCCTCGCCCGACTCATTGGCACCGCTCTTCTCGCCACCGCCGCCACATCCGCCCTTGCCGGCGAAGTGGTCGTGTCGGCCGCGGCCAGCCTGACGAATGCGTTCAAGGATGCGGCGCAAAGCTACGAGGCGCAGTATCCGGGCAGCAAGGTGTCCCTGAACTTTGCCGCCTCGGGCGTGCTGCTGCAGCAGATCGTCAAGGGCGCGCCCGTGGACGTGTTTGCCTCGGCCGACCAGGAAACCATGGATGCGGCGCAAAAGCAGGGCCTCGTCTTGCCGGCCGACCGCATGGACTTCGTCGGCAACAGCCTGGTGCTGATCGTGCCGCACGATAGCAAGCTGGGCATCAAGAGCCTGACGGATCTGATGCACAAGGACGTGACCCGCGTGGCCATCGCCAACCCGGCCAGCGTGCCCGTCGGCCGTTACTCGGAAGGCGCCTTGAAGAAGGCGAAGCTGTGGGACGCCGTGCAAGCGAAGGCCATCGGCACGCAGAACGTGCGCCAGTCGCTCGACTACGTGGCGCGCGGCGAAGTCGATGCGGGTTTTGTCTACGCCACCGACGCGGCCATCATGAAAGGCAAGGTCAGCGTGGTGCTGGAGGTGCCATTGGAAGCGCCCGTGCTGTACCCGATCGCCACCATCAAGGGCAGCGGCAATGCGGCCGAAGCGAAGCGCTTCGTCAGCTATTTGCAGACGGCGCCGGCGCAAGCCATTCTCGCCAAGTACGGATTTAAAAAGCCATAAAGCAAACGACTGCACATGGATATCGCCTGGACCGCGCTGGCCCTGTCGCTCAAGGTAGCGGCCTGGGCCACGGCGCTCAACTTGTTGCTCGGCATCGGTACGGGCTATCTGCTGGCGCGCACGCGTTTTCGCGGGCGCGAACTGCTCGACGCCCTATTGACCCTGCCGATGGTGATGCCGCCCACCGTGCTCGGCTATTACCTGCTGGTGCTGCTGGGCCGGCGCGGTACCCTGGGTATCTGGCTGCAGGATAACTTCGGCATCAACCTCATCTTTACGTGGCAGGGCGCCGTAATCGCCTCCACCGTGGTCGCCTTTCCCCTCGTCTTCAAGCCCGCGCGCGCCGCCTTCGAGGCCGTCGATGGCCAGCTGGAGCAGGCGGCCCGCGTGCTGGGCATTTCGGAAATGGCGATCTTTTTCCGCGTCACGTTACCGCTGGCCTGGCGCGGCATCCTGGCCGGCGTGCTGCTGGGTTTTGTTCGCGCGCTGGGCGAATTCGGCGCCACCCTGATGGTGGCCGGCAGCATCCCCGGCAAGACGCAAACCCTGTCGGTGGCCGTGTTTGAAGCCGTGCAGGCGGGCAAGGATGACTTGGCCAATACGCTGGTCTTGATCACCTCCCTGGTTTGCATCGTGGTGCTGCTGACTGCTGGCCGCCTGGCGCCCGGGCGCGTCGCTCATAAATGACCACTATGCAACTCGACCTCGACCTCCGCGCCACCTTGCGCTCCGGCAAACGCCGCTTCGACCTGCAGGTGCGATGCACCTCCGGCAGCCAGCGCATCGCCATGTATGGCCCGTCCGGCGCCGGCAAGAGCATGACCTTGAAAGCCATTGCCGGACTCTTCACGCCTGATGCAGGCCATATCCGCCTGAACGGGCGCACCCTGTTCGATTCGGCCGCCGGCATCAATTTGCCGCCGCAGCAGCGCAATGTCGCCTACCTGTTCCAGGATTACGCGCTGTTCCCGCACCTGACGGTGCGCCAGAACGTGGGCTTCGGCCTGGCGCGCGGCTGGTTCAACCCGCGCGCGCGCGAAAAATTGCAGAAGGTCGAGCATTGGCTCGATGCCTTCCACTTGCAGGAACTGGCGCATCAGTTCCCCGACGAGTTGTCCGGAGGCCAGCGCCAGCGGGTGGCGCTGGCGAGGGCGCTCGTGGCCGAGCCGAGCGCGTTGCTGCTCGACGAGCCGTTTGCCGCCCTCGATCCGGCCCTGCGTGTCAAAATGCGCCTGGAATTGAGCCAGTGGCAGCAGCGTCTGGACGTGCCCATGATCCTGATCACGCACGATCCGGAAGATGCGCGCATCCTGGGCGAGCACGTGCTGTACTTGCGCGACGGACAGATCGATAACAGGGAAGACCACATGGCATTGGGTGAACGCATTGGATAAATCAGCGGCAGCGGAAATTGGCCTGCAAGGCTCGGTATGGATGACGGTGGGCGGAGAAAACCTGGGCGGCGCCGGCCGGGTGGAATTGCTGGGCGCCATCGCCGAATGCGGCTCCATCACGCAGGCGGCCAAGCTCGTCAAGATGAGCTACAAGGCGGCCTGGGACGCCATCGATGCGATGAACAACCTGGCTGGCGAACCGCTGGTCGAGCGCCTGACGGGCGGCAAGGGCGGCGGCGGCACGCGGCTCACGCCACGGGGACGCCAGCTGGTCGACAATTTCCGCATCATCGAGCGCGAGCATGCCCGCTACCTGCGCCAGTTGGGCAGCCAGGCCGAAGGCATCGCCGACGACCTTTTACTCATACGGAGAATGGCCATGAAAACGACGGCGCGCAATCAATTCCTGGGCAAGGTGGCCGAACTGAAACAGGGCGCTGTCAACGACGAAGTCATCCTGGAATTGCCCGGTGGCCAGCACATCGTGGCCATCGTCACGCAGGGCAGCAGCACCAGCCTGGGCCTGGTGCCGGGCGCGGAAGCGTTCGCGCTGATCAAGGCTTCGTCCATCATCCTCGTGGCCGATAGCGAAGGCGCGCGCTTTTCCGCGCGCAACCAGCTGGCCGGCACGGTCACGCGCGTGCAGACGGGCGCCGTCAACACGGAAGTGGTGCTGGACTTGCCGCGCGGCGGCACGATTGCCGCCATCATCACGAATCAGAGCAGTACCGACCTGGGCATCGCGCTTGGCAGCAGCGTGACGGCGATGTTCAAGGCGTCGAGCGTGATTCTGGGTGTGCCCGCATAAGTGCGTAGGTCGGATTAGCGCAGCGTAATCCGACAACATTGTTGGCGCGTCCTGTCGGATTACGCGCGTAGCGCTAATCCGACCTACCCTTTTAATCTTTTAGCCGCGACAACCAATCTCCCGCCGCCACCAGCACCAGCTCCAGCTCCTGCGCCGTGTGCGCCAGCAGCGCCGGCACCTCATCAAGGCGTCCCGCGTCGATGGCTTCCTCGGTGGCGAACGCGGCGCGGATCAGGCGTTTCGTGCCCAGGGTGCCGACGGAGCCGCGCACGCTGTGCAGGATGCGCGCCACGTCGCTGTGGCGGCCAGCCTGCAACGCCGTTTCGGCGTCGCGCACGGGCGTCATGCCCTTGTTCAGCGCGTCTTCGACCATGCGCCGCAGCACGCCGCGCCCCTTCGCGTCGCGTCCCATCACGCGCATCAGCGGCGCCATGGAAAACACTTCCTCATCGGCAACTGTCACCGGCTCGGCCGTCTGCACTGGCGGGCGCTTGGGCAGGTGGCGCAGGATGACTTCCATCATCTCTTCCACCACGACGGGCTTGGCGATGAAATCGCTGATGCCGGCCGTCATGCAGCGCTCGCGCTCGGACGCCAGCACGCCGGCCGTCATGGCGATCACGGGCAGGCCCAAGCGCAGTTCCGTGCGGATGATGTGGGTGGCGCTGAAACCGTCCATGACGGGCATCTGCATGTCCATCAGCACGATGTCGTAGCGCAGCGCTTCCGTGCGCAGCCGTTCCACGGCTTGCAAGCCGTCGCCCACCACGTCCAGGGTGGCGCCCATGTGTTCGAGGATGCCGCGCGCCACGGCCTGGTTCAAATGATTGTCTTCCACCAGCAGGAAATGCACGCCCGCCAGTTCCGTGCCCAGCGGCTGGTGCAGGATGCGCTGTTCGCCGCCGTCGTCCTTGGCGATCAGCGCCTGGTGCAGGGCGTCGAACAGGCTCGATCCCGTGATCGGCTTCATCAGCACGACGTCGGCCTCGGCCGCGCTGGAGATTTCCTCCAGGTGGTTGCGGGCGAATGCGTTGACCATCACCACGATGGGCTGGCGCTGGCCGCTGGCCGCCTGGCGGATGGCCTTGGCCGTGGCCAGGCCGTCCATGACGGGCATGTGCCAGTCGGCCAGCACCACGTCGTACGGTTGCTGCTGCGCCAGGCGTTCGCGGTACAGTTCGATGGCGGCAAAGCCGGAGTCCACTTCGTCGGCCAGCCAGCCCCACGCCTCGATCAGCTTGACGATCAGTTCGCGCGTGGTGCGGTTGTCGTCGGCCACCAGCAGGCGCAACTGTCCCAGGGCCGGCGTGCGCCGCGTTTCCGCCGGTTGCGCCAGCATCTCGAAGGGCACGCTGAACCAGAAGCGGCTGCCCTTGCCTTCGCTGCTGGCGACGGCGATGTCGCCGCCCATCATGTGGATCAGCTGCTTGCTGATGGCCAGGCCCAGGCCCGTGCCGCCGAAGCGCCGCGTGATGCTCTGGTCGCCCTGCGAAAACGCGGCGAACAGCTGCTGTTGCTGCAGTTCCGTCATGCCGATGCCCGTGTCGCGCACTTCGAAGCGCAGCCAGGCGCGGCCGCTCTCTCTCTCGGCCAGGCTGACGGCCACCACCACTTCGCCGCTCTCGGTAAATTTGATGGCGTTGCCGGCCAGGTTGACGAGGATTTGCTGCAGGCGCTGGGCGTCGCCCACCAGGCGCCGCGGCACGTCGGGTTCGACGGCGATGGCCAGTTCCAGTTCCTTTTCGCCCGCATTCATCGTCATCGTCGTGGCCAGGGTATTCATGACTTCGTCGAGGTCGAATTCGACGGGCGACAATTCCATGCGGCGCGCCTCGATCTTCGAATAGTCGAGCACGTCGTTGAGGATGCCCAGCAGCGACTGGCCCGCCACTCTGACCATGGTCAGATACTTGCGCTGTTCCGTGTCGAGTCTGGTATTGCCCAGCAAATACACCATGCCCAGCACGGCATTGAGGGGCGTGCGGATTTCATGGCTCATGTTGGCCACGAAATCGCTCTTCGCGCGGTTGGCCGCCTCGGCCCGGTCGCGTTCCTGCTCCAGCTCCGCCGCGCGCGCTTCGAGTTCCTGCTGCAGGCGGTCGCGTTCGCTCATCAGGCCGTTGAACGCTTCCGTCAGCTCGCCGATCTCGTCGCGCTGCTGCACCGGCACGGGGGTAAAACGGCTGCCGCTGGTGCGTAGGGCCAGCAGGGTGTCGCGCAGGCGCACCAGCGGCGACAGCAGGCGCACGGTGACCCAGCCCAGAACAAAGGCAGCCAGCAGCGAGGCGAGGATGCTCCACAGCACCAGCCGGTACAGCACGCCATCGAATGGTTCGAAGGCATCGTCGACGGGCAGCGAGCTGGCCAGCAGCCAGTTCACCGATTTCAGGCGCTTGAAACTGTTGACTGCCGTGATGCCGCGGCTGTTGGTGCTGACCATGCTGCCTTCGCCATCTTCCTTCAGCAGCTGGGTCGTCGTCAGATTGGCGTTCGGCTGGCGCGGCTGCAGCAAACGGCTGGTATCGGGGTGCAGCACGTAGCGCGGCACGGCGCCGCGCGTGAGGATGAAGTAATAGCCGCTCTTGCCGACCTTTTCCGAGCGCAGGCGCCCCAGCAGATTGTCCTTGTACAGGCGCAGCACGCCGATCACCACGCCGGCCACCTGGCCATCGGCGGTGAGCACGGGCGCCACCATCTGCACGATGGGCATGCCGCTCGATTTACCGAGCATCGGCTCGGTGATCATGGGCTGGCGCGTGCGCAGGACGGTCTGGAAATACTCGCGCTCGGCAACGTTGATGCCGGCGCGCCCCGGCACTTCCGGCATGTCGGCCACGACGGCGCCTTGCGCGTCGAGCACCAGCACGTCGTCGAACAGCACCAGCATCGAGCGGCGCGAATAGTATTCGCGCAATTGGGCGGGCCGGGCGATCAGTTCCGGCGGCTGCTGCCGGGCCGTCAGGGTGACGATCTGCAGCAGCATGCCCAGCTTGTCGTCGAGCTCGGCAGCGGTACGGCTGATCAGGGATGACTGCTGGCTCAGCAGTACTTTAGTGAAATCGTCGCGCATGTGCTGCACCTGGATCATGGTGACCAGCGCGATCATGGCGATCGAGGTCAGGCTGGTGGCCAGCGCGACTTTTGCTTTGATGCCGAGAGGCTTCATGATTTCCTTTTCAGTACCGGGCGGCACAGGCGGCAAGTAATGCTGTCAGGAATTTTCCTATCAATGCCCCAGCTTGGCAAGCGGCGCCGCGCAAATTGCCCTCCCCGCATGGGCTTTTGACGATGTTGCCATATAATTAAAGTCGGAACGTCGTTTATTCAGCGAAATTGCGGTGAAATTGGCACACGGCAACCCTGTATGCAGTAAACTTGTTGTTGCATTTTCTAAAAGGTACCGACATGACTGAAGCGCTACTCACTCCAACCTTGCCTACAGTGAACGTGGAAGCGTTGCGTGCGCGATGCTCGACCTGCAGCATGCATCAATTGTGCCTGCCGATGGGCCTCGATATGGGCGACATGGACAGGCTGGACCAGATCATCGGCCGCCGCCGCAAGATCGTGCGCGGCGCCTCGCTGTTCCGTATCGGTGACTCGTTCCAGAATCTGTACGCGATCCGCCTGGGGCACTTCAAGACGTACCAGATCAATCCGGGCGGCGAAGAGCAGGTGACGGGCTTCCAGATGGCCGGCGAACTGCTGGGCATGGACGCCATCAGCGCCGACCGCCACCACTGTAATGCGGTGGCGCTGGAAGACAGCGAAGTGTGTGAAATCCCGTTTTCCAGCCTGGAACAATTGCTGGGCAATATGCCGACCTTGCTGCGCCATTTCCACCGCATGATGAGCCAGGAAATCACGCGCGAGCAAAGCGTCATGCTGTTGCTGGGCAATATGCAGGCGACGCAGCGTTTTGCCGCCTTTATCGTCAACCTGGCGTCGCGCTACGAAGCGCGCGGCTATTCGAGCAGCAAATTCCAGCTGCGCATGTCGCGCGAGGAAATCGGCAACTACCTGGGCCTGACCATCGAAAGCGTCAGCCGTTTATTGTCGAAATTCAAGAAGGAAGGCTGGCTGCGCGTCTCGAACCGAGAAATTGAAATCTTGCAGCCGGCAAAACTGAAGGCCATCACGGCCGGTACCGACGTCTGCAAATAAGGCTTACAGTTCCTCGTCGGCATGCAGTGCGATGCTGCGTTGCAGCGGCCAGGTCCAGATGCCGGACAGGCGCCACTCGCGCTTGTCGTTTTCCACCAGCACTTGCCAGCGGCTGCGCTCGAGCATCGGCAGCGCCACCGAGAAATTGCCGGCCGCATCGGGCCGCACCAGCAGCTTGATGTCCTTTTCCGGCAGCGTCGCATGCGCCAGGTGCAGCTGCAGCGGACCCTGGTAAGCTTTGCCGAAGCTGTGCACGGAACCACTGAGGCGCGCTGACGCCACGTCGTAGGACAAGCTGGTAGCCATCGCCAGGTCGCTGGCGATCGTGTCGCGCTTCAAATCCTGGTTGATCGCCTTGCCCTGCTTGTAATAGTCGCCCACCACCAGCGCATCGGGTTGCGTAAACGCGATATAGCCCATGAAGCTGCCGACGACCACGGACAGGCCGGGACCGATCATCAGCAGCCATGGCCAGCGATGCTTGTACCAGGGATCGGCGGGGGCTTGCAGTTTCAGACTGTCGGACATTTTGTTCTCCTTGGGGTCAGACCCTTTGGGTCTGACCCCAGCTTTTGCTTCTGGGTTGAAAATGCAGTAAACCTACCGCATGTTGAATGCTACCCCTACGGCGAAATACCGGGGTCGGACCCAGAGGGTCCGACCCCGAATCAACATCACCGCGGCACGATGAATACCGCGCTTTCACGCACATGCAGCGAGGGGTTGTCCAGCGATTGCAATTCGATCGCAATCTTGTTCGACCCCTTCTCGCCGACGCCGTGCGGCACGCGCAGGCGGATCGGCCAGCCCAGCGTTTCCGTCGGCTGCAAGGTCACTTCTTCGCGCGTCAGCAAGGTCAGGCCCGGCAAGCCGGAAGCGCTGATCTTGAAATGCTGGCTTTGCTCCGAGGTGTTCATGATCTGCAGGCGGTAGACGTTTTCGATCATGCCGTCTTCCACTTCGCGTCCCATCGAACCGCGGTCGCGGATCACGTCCATTTTCAGGGGCGTGCGCAGGGCCAGCGAGGTACATACGGCGATGATGATCAGGGCCAGGATGGAAGTGTAGATCAGGACGCGCGGGCGCATGGCGCGCTGGCGTATCTGCTTCGAATTGAAGTTGTTTTCCATCGCATGGTCGGTGCTGTAGCGTATCAGGCCACGCGGCCGCTCGACCTTGTCCATCACGCTGTTGCAGGCATCGACGCAGGCGGCGCAGCCGATGCATTCATACTGCAGGCCGTTGCGTATATCGATACCGGTCGGACACACCTGCACGCACAGGGTGCAATCGATGCAGTCGCCCAGCTTGTCGTTGTTGCCGGCCTTCTTGCTCATGGCGCCGCGTGGTTCGCCGCGCTTGGCATCGTAGGTGATGATCAGGGTGTCCTGGTCGAACATGGCGCTCTGGAAGCGCGCGTAGGGGCACATGTATTTGCACACCTGCTCGCGCAGCCAGCCCGCGTTGCCGTAGGTTGCCAGGCTGTAGAACAAGACCCAGAACCATTCCCAGGGACCGAAATTCAAGGTGGTCACCGACTGCGCCAGTTCCTTGATCGGCGTGAAGTAGCCGACAAAGGTAAAGCCCGTCCACAGGGCGATGGCGCCCCATGCCAGGTGCTTGGCCGTTTTCTTGAACGCCTTGCGCACGGAGGGGCCCTGCTTGTCGAGGGCCATGCGCGCGCTACGCGTACCCTCGATGCGGCGTTCGACCCACAGGAAAATTTCCGTGTATACCGTTTGCGGGCAAGAGAACCCGCACCACACCCGCCCGGCAATGGCCGTGACGAGGAACAACAAATACGCACAGATGATCAGCAGGGCCGCCAGATAGATGAAATCCTGGGGCCACAGCACGACGCCGAAAATGTAGAACTTGCGCGTGGTCAAATCGAACAGCAGGGCTTGCCTGCCATTCCAGGTCAACCACGGCAAGCCGTAGAACGCGAGCTGGGTAAGCCATACGCATACCCATCGCCAGGTAGCGTAGCGTCCTTTGGCCTCGCGAGGGTAGATTTGCTCGCGGGCCGCATACATCTTGATGACTTGAGGTTCCATTTTTACTTGGCGGGTGCCTGCGGATTCGACAGGCTCCAGACATACGCCGACAGCACGTGTACCTTGGATTCGCCGAGGAAATCGCTGAAGGCAGGCATGGTGTTGCTGCGTCCCTTGCGTACGGTTTCCATGATGGTGTCGGCGCTGCCGCCGTACAGCCAGGTCTTGTCCGTCAGGTTCGGCGCGCCGAGCATCTGGTTACCCTTGGCATCGGCGCCATGGCAGGCCATGCAGGCGCCAAACTTGGCCTTGCCCAGCACCGACTTGACGGGATCCGAGGTCGAACCGGACAGGCTCAGCACATAATGGGCCACGTTCTCGACATCCTTTTCGGAGCCCAGGGCGGCGCCCATCGGTGGCATCTGCCCATTGCGGCCGTGCAGGATGGTGGTCTTGATGATGTCGGGTTCGCCGCCATACAGCCAGTCCTTGTCCGTCAGGTTGGGGAAGCCCTTGTTGCCGCGCGCATCCGAACCGTGGCATTGCGCGCAGTAGGTCAGGAACAGACGCTGGCCGATGGCTTGCGCCTGCGGATCGGCGGCCACCGTCTTCAAGTCCTGGCTCAGGTACTTGTTGAACAGGGGACCGTAGTCGGCTTCCGCCTTCTTCAGCTCTTCCTCGTACTGGCCCGTCGATTTCCAGCCCAGGCTGCCGGCATAGTTGCCCAGGCCTGGATACAGGAACAGGTAGGCCAGCGCGAAGACGATGGTGATGTAGAACAACCACATCCACCAGCGCGGCATCGGCGTATTAAGTTCCTTCAAGTCCTCGTCCCAGACGTGGCCCGTGGTGCCGTCGGCAGGGGCGCCCTCGACCACTTTGATTTTCGACTGCGAGTACAGCAGCACGCCGCAGCCGATGATGCCCAGCAGGGACAGCACGACGATGTAGATATTCCAGAAGCCATTGGTAAAGTCAGCCATGGTGATGCTCCTTCGCCAGGTTCATCTCGGCCTCGGCCGGATAGTCGAGCGCGTCATCGGCGAACGGCAGGCGTGCCGCCGCGTCGAAGTCGCTGTTGCTGCGGCTGAACGTCCACCACAGGATGCCCACGAACGTCGTAAAGGAAACCACCGTCATGACGCTGCTGGCGCTGTCAAACAGGTTTTCGATTGCCATGCTAATTCCTTGTTTTGATTAATGTACCGAGGCCTTGCAGATAGGCGACCAGGGCGTCTTCTTCCGTCTTGTCCTGCAGCTGCGCGGGGCCGGCGGCGATCTCTTCATCGCTGTACGGCTGGCCCAGGCGTTTCAGGGCGCGCATCTTCGGCATGATTTCGTCAGGCACCAGCTTGGTCTTCGCCAGCCAGGGGTAGGACGGCATGTTCGACTCGGGCACCACGTCGCGCGGGTTGTTCAAGTGCGTGCGGTGCCATTCGTCGCTGTAGCGCGCGCCCACGCGGGCCAGGTCGGGCCCCGTGCGCTTGGAACCCCACTGGAACGGATGGTCGTAGACGAATTCGCCAGCGACCGAATAGTGGCCATAGCGTTCCGTTTCCGCGCGCAGCGGACGCACCATCTGCGAGTGGCAGTTGTAGCAGCCTTCGCGCACGTAAATGTCGCGGCCCGCCAGGCGCAGCGGCGAATACGGCTTCAGGCCGGCGACCGGCTCCGTCGTGCTCTTCTGGAAGAACAGGGGAACGATCTCGACGGCGCCGCCGATGCTGATCACCACCGTGACCAGGGCGATCAGCAGCCAGGGGTTTCTCTCAATCCATGCATGTGAAAATTTCATTTGCTTATGCTCCTATCAGGCGTGCGCCGCGTTCAGTTCCGGAATGCGGGCGACGGGGAGTTTGCTGCCGCGCAAGGTCATCCAGGTGTTGTAGCCCATGATGCACATACCCGACAGGTACAGCAGGCCACCGGCCACGCGCACCACGTAGTACGGATACGTCGCTTTCACGCTCTCGACAAAGGTGTAGGTCAGGGTGCCGTCCGGATTGACCGCGCGCCACATCAGGCCCTGCATCACGCCGGCGATCCACATGGCGGCGATGTACAGCACGATGCCGATGGTGGCCACCCAGAAGTGCACGTCGACCAGGCGCGTGCTGTGCATCTGCGTGCGGCCCGCCAGGCGTGGCAGCAGATAGTAGATCGAACCCATGGTGATGAAGCCCACCCAGCCCAGAGCGCCCGCATGCACGTGGGCAACGGTCCAGTCGGTGTAGTGCGACAGCGAGTTGATGGTCTTGATCGACATCATCGGACCTTCGAAGGTGGCGATGCCGTAGAACGACAGCGAGACGATCATGAATTTCAGGATCGGATCGGTGCGCAGCTTGTGCCAGGCGCCCGACAGGGTCATGATGCCGTTGATCATGCCGCCCCAGCTTGGTGCCAGCAGGACCAGCGAGAAGACCATGCCGATCGATTGCGTCCAGTCAGGCAATGCCGTGTAGTGCAGGTGATGCGGGCCGGCCCACATGTAGGTGAAGATCAGCGCCCAGAAGTGGACGATCGACAAACGGTACGAGTACACGGGGCGCTCGGCCTGTTTCGGGATGAAGTAGTAAACCATGCCCAGGTAGCCGGCGGTCAGGATGAAACCCACCGCGTTATGGCCGTACCACCACTGGATCATGGCGTCCTGCACGCCCGCATAGGCGGAATACGATTTCGTGAACGAGGCTGGCATGACGGCGCCATTGACCACGTGCAAAATCGTCACGGCCAGGATGTAGGCGCCGAAGAACCAGTTGGCCACGTAGATATGCTTGACCTTGCGCTTGATCAGCGTGCCGAAGAACACGATGGCGTAGGCGATCCAGACGATGGCGATGAGGATGGCGATAGGCCATTCCAGTTCCGCGTATTCCTTGCCGCGTGTCATGCCCATGGGCAGGGTGACGACGGCGCACAGGATCACCGCTTGCCAGCCCCAGAACGTGAAGGCGGCCAGTTTGTCGGAAAACAGGCGCACCTGGCAGGTGCGTTGGACAACGTAGTACGAGGTAGCGAACAGGCCGCAGATGCCGAAGGCGAAAATCACTGCATTCGTGTGCAGCGGACGCAAGCGTCCGTATGTCAGCCATGGTATATCGAGGTTCAGGGCAGGCCAGGCCAGCTGAGCGGCGATGATAACGCCAACCAGCATGCCGATGATGCCCCATACCACAGTAGCGACCGCGAATTGCTTCACGATCTTGTAGTTATAGTTCAGCGATTGATCCACAAAGACTCTCCCTGGAATTACTATTTATGATGGTGGCCAGAGAGTAAGTGTTTGACCGAGAAAAAACTTTGATGTGGATCAAAATTCCCCGGATGAAATAAGCGTAGCGAACTGGCATCGAAATAAAGTGATATTTCGGTCAAAAAAGCCATGCAAGATCCCTGCAACAGGGGCTTGATGTGGCGTAAAACGTGCATGGCGGCAAGGGCTTACAGTGGCGAGTCCAGACACGCCCAAGGCCCGCCATGGAAGACCCTGAACGCTGCGACCCGTTGGATGCCCAGGTGGACCTGCTCGTCGGCAAGGCCGATGGCACGACCCTGTTCGATCACGGCAAGCTCGCTTGCCTGGTGCAGGCGCCGTTGCCGGGCATCGTCATCTTCGTGCATGGCGTCAATTCCGACGGCGAGTGGTACCGCGCGGCCGAAGCCGGCCTGTGCGCCGGCCTGAACACGCGCATGAAGCGCTGCGACGAGCACATGGCGCATGCCACGGCGCAGGGCGGGCAGTTGACGCCGGTGAGCTATCGGAGCGAGCTGAGCGATGACGGCTACGTCGATCCCGACTATACGGCCAGCACCTTTATCGCGCCGCCAGCGCATTTTTCCCCCGTGATCCAGTTCCGCTGGGGCTACAAGGCCAGCGACAGGGAGTTGCAGGCGTATGGCGATTCGGTCTACCTGAACGAACACGCTTACTGGGGCGGCGGCCCGTTCGCGAATGGCTGCTCATCGCTGCCGGATCTGTGGGGCGAGGGCTTGTCGGACGCCCTCTTCCTGTGGATACACATCGAACACCTCAATCCCGTCAACGACCGTATCGTGTATGCCTGTCCGCCGCGCCCCTACTTCGTGCTGGCGGCTTTGCGCCTGGCGCACCTGGTAGCGGCCATCCGCCAGCAGCAGGCCGACGTGCCGATTACCCTCGTCTGCCACAGCCAGGGCAATATGGTGGGCATGGCGGCCGCGTTTCTGGGCAACAAGATGGCTGACGTGAAAGATGCGGCAGGCAAAAGCGGCCGTTGCGTGGCCGATACTTATGTTTTATGTAATCCACCGTACAGCCTGTTGCGCAGAAACGACACCGAAGGCTGGTTGCAGGGGCAAGTCAGGGATGTCGATGGCAATGCGGGCCGGCAAAGCGGCAAGGCGCGCCGCCAGACCCTGGCGGCATTTTTCGACATCGTGCGTGGCCAGGCCAAGGAGCCGCCCCTGTCCGCCGCCTTGGCACGCATGGCCGCCAACGTGCGCCATGATTTCACCCTGGACAAGGACCGGGCCGCCTATGCCTGCGGCCCGCAGCCGACGACGCGCGGGCGCGTCACCCTGTATTGCAATCCGCACGACCAGGTGATTTCCGCCACACCCATCCAGGGCATCGGCTGGCTGGGTCTCAGCGCCGAAGAGATCAAGGCTACTTGCGGCGACGGCGTGTTCAGCCAGCGCGTCTTTGCACAGGGCTTTCCCGTCGGCAAGCACGATGACTATGATTATTGGAGCAATCACTACCGCCAGCCTACGCGGGGCAGCCCGGATTTTTGGCATCCTCCTTCGCCGATTTCCAAATATGATCCCAACAAGGGTATGCGCGCCAGCAGCAGCGAGGCGGGCAGGACGGCGACCAGGCGCACCGCCGCCGCCACCTCGGCCCTCATGCGGATGCTGAAGATCCCCATCCACGCCATCCCGCCCAACGACTGGCGCATCCCCGTGACGGCGCCCGCCTTGCCGGAAGTGTTTACACCGCAGGCCGTGCGCTTCGGTGTACCCAGCCCCAAGTTCGACCAGGATATTGATCCGCCCGGCACGCACCGCCAGGTGGGCAAGGTGCGCCCGGCAGGCGAGCCGTATGCCGATACAAGCGTGGGCGGCACGCCGCAGGGCGACCGCGATACCGAGGCGACATTGCGCTACGAAGACCATGCACGCCTGCGCATGAAGGCCCGCCGCGAGAAGCTGGACGGCAATGACGGCAAGGCCATGATGGAAGACGACCTGTCCACCGCCACGCCGGAATATTTGCAATGGCGCAAGCAGGAAATCCAGGGGCAACTGGCGGCCACCTGCGACACGCATGCGACCGATCACTCCACCATCCTGACCAATCCGCAGCACGCGGAAAAGGCGCTGGCGTATGACGTGGCGATTGGGGTGGGGCATATCAGCGAGGAGGCGATGCGAGAGTTGAGAGTGATTGCGGATTGGCGTCTATTAATTGACCTAGATAAAAATGATACCAATAAAATATTTCTTGAATATTTCACTTTTGGGTTGTTCAAGGAACTCCCATTGCTGGATTGGGTGCGTCTTGATGGCAGCTCGGGAAGCATGCCTATTGAGATAGTAGATGAGCGTATGTACAAGCGCCCGGAGACATCCTGATGCGCAACTTGATTGCTACCTTTCCGCGCCGGTTGGGTTGGAGCATGTGCGTATTCAGTCTTGCGTCTGGTATTGCACTCTGGTCTGTATTGCAGACCGGGCCAATCGATGTTCCTCTTGAAGGAGGATTGCTGATGAAACGACTATTGTTGATGCCTGCATTACTGGCGCTTGCCGTGCTTTTTTTAACGTCGGCCAGCGCCAGCAAGGTGCCTGTTGCTGCACCGGTTGCCGCCGTCGTACCCGCCGTGCCCGCGCAGCCATATATGGCGCAGGTCGTAGGCGTGCAGTGGCTCAATCCCCTGCAGCGGCGCGATTATCCGACGGAATGGCAACTGCTGTGGACACTGGGTCTGGCCAAGCCAAACAAGGACGATAGCAAAGTGAAAGAGAACCCTGTGCGTTTTGGTAAGGTGCAATCAATCGGTGTGATCGCTTCTGGTCATGAGGGCAGGGAAACGTTTGAGGGATATCACGAAAAATATGCTTTTACACTGATCACTCGTTTCCGTGACATTTATTTCTCAAGCGCAGAATATTTTTACAACGCCCATTCGCTGACCGACAAATCCACGCGCCGTGAACTGGCCGGCATTCGCGTCGAATACGCACTGCCTGCGGGACGTCTCGATCCCATAGAAGCCGGAGAATATGTGCAGGATACAATCAGGCGCGCCTTCAGCATCGGCAACCCCTCCTTCCCCGATTCCTGGACCACGGCCACGCCGCCCGACGTGCGCGTCACCATGGGCGGCGCGAATGCGGGCTTTACGTCCCTGGCGGCGGGCCTGGCTTACCTGCAGGCCAATCCCGACAAGACGGTGTGGGTGATGAACTGGGATGCGCCCAGCTATCCGCCCAAGGATGAGCAGATCAATGAAAACATGGTCTTGCTGGTGCTGGCCGGCCCTGGCTACAAGACGGAGCGTGCGCCGCTGGCCTGGCTGGGCTTTCCCGCCACGCGCCAGGTCGCCGATTTCACCGCCGACAAGGGACAATCCCCGCGCGCCGTGCAGGCCTGGAGCGCTGCCATCGACGCTGCCGCCCGCAACGCGCAATTGAATGACGATGCCATCGGCTACGTCATCCACGATGCCGGCGCCGCCTATCCTGTTTCGTCAGAACGGCTCGGCCCGCTGGCGCAAAGCCTGACGCAGCAATTGCCCGACTTCGATTTCAACCAGCAGACGTTCAACATGCCGGCCTTGCTGGGCGAAACGGGCGCTGGCACGGCGCTGACGAACGTGGCGCTGGCCATCGCCCATGCCAACCACGTGGGCCGGCCCGTGCTGGTGGCGGGCAGCAGCGACAGCGAAAGTGTGACAGCCGTGGTGGTGGCGCCGCCGGCCGTGGTACGGCCCATCGACCACGAACAGCCATGGTTTCGCGCGCGCGGCGGCAATACCGTGTTTTTACCGTGGTGGGGCCGGCGCTTCGATGCGCGGCCGGGGTCGCAGGGTTATTCGCGCTGAGGCGGCGTGGCGTCGGGCGCTGGGGTATCGTCGTCCTGCAAGACGCGCAGGCCCGGTCCGACGAGGTCGTCGAACTGGCCGCTGTCCGAGGCCGTGAAATACACCCACAGGGCGATGAAGACGACGACGACGCTCAAGGGGATGAGAAGATACAGTGCTTCCATGTTCAGGCTTTCCGCAGGCGCAGGGCGTTGGCGATGACGACGGCCGAGCTGGCAGCCATGCCGACGCCGGACAGCCAGGGGTTCAAAAAACCCAGCGCGGCGGCCGGGATGGCCGTCAGATTGTACAGGGTTGCCCAGCCCAGGTTTTCGCGGATGATGCGCATGCTGCGCGCGGCCGTCTTCGCCGTGTCGAGCACGGACACCAATTGGTTTGAGAGCAGCACCGTGTCCGCATGCGCCTGCGCCAGGGCGGCGCCGGAACCCATGGCGAACGACACGTCGGCGCCGCTCAGCACGGCCGCGTCGTTGATGCCGTCGCCCACCATCGCCACCACGGCGCCCGTCGCCTGCAACTGCTGCACGAAATCGAGCTTTTCGTCGGGCAGGCACTCGCCGCACGCCGTGTTGATGCCCAGTTCCGTCGCCACGCTTTGCGTCAGCGCTTCCTGGTCGCCACTGAGCAGCACGACTTGCTTGCCGCGCCGGTGGAAATACGCGACGACGTCGCGCGCTTCCGGGCGCAGCGCGTCGCTGAGTAAAAAGCGCGTCAGCCAGCGCCCCTGCGTGCCCAGGTACAGCGGCGTCATGCCCTGCATGCCGACGGCCGTGTCACCCAGCGGCGGACCGGCGATGGCGGCGACAAAGGCCGCGTTGCCCAAGCGGTAGCGCACGCCGTCGACGACGCCTTCGAGTCCCTGGCCCTGCACTTCCTGCAACTGTTCTGCGTGCGTGCGTGGCTGTTCCTTGGCTGCTGCCAGGATCGCCTGCGCCAGCGGATGGGCGCTACCCGCTTCCAGCGCGGCGGCCACTTGCAGGCAGGCGTCCTCGCTCAGGCTGCCAAGTCCCTCGATTTGCCGCAGCACGGGCCGGCCCAGGGTCAGTGTCCCCGTCTTGTCGAAGACGATGTGGGTGGCGCGGTGCAGGGTTTCCAGCACATGCGGCTGGACGATCAGCACGCCGCGCCGCAGCAGGCTGTCGGTGGCGGCCGCCAGCGCCGTCGGCGTGGCCAGCGACAGCGCGCACGGGCAGGACACGACCAGCACGGCAATTGCCACGGGCCAGGCCTGCGACGGGTCGTGCCAGCTCCAGAAGGCGAACACGGCGACGGCGAACAGCAACAGGCCCAGCACGAACCAGGCGGCCACTTTATCGGCCCACTGCGCGATCTGCGGCTTGCCGCTGCCGGCCCGCTCGATCAGTTTCAATAAATCGGACAGGGTGCTTTCGCGCGCCGGTTTGAGCACGCGCAAGATGAGCGCCGCGCTGGCGTTGATCGCCCCGCCCGGCACCTGTTCGCCTGTCTTGCGTCGCTGCGCCGCGCTCTCGCCCGTCAGCAGCGACAGGTCCAGCGCACTGCTCCCCTCGACGATGACGCTGTCGGCGGCGATCGCCTCGCCCGGTTTGACCAGAATCACGTCACCGACGGCCAGGCTGCCGGCCGGCACCAGGGTGGTGGCGCGGTTGTCGGGAAAGCCCGCCATCAAGGACGCGGAGGCGGGCAAGGCGTGCTGCAGGCGTTCCAGGGCCGAGGCGGCCTTGCGGCGCGCCTGCAGCTCGAAATAGCGGCTGCACAGCAGCAGGAAAATGAACATCGTGGCCGAGTCGTAATACACCTCGCCACGGCCCGTAAAGGTCGCCACCACGCTGCCGAAGAAGGCCGCCAGGATGCCCAGCGCAACGGGCACGTCCATGCCCAGGGTGCGTGCGCGCAAGCTGGCCCAGGCGCCCTGGAAAAACGGCATGGCGGAATAGCAGATGGCGGGCAAGGTGAGCAGCAAACTGGCCCAGCGCATGAGGCTGGCCATATTGTCGTCCAGGGTGCCATCCTCGGCCAGGTAGGACGGCGCCACGTACATCATCACCTGCATCATCGACAGGCCGGCGACGAACAGCTGGCGGCCCAAGGTTTTGCTGGCTTTTTGCAGGCGCTCGCCATGGCGCACGGCGTCATACGGATAGGCCGTGTAGCCCACTTGCCGCACGGCTTGCAGGATGTCGCCCGGTTCGCACTGGGCGCGGCTCCAGCGCACATACAGGCGCTCCGTGGCGACGTTCAGGCTGGCTGCCTGCACGCCGGGCAGGCGGGTTAATTGACGCTCGATCAGCCAGACGCAGGCGGCGCAGCGGATGCCTTCGACGGACAGGGTAGCTTCGCAGCTGCTGGCGTCGCGCGCGAATTGCGCGTCGTCATTGCTGTACAGGCGCAGTTCGGGCGGCACCATGGTCGCATCGGCGGCATTGACGGCGTATTCGTCGCGGTCGCGGTAGTACGCGCTCTGGCCGATGTCGACGATGGTTTGCGCCACGGCTTCGCAGCCGGGACAGCACATGGGGCGCGGCACGTCGTCGATGGTGACGAGCCAGCTGGAGCCGCTTGGCACGGGCAAGCCGCAATGGAAGCAGGCGGAGGGTTGTAGAACAGCATTCATAGGTTTGTTTTCATGCGTCTTTTCATGGATGGCCCGTGACGCACAGGGCGTCGAGCCAGCCCAGCGAGACGCCATTCGCGGCGCGCAGCAGGCCCAGCAAGCCAAAGCCCAGCACCAGCAAGCCGCTGGCGATGCGCACGGGACGGCGCTGCATCTGCGCGCGCAGCCGCGTACCCAGTAAACCCATGCCCAGCAGGGTGGGCAAGGTGCCCAGGCCGAAGGCGGCCATCGTGGCCGCGCCGTTCAGGGCCGAGCCTTGTATCATGGCCGTCAGCAGCGCGCTGTAGACCATGCCGCACGGCACCCAGCCCCACAGCCCGCCCACGGCCAGCGCTTTCAACGGCGTATCCATCGGCATCAGCGGTTTCAGCAGGGGACGCACGCGGCGCCAGACGACGTTGCCGGCCGCCTCCAGATGGGCCAGGCCGCGCCAGGCATCCATCAGGTACAGGCCCAAAGCAACGAGCATCAGGTTGGCCAGCCAGTAGCCGGCCACTTGCAGGGACGCCAGGTGCAGCATGCCCGCGCCCGCCAGGCTGCCGGCCATGGCGCCGGCCAGCATGTAGCTGACTATGCGCCCGCCGTTGTAGGCCAGCACGCGCAGCACGTTCGATTGCACTGCAGGCCGTGCCACGGCGATGGCGATCACGGGCCGTGTTGGGGCCGGTGCGCCGCCGCCCAGCGACAAGGCGCCGACGATGCCGCCGCACATGCCGATGCAGTGCACGCTGCCGGCCAGGCCGACCAGAAACATGGGCACGAGGCTGAGGGCGTTCATCGGGCGGTGTTACACCGTTTTCGAGTAGCGCAGCGGCTGCACCGCGTCCGGCGCCGTGTTGGCGCGCGCCAGGGTCAGGTAGCGGTCGAAGACCATGCAGATATTGCGTATCAACAAGCGCCCTTTCGGCGTGACCGTCAGCCAGTCTTCCTCGATGACGAGCAAGCCGTCGCGCGCCAGTTCGCGCAGCTTCTCCAGTTCGGCGGCGAAATAGCTGCGGAAGGTGACGGGGTGCGCTTGCTCGATGCTGGCGATCGACAGTTCGAAATTGCACATCAGCATCTGGATGATGATACGGCGCAACAAATCGTCCGTGTCGAGCTTGATGCCGCGTGCGATCGGCAGCACGCCTTCGTCGAGTTTTTCATAGTACGCGTCGAGCGTCTTCTCGTTCTGGCTGTAGACGGCGCCGACGGAGCTGATGGCCGACACGCCGCAGGCGATCAAGTCCGCCTCCGCGCGCGTCGAGTATCCCTGGAAGTTGCGGTGCAAACGGCCCTGGCGCTGCGCCACGGCCAGGTCGTCCGTCGGCTTGGCGAAATGATCCATGCCGATGTAGACATAGCCGGCGGCCGTCAGGCGCGCGATGCACAGGCCCAGCATGGCCAGCTTGGTGGCGCTGTCGGGCATGTCGGCGTCGAGGATGCGGCGCTGCGGCTTGAACAGATGCGGCATGTGCGCGTAATGGTACAGGGCGATGCGGTCCGGGCTGGCGTTGATCACCTTGCGCAGGGTTTCCGTCATCGTTTCCAGGTTTTGCTTCGGCAAGCCATAGATCAGGTCGATGCTGATCGAGCGGAAACCGGCGTCGCGCGCCGCCTGCATGATGGCCACCGTTTCCGCTTCCGGCTGGATGCGGTTGACGGCTTTTTGCACGTCGGCGTCGAAATCCTGCACGCCCAGGCTGATGCGGTTAAAACCTTGCGCGCGCAGCGAGAACACGCGCTCGCGCGAGACGGTGCGCGGGTCGATCTCGATCGAATATTCGCCGTCTTCATCGGAAGCGAACTCGAAATGCTGGCGCAAATGCGCCATCAGTTCGTCCATCTGCTTTTCGCTCAGGTAAGTCGGCGTGCCGCCGCCGAAGTGCAATTGCTCGATCTGGTTCATGCCGGCAAACAGCTTGCCCTGCATGGCGATTTCCTGCTTTAAATAGCTGAGATAGGTGGCGGCCTTGCTGCGGTCTTTCGTGATGATCTTGTTGCAGGCGCAGTAGTAGCACAGGGTATCGCAGAACGGCACGTGCACGTACAGCGACAGCGGACGGCGGCCGCCGCGCATGCGCAGGGCGGCCAGCGCTTCGAGGAAGTTGCCATAGCCAAAGTCGGCATTGAAACGGTCGGCGGTCGGGTAGGACGTGTAGCGCGGGCCGGACTGGCTCATCTTGCCGATGATGACCGGGTCGAATTCGACGACGGCGTCCAGGTCGGCGGAAGCACTGCTGAGTAGTGTAGGCATGATGTGTATGAAGTCTTGAAAGGTTTAGGCGGCCAGGCGTTTCATGGCGGGTTTGCCGGCGTTCGCGGCGCCTGCGGCACCCGATTTGCCGCCAGGCATGGCGACGCGGCGCGGTGGCGGCATCTTGCCGAAATTGAACAGGCTCACGGCTTGCGACAGGCTGGCCGCTTCTTCCGCCAGGCGCGTGGCGGCGGCGGCGGCTTCTTCCACCAGGGCCGCGTTCTGCTGCGTCACCTGGTCCATGTGGGCGATGGCCTGGTTGACCTGGTCGACGCCGATGCTCTGTTCGCGCGAAGCGATGGAAATTTCCTGCATGATGGCCGTCACCTGCTTGACGGAGCTGACCACCTGCTCCATGGTGGCGCCGGCGCGGTTCACCTGCAGCATGCCGGCGCCCACCTTGCCGACGGAAATTTCAATCAGTTGCTTGATGTCCTTGGCTGCCACCGACGAGCGCTGCGCCAGGTTGCGCACCTCGCCCGCCACGACGGCAAACCCCCTGCCCTGCTCGCCGGCGCGCGCCGCTTCCACGGCCGCGTTCAGGGCCAGGATGTTGGTCTGGAAGGCGATGCCTTCGATCAGGCCGATGATGTCGACGATTTTCTTCGACGAAGTGTTGATGTCGTCCATGGTGGTGATCACTTCGGAGACGATCTCGCCGCCCTGCACGGCCACTTTCGAGGCGGCCACGGCCAGTTCATTCGCCTGCACGGAATTGTCCGCGTTCTGTTTCACGGTCGACGAGAATTCCTCGATGCTCGAGGCCGTCTCTTCCAGGCTGGCCGCCTGCGATTCCGTGCGGCCGGACAAGTCCATATTGCCGACGGCGATCTGCCTGGTGGCCACGGCCATGGTTTCCACGTTGATGCGCACGTCGCGGATGGTGGCGATCAGGTTGCTGTTCATCTGTTGCAGCGCGCGCAGCAATTGCCCCATTTCATCCGTGCTGTCCGTTTCAAAACTGCCCGACAGGTCGCCGGCGGCAATCGCCCGCGCGCCGTTCAGGGCCTTGCCCAGCGGTTTCAGCACGGACATGCGCAAGGTGTACCAGAGGAAAACGTTGATCAGGAAGCCGAACAGGGTGGCGCCGAAGATGGCGTAATTGGTGATCTTGCCGCCGCTGGCGAACAGGCTGATGACGCACACCAGCAGTTGCAGACAGTTGACGATGGACGTGGCGGCCCAGATGCGCAGGTTGAGCGACATGTGCGTCAGCTTGTGCAGCAGGTGCGCCACGCCCGGGCGCACGATCTGCCCGTTCTTGATGACGATGTTGCCGCCTTCCTTGTTGCGGATGGCCGCATAGGCTTCCTCGGCCGCCTTGACCTGCTCCTTGTCCGCCTTGACGCGCACCGACATATAGCCGATGGTCTTGCCCGCTTCGCGGATCGGCGTGACGTTGGCGCGCACCCAGTAAAAGTCGCCGTTCTTGCAGCGGTTCTTGACCAGGCCCGTCCACGGCGTGCCGGCCTGGATCGAGGCCCACAGGTCGGCAAATGCTTCGGCCGGCATGTCCGGGTGGCGCACGATGTTCTGGGGCGAACCGAGCAGCTCGGCTTCGCTGAAGCCGCTGACCTGGCTGAAGTACGGGTTCACATAGACGATATTGCCGTTCATATCCGTTTTCGACACGATGGCCTGATCGTCCAGGACGAGGACTTCACGGTTAGTCACTGGCAAATTTTGTCGCATGGTCGCGGCTTCCTGATCAGTTAAATAGGCAATTGGTGAGTAAGACTTGCACGATTGCAAGAATGGAGATCAGTGTAAGGAGTCGCCTGCGCAAATTTATTGATGTAGATCAAAATCCTCCAGATTGGTCGTGCTTGCACGCATTTAGCGATAGCAATGCGGCATTGTTTTAAAGTTACTGGTTGCCGACGGGGGCTAATCCACGCCCGCCGTCAGCGGACGCAGGCTGCCCACGGCGTAGCCTTGCGCGTAGTCGATGCCCAGTTCGCGGATGACGGCCAGGGTGGCATCGTCTTCCACGTATTCGGCCACCGTTTTCAAGCCCATCACGTGGCCCACTTCATTGATGGCCTTGACCATGGCGCGGTTGATGGCGTTGCTGGCGATGTCGCGCACGAAGACACCGTCGATCTTCAGGTAATCGACGGGCAGCGCCTTCAGGTAGCCGAACGAGGAAAAGCCGCTGCCGAAGTCGTCGAGCGAGAAGCGGCAACCCATGGCCTTGAGCTGGCGCATGAACACTTGCGCCTTGGGCAGGTTGGCGATGACGGCCGTTTCCGTGATTTCAAAGCAGATTTGTTCGGGCGCGATGGCGAACTGCACGAACTGCTCGGTGATGTAATCGTGCAAGCCGGCATCGGCCAGCGACATGCCCGACAGGTTGACGGAATACAGGGCCGGTGCGCGGCGCCGGCTTTCCGCCATCGCTTCGAGCGGCGGCAGGCTGTCGCGCACGCTTTCGATATGCGCGCAGACGGCGCGGATGACCCAGCGGTCGATGGACAGCATCATGTCGTAGCGTTCGGCGGCGGGGATAAAGGCGCCCGGCAAGATCAGGTCGCCCTGGCCGTTGCGAATGCGGATCAGCACTTCGTCGTGGTGTTCCCGGCTGTCGTGCAGGTGCACGATGGGCATGGCGTACAGGCGGAAATAATCGTGCGCGAACGCTTCGTTCAGGCGTGAAATCCACAGCATTTCGCCATGCCGCTGCGCCAGCATGACGTCGGACTCCTGGTAGACGTGGATGCGGTTGCGGCCTTGCTCCTTGGCCAGGTAGCAGGCCTGGTCGGCCGCGCTCAGCAGCTCGCTCATGGACTTGCTGTCCTGGCTGATTTCGACCATGCCGATGCTCACGCCCAGCTCAAAACTGCGGCTATCCCAGGCGAAACGGAAATCGCGGATGGACTGGCGCAGCTGTTCGCCGATGACGCGCGCGTGATCGAGCGGACAGTGCGGCAGCAGCACGCCCAGTTCGTCGCCGCCGAGGCGCGCCAGGATGTCGCTGTCGCGCATTTGGGCCTGCAGCATTTTCGCCAGCAACTGCAGCAGCACGTCGCCGGCGCCATGGCCGCAGGTATCGTTGATGACCTTGAACTGATCCAGATCCAGGTACAGCAGCGCATGCACATGGCCTTCTTCCTTGGCTGTGTGCAGGGCGCCAGCGACCAGATGCTCGAATTCGCGCCGGTTGATCAGACCCGTCAGGGTGTCGTGCGTGGCGTGCCACGACAGTTGCTGGCTCAGCTTGCGCTCGTGGCTGACGTCGCGGAACACGACGACGGCGCCGAGGATGTCGCCATTGCGCGCCCAGATGGGCGCGGCCGAGTCTTCCACGGCGATGCGCCGCCCGTCGCGTGTGACCAGCTGCGCATGCGTGGAAATGCCGATGGCCTGGCGCTGGCGCAAGCACTTGAGGGCCACGTGGTCGAGCGGCGCACCCGTGTGTTCATCGACGAGGTTCAGGGTTTCCCAGATGTCCATGCCCTGGGCCAGCTCGTTGCTCCAGCCCGTCAATTGTTCGGCCACCCGGTTCAGGTAGCGGGTCTTGCCGAACGGATCGGTGGTGATGACGCCGTCGCCGATGGAGCTGAGCGTCACTTCGGCCAGCTCCTTGCTCTCGGCGATCATCAGTTCACGCAACATGTGCTCGGTGATATCCCAGATGATGCCCAGGGTGCGGTCGGGATGCCCGGCGGCATCCGTAAAGATGTGCGCCTTGGCCGCCAGCCAGTGTTCGCTGCCATCGGGCCAGATGACGCGGTATTGCACGTCGTAGCCGCCGCGCCGGCGCACGCCGTCCTGCAACACACCGAGCACCTTGTCGCGGTCGTCGGCGTGCACGCAGTCGAGAAAGCTGCGAAATGGTTGCGTCAGCGGGCGCTCTTCCAGGCCCAGCAAGGTGGCGCCCCTGGCCGACCAGCTGACCGTGCCGTCGATCACCTGGCCGTCGACGATGCGCGAATCCCAGATCGCCATATGCGCCGCTTCCAGTGCCATCTGCAAACGTTTTTGCTGGTCGCTCATCGTCTTCTCCCTGCACGGATACAGGGATAGATGCGCTGCTGCTATTTAAGTTCCCGGTATTTCGGCGGGCGTGGCGGCCGAGGCACGTGCCACGTCGCGCACATTCTTTTGCACGGCCACGGCGGCGAACAGACTGAGCAGGAATGCCATGGCATAGAAACCCTTCTCGCTGTTTTGCAGGGTGGCGTTCCACAGGCCGACCGTCAGCAGCAGCAAGGCCAGCAGCACGGAAATCCAGCACAGGCCAAAGTAAATCCCTGTCACGGCGATGCCCTCGGCACGGTCGCGCACGGATTTTTGCAGCGAGATGGCGGCGAACAGGCCATACATGAGGATCGTGAAGTAATAACCCTTCTCGTTGAGCGGCATGCTGGCGTTCCACAGGCCTGACAGATAGGTGATGACGCCGATCAGCAGTGCCGCCCAGGAGGCGCCGATAAAGGCGCTGCTGGGGCGTGGGGCGGGGGAAGAATGCATAGGGTCTCCATGGGCAGGCAGGCGCCGCCGGCATGGCCGGGGCGGCAGGCACGGATGCGCCTGCCGCCCCATCAGACCAGAAAGTTTATTTGCTCGATTTGATCTGGCGCAATAAAGCTGACACGGCCGTGACGCCGGCCAGCACCAGGCCGCCGGCGATGAGGCCGGCCACTGCGTTGATCAGGCTGGGCGTGACGGCGGCCAGCACGGGGCCGATGCCGGCCACGCCGGCCACCGCTTCTTCCGCATGGTGCAGCATGCCGCTGGCCCACGGCCAGCCATGCGTCAGAATGCCGCCGCCGACCATGAACATGGCCAGGGTGCCCACGACGGAGAGAAATTTCATCAGTTTCGGCGCCGCCGACACGAGCATGCGGCCAAAGCCGCGCACGCCATCCATCAGCGCGCCCGCGCCCTTGCGCGCCGCCAGATAAAAGCCCGCGTCGTCGAGCTTGACGATACCGGCCACCAGGCCGTACACGCCCACCGTCATGATGAGGGCGATGCCGACGACGACGGCCACCTGCTCGGCGAAGGTGGCCGCGGCCACCGTGCCCAGCGCGATGACGATGATTTCCGCCGATAAAATGAAGTCGGTGCGGATGGCGCCCTTGATCTTGTCCTTTTCCAGCGCGACGAGGTCGACCTGCGGGTCGCGCAGCGCCTGCGCCAGCTCGGCCTTGTGGCTGTCGTCCGGGTGCAGGTATTTATGCGCGATCTTCTCAAAACCTTCGAAGCACAGGTAGGCGCCGCCCACCATCAAGAGCGGCGTGATGGCCCACGGCGCAAACGCGCTGATGGCCAGCGCGGCGGGCACGAGGATGGCCTTGTTCTTCAGCGAACCGACGGCGACGGCCCACACGACGGGCAGTTCGCGCTCGGCGCGCACGCCGGCCACTTGCTGCGCGTTCAGGGCCAGGTCGTCGCCAAGCACGCCGGCCGTCTTCTTGGCGGCAACCTTGGTCATCAGGGAAACGTCATCGAGGATGCTGGCGATGTCGTCGAGCAGGGCCAGCAGGCTGGAGCCGGCCATCTCAGCGCGCTCCCGCTTTGGTGGCAGGGAATCGTGAAGCGAGGAAAGTGTTGTTTTTCATGATGTTATTCTTGGTTGTACGGCAAGGGATGACTGCGATCTTACCCCAGGGCGGGCCGGCAGGGCCGCACTGAGCGGGTTAAAATTGCTCATCGCCCCCCTTTTTTTGGAAACCGCATGCACTTCGCCACCTGGATCACCTTTGTCATCGCCGCCTCCATCATCGCCGTCTCGCCCGGCTCGGGCGCCGTGCTGTCGATGTCGCACGGCCTGTCGTACGGGGTGAAGAAGGCCAGCGCCACGATTATCGGCCTGCAGCTGGGGCTGCTGGTGGTGCTGGGCATCGCCGGTGCCGGCGTGGGCTCCTTGCTGCTGGCCTCGGAAGTGGCCTTCAATATCGTCAAGACGGTGGGCGCCTTGTACCTGATCTACCTGGGCCTGTCGCAGTGGCGCGCCAAGGTGGCCGTCACGGGCAACCTCACGGGCGACCTGCATGCCGATGCCATGGTGCCGTCCTGGCGCCGGCGCGTGCTGACGGGGTTTCTGACCAATGTGACGAATCCGAAAGGCATCATCTTCATGGTGGCGGTGTTGCCGCAGTTCATCAGCCCTGCTGCGCCGCTGCTGCCGCAATTGCTGATCCTGGCCGTCACCATGTGCACGATCGACCAGATCGTCATGCACAGCTACGCCTTCCTGGCCTCGTCGATGCAGCGTTTTTTCCGCGATGCCAGCGCCGTGAAAAAGCAGAACCGCTTCTTTGGCGGCTTGCTGATGGCCGTCGGCGCCGCCCTGTTCTTCGTCAAGCGCGGCGGCCAGGCGGCGGCGTGAGCCAGATCAACATGCAAACATTTGTAAGCCCGCTTGCGGTACTTGTCCGATAGGACTGTAATCGGCATGTTGTCTTCCTTTCATCTGCGTCCTGCCTGGAGCGCGCCATGCGTCCGACCCTGCCCCTGCTGAAAACCATCTGCGCCGTACTGTTGTCGTCGGCATGTACGCTTGCCCTGGCGCAAGACCCGCCCGCCCGCGTGGGCCGTATTTCCACCGTCGAAGGGCAGGTGCTGGTACGCGCCGGCGATGGCGAGGCGCAAAACGCCCTGCTGAACTGGCCCGTCACGACGGATAACCGCTTGAGCACCATGCGCGGCGCGCTGGCGGAGTTTCGCGTGGGCGCGGCCGCCGTGCGTCTCGATGGCGATTCCGAGCTGGAAGTGAGCGAGCTCGATGACGACAGTTTCAAATTGCACCTCAGTTATGGCGCGGTCAGCGTGCGCGTGCGTAATCCCGACGCGCTGCGCGGCTTCGAGCTGACCACGGCCCAGGCCCGTGTGATCCTGACCCAGCCGGGCTGGGTGCGCATTGAGGCGGGGCGCCAGAGCGGCGCCAGCGTCGTCAGCGTGCTCGACGGGGCGGCCGACGTGGATGGCGCGACGGGCAGCGTGACCTTGCGTGCCGGCCAGCGCGCCGAACTGACGGACGAGGAATTGCGCACGGGCGCCGTACAGCGGGTCGCCTTCGACAACTGGCCCGAAGCCTTGCCCGCCGCCGCGCCGGCCTTGCGCTATGTCACGGACGATACGACCGGCTATGAAGAGCTGGACCGCTATGGCGCCTGGCAGGAAGATGCGCAATACGGTCCCCTGTGGCTGCCCAGCGCAGTGCCGGCCGGCTGGGCGCCGTATAGCGACGGGCGCTGGACGTGGATCGCGCCGTGGGGCTGGACCTGGGTCGACAATGCACCGTGGGGCTATGCGCCGTCACACTACGGCCGCTGGGTACGGCTGGGTCAGCGCTGGGGCTGGGCGCCGGGCCGCGAGCGCGGCCGCGTGCCCTGGGCGCCGGCGCTGGTGGGCTGGGTTGGCGGAAATCACGCGATGAATCGCGGCCAGCGCCCCGGCGCCGGCTGGTTCCCCCTGTCGCCGCACGAGCGCTACGTGCCCGGCTACCGCACCAGCGCGGACTATGAACGCCGCATCAACCGCGGGGCCGAGGGGCGCCGTCCCGTGGCGGGCGAACGCGAACACCGCAACCGCACCATCATGCCGGCCCCCGTGCTGCAAAGCATGCCCTTGAGCACGCCGCCTGCGCCGGCCGGCAACTGGCAGCGTCCCCCTGAGGCGCCGCGCCAGCAAGATGGTTTTCGCCGCGACAGGGCCAACCGCCCCGGTCGCCTGCAGACGGACGATGGCCAGACGCAGATGGCGCCGTCGCCCATGCAGCCGAACCGCCCGCCCGTGCCGGTACAGCCACCGCGGCCGCAACAGCCGCAACAGCCCCTGATGCCGGTGATGCCGGCTTTGCCACCTGTGCAAGACCCGGTGGCGCACCCCGCCTGGCGTGGCGAGCAGCGGCCCCGCGCCGAGCGCGCCAATCCGCCGCGTGAGCGCCACATTGAACGCGGCGCGCCCGGTCGCGCTGGCCGGATGCAGGAAATGGAACGCTGAACGGGCCGCTGGCGCTGGCCGTCTGTCCGTCCGGTCATGGATTATCGACGTTCAAGCCGCCAAACCGACAGTTCGTCACATTTCAGCGGTCAAGTCGCGGTGTTTTGTCTACAGTGACGTCATTGCAAGACAGCGCAATGCCTTCACGGCTGACAGCACCGATTTTCCGGCTATTTTGTCCAAACGAAATAGTTTTCGCCAGCTTACAAAGCTGGCTTTTTTTTTCCGCGCCCCTGGCGCCGTGGCAAGGGGCGCAGGCGCTGCCAAAGTTGGCTACAATACGCCTTTGGCACTGACCGGCACTGATTGGAATTCCCATGCAAACCACCCCTCCCAGCGAACACATTATTCCTCCCAGCGAGTCGCTGATCGAATACCCGAGCGACTTCCCCATCAAGATCATGGGCCCGACGCATGTCGACTTCGCGCCGACCATGCTGGAGCTGGTGATCAGCCACGATCCGACCTTCCACGCGGGCCGCATGGAAGAGCGTCCTTCGGGCAAGGGCAATTACACGGGCCTGACCGTCACCGTGCGCGCCATCAGCCGCGAGCAGCTCGACGCCCTGTACATGGCGCTGTCGGGCCACCCGATGGTCAAGATCGTCATGTAAGGCTGGCTGCCGCCACGCTGGCCCGGCTCTTCGTGAGCAGCCAGACGGCGGCAAAGGCGCTACTCGCCGCCGCCGTCACCCACAGCAGCGGCTTTTCGCTGCCGTCCGTGATGGCGGCGATGACGGCGCCGCAGGCGGCCGTAATGGCCATCTGCACGAAGAAGAACAGGCCCGAGGCGCTGCCCGCCTGGTCGCCATACGGCTGCAGCACGGCCAGCTGGCAGGCTGGAATCGCCATGCCCACCGACACCATCACCAGCAGCATCGGCGCCACCAGCGACGCCACGTGCCGCGGCGCCAACGTCCCCGCCAGCAACAGGCTGGCCGCGCCCGCCACATTGAGCAGCACCGCCACGCCCAGCATGTAATCGGCGCCCAGACGCGGTCCCAGCGCGCGAAACAGGCTCGATCCCGCGATATAGCCGCTGACCGTCAGCGCGAACACCAGCGCATACGAGTGCGGCGACAGGTGCATGCCCCTTTGCAACAGTACGGACGATTCCGCGATGAACGGGAAATACGTGCAATACACGCAGCCGATGGCCAGCGCATAGCGCAGGAAATACCGGTCGCCCAGCAGGCGGCGGTACAGCGCCAGGGTGTTTCTTTGTGGCACGACGCTGGCGGGCTTGGTTTCCGGCACGTACGCGGCGATCAGCCCCAGCGACAGCGCGCCCAGCAGGCACAGCACGCCAAACACGGCGCGCCAGCCGAACGCCGCGTCGAGTACGCTGCCGGCCAGCGGCGCGAGGATAGGCGACAAACCCATCACCATCGATATTTTCCCCAGCATGCGCGCCTGCGTGGCGGCGTCAAACCGGTCCCGTACCATGACCCGGCCGATGATGGTGCCGCTGCAGCCGCCGAACGCCTGCAGCACGCGCGCGGCGATCAGCACGTGCACGTCGGAAGTCACGCTGCAGACAATGCTGGCGAGCACATAAATGGCCGTGCCGGCCAGCAGCACGGGGCGGCGTCCGTAGCGGTCGGCCAGCGGCCCGCAAGCGAGCATCGAGGCGGCCGAGCCGGCCATGAACAGGCTCAGGGTCAGTTGCAACTGGGCATCGCTGGCATGCAGGGCATCGGCCATGGCCGGCAGCGACGGCAGATAAATGTCGATGCTGATGCGCGACAGGCAGACCAGCAGCAGAACGATGGCGCCCCAGGCCCACAGGGAAAGTGTTGTTCGTTGATTCATGTTTTTCGGTATGCAAGAGATGGCAGACGCACCAGAACGGTGAGAGTAGGATGTTTGTGGTGTAATGCGAAGTGCCAGTCATCAGAAAACTCATTGGACCACTTGGACGATCATCATGCCGCGAGGAAAATCACCGCACGCCCTGGACTTGCCTCGTCCCACCAGCTGGCTCGACAAGGCGGGCGTCAACAAGCAGGATGGCGCGTATGAAGCGCTGCGCTCGGCCATCCTGACGAAGATGCTGCCGGCGGGCAGCCGTTTGCCATCCAGCCGCACTCTGGCGGAACGGTGGGAGTTGTCGCGGGGCACCATCGAAACCGTGTTTGACCGCCTGCACGCGGAAGCCTACGTGACGCGCGTGCCCGGTTCCGGCACGCGCGTGTGCGCCGTCGTGCCGGAACGCTTTTTGATGGCAGGATTGGCGGATGCCATCCCGGTCGGGCCGTTTTCCGAGCCCGTTCCCGTGTCCGATACGGGCGTGCGCGACGGCTTGCCGTTTGTTGCGCGGCGCGCCGATGCCAGCCTGTTTCCCATGGCGGCCTGGTCCAAGTGCGCCACGCGGGCGCTGGCCGACGCCACGCCGGAGCAGCTGTGCAGCGCCGATCCGGCCGGCCTGCCCCAGTTGCGCCAGCAGATCGCCGACTTCCTCGCCAAGTACCGCGGCATCCGCTGCGACCCGCAAGACATCGTCGTCACGACCGGCATCCGCCACGCGATCGACTTGCTGGCGCGCAACATCGTGCGCGATGGCGATAAAGTCTGCCTGGAAGAACCTGGCTACCCGGCCGCGCGCGCCCTGTTCGCTCTCGCTGGCGCCGTGCCGGTCGACATTGCCGTCGACGCCGAGGGCATCGATTGCGCCGCGCTGGCCGCGCACGCCGACGCCCGCCTCGCGTACGTGACGCCGGCGCACCAGTCGCCGCTGGGCGTGACCATGTCCGTCACGCGCCGCCTGGCGTTATTGGAGTGGGCGAACGACAGCGGCGCCTGGGTGGTGGAAGACGATTACGACAGCGAATTCAATTATCAGAGCGCGCCGCTGGCGGCCCTGAAGGCGCTGGACCAGTACCAGCGCGTGATTTACTGTGGCAGTTTCAACAAGACCCTGTTTGCCGGCCTGCGCGTGGGTTTCATGGTGCTGCCGCCCGCCTTGCGCCCGCAGTTGCTGCGCATGCTGCAGTTGACGGGCAGGTCCGTGGGCGTGACGGAGCAGCTGGCGCTGGCCGCCTGGATGGAGGATGGCGCCTTCGTGCGCCATTTGCGCCAGGCGCGCCTGGCCTACAAGGAGCGGCGCGACCTGCTGCTGGCCTGCCTCGAGCAGGCCGCGCCCGGGCGCTACACCATTTCCGGCCAGCAGGCGGGCTTTCATTGCGTGCTGTGGCTGCCGCCGGACAGCGACGAGCGGGCGTTTTGCGCGCGCGCCGCGCAAGACGGGCTGGCGCTGCAGCCGCTCGGCGACTTTTGCCACAGCGCAAAATTGGCGCCGGCCGTGCTGCTTGGCTACACGGCCCTGAATGCGGCCCAGATACGCCATGCTGCACAAAAATTGGGCAGATTGCTGCTGTTGCCAGAGTCCGCCCCGGAATGAAACGGCGGCCTGGCTTATAATCACGGCTTCGCCGCAGCGTCCGCAGGGCGCCGGCAGCTGATTACAGAATCTGTCATGACCACCACCCGCACCGAAACGGCGCTGATCCGCGAGCTGGGCCGCGTCGATTACGAGCCGACCTTTGCCGCCATGCGCGCCTTTACCGACGCGCGCACGACGGACACGCGCGACGAACTGTGGATCGTCGAGCATCCGCCCGTATTTACGTTGGGCCTGGCGGCCGACCGCGGCCATTTGCTGGCCGGCGCGGAAAACGTGCCCGTGGTGCAAACGGACCGGGGCGGCGAAGTGACGTTCCACGGTCCTGGCCAAGTGGTGATTTACCTGCTGATGGACTTGCGCCGCAACAAGCCGGGCGGCAAGCTGTATGCGCGCCAGTTCGTGCATAAAATCGAGCAAGCCATCATCAACGTGCTGGCGGCGTATAATCTCGCTGGCGAGCGCATCGATGGCGCGCCTGGCATCTATATTGCCGGCGGGCCAAGCAAGGGTGCGAAGATCGCCGCGCTGGGCTTGAAAGTGCGCGGCAACGGCTGCACCTACCATGGCGTATCGCTCAACGTGGCGATGGACCTGGCGCCGTTTTCCTGGATTAACCCTTGCGGCTATTCCGGTCTGAAGACGGTGGACATGCGCAGCATGGGCGTGGTGGCGCCGCTGGCCGAGGTGCAGCGGGCCCTGGCCCAGGAATTGACCGTATTACTCGATGTAAGCGAAGTAAACAGCGCCGCAGGCGCGCCTCAGGCAGCGGATGCCTGAGCAAACAAACCAACATGCCCGTCAAGGGCTTGCAGCCATGACTTCTGAGACCATTTCCAGCACCGCCCCCGCCGCTACTGCCGCTCCAGCGTACAACCCGAGCGAAAAGCAAAAAGGCGCCAGCAAGACCTCGCGCATCCCGATCAAGATCATTCCGATCGAGCAAGTCGAGCGCCTGAAAAAGCCGGACTGGATCCGCGTCAAGGCCGCTTCGGCCTCGACCCGTTTCTATGAAATCAAGGACATCCTGCGCGAAAACAAGCTCGTCACCGTCTGCGAGGAAGCCAGCTGCCCGAACATCGGCGAATGTTTCGGCAAGGGCACGGCCACCTTCATGATCATGGGCGACAAGTGCACGCGCCGCTGCCCGTTCTGCGACGTCGGCCATGGCCGTCCGGATCCGCTGGACAAGGAAGAGCCGGCCAACTTGTCGAAAACCATCGCCAAGCTGCGTTTGAACTACGTCGTCATCACCTCCGTCGACCGCGATGACTTGCGCGACGGCGGCGCCGGCCACTTCGTCGAGTGCATCCAGCAAACGCGCGCCCTGTCGCCGAACACCCGCATCGAAGTGCTGGTACCCGACTTCCGCGGCCGCCTGGAAAAAGCGTTGTTGTTGTTCAAGGATGGCTTGCCTGACGTCATGAACCACAACCTGGAAACGGCGCCGCGCCTGTACAAGGAAGCGCGCCCCGGTTCCGACTACATGCACTCGCTGAAGCTGCTGAAAGACTTCAAGGCCATGTACCCGGACGTGAAAACCAAGTCCGGCATCATGGTGGGCCTGGGCGAGACGGACGAGGAAATCCTGCAAGTCATGCGCGACATGCGCGAGCACGACATCGACATGCTGACCATCGGCCAATACCTGGCACCATCGAACAGCCACTTGCCCGTGCGCCGCTACGTGCACCCGGACGTGTTTAAAATGTTCGAGGAAGAAGCGTACAAGATGGGCTTCACCCACGCCGCCGTCGGCGCCATGGTGCGCAGCTCGTACCACGCGGATGAACAGGCGCACAGCGCCGGCGTGGAATCGGCGCTGAATTTCTAAGCACTTGAGTTGTATCAAAAACCGTCCGCTTTAGCCGGGCGGTTTTTTTTGCCTGATGGAGGTGATGTACAACATCCTGTACAATTATTGGCATGTACTTTCAAGGGAGCGGTGGCACGGCATGAATATCCTGACTTTCAGCGAGGCGCGCGCGGGCCTGAAAAGCGTGATGGACGACGTCTGCAACGACCACACGCCCACGGTGATCACGCGCGTGAATGGCGAGCACGTGGTGATGCTGTCCTTGTCGGACTACAACAGTATCGAGGAAACCCTGTATTTGCTGGGCACGGCCAAGAATGCCAGCCGCCTGATGGCGTCCGTGGCGCAGATCAGGGCAGGCAAGGCTACGCCCAGGGAATTGGCGCAGCATGAAAAACAGGAAGACTGAGAACAAGCAGCAGGCGCGCAGCGCCGTGCTGGCCTGGACCGACCATGCCTGGGAAGATTATCTGTTCTGGCAAGAGAGCGATCTGAAAATCCTGCAAAAAATCAATGACTTGCTCGATGAATGCCTGGCCGACCCCTTCAAGGGCACGGGCAAGCCGGAACCGCTGAAAGGCGATCTGACGGGTTTCTGGTCGCGCCGCATCGACCGCCAGCACCGGCTTGTGTACCTGCCCGACGCGGGCTGCATCTATGTGGCCGCGTGCCGTTATCACTACGACGATAAATAAATTTTGGTTCATCGCGGTTGATGGGGAAAACGGGCTTGACGTTTTTTGCTGGGAGGGGGTGGCGGCAAGGGTTTTGAATTGGTAAATTGATTGTCGCCAAACAAACCAATTACCTTACCACTCTCGCCGCCATGCTCAATGCTATGTCGTCTCTTCCATTTTGGGAAGGGCATATTGTCGATTCCGTCGTCGAACAGGACGACGAATCGCTGCTGATCGTTCTCAACGCCTGCCCCACTGCCGACGCGCTTTGCGGTAGCTGCCGGCAGCCTTGTGCTCTAGTTCATGAGCAGCGCTGGCGGCGCATCCGGGATCGGGATATTTTGGATCGACGGGTTTGGTTGAAGGTGCCAATCCGGCGCCTGGACTGCCATCACTGCGATGCCCGGATGACGGAGCATATCTCCTGGCTGGACCGGCGCTCGCGGGTGACTCACCGCGTCCGGGTCTGGGTGGAGGCGCTGGCACAGCTTATCCCGATCAAGCACGTGTCCCAGCTGACAGGCCTGCACTGGCACACCATCAAGGCCATTGACCTACAGCGCTTAGCATACCTGCACGGCCAGTTCGCCGCTGGCGACGTGCGGCGCCTCGTCATGGATGAATTCGCTTTGCACAAAGGCCATCGTTATGCCACGGTCGTTCTCGATGCCCAGCGCATGCGTGTGCTCTGGGTTGGCGAAGGCAATAGCCGGGTCGCCATCCGTCCGTTTTTCGAGGCGTTGGGCGCAGAAGGCTGCGCCCGAATCGAGGCTGTGGCGATGGATATGAACACGGCGATGGATATCGAAGTGCGGGCGCAATGCCCCAACGCCGAAGTCGTCTACGATCTTTTCCATGTCGTTGCGCGCTTTGGCCGTGAAGTCGTCGACCGGGTGCGTGTCGACCAGGCAAACGCGCTGCGCGACGATTCCAAAGCGCGCCAGGTCATCAAGCGTAGCCGTTGGCTCCTGCTGCGCAATCGCGACAACCTTGAAGACGACCGTGCTATCAAACTTGACGAACTGCTCGCGGCCAACGCCCCTCTGTCGACGGTCTATTTGCTCAAAACCGAACTCAAAGAAATCTGGTTCGCGCCATCCGTTCGCGAGGGCGCGCGTCGATGGAAACGCTGGATGCGCCTCGCCCTCGAGAGCGAGATCGCCCCCGTGATTAAATTCGCCAAGCGCTTACGCAAATATGTCCGGGGCATCATCGCCTCCGCCATCTATCCGATGAATTCGTCCATTCTTGAAGGCGTCAACAACCGCATCAAAGTCATCAAACGGATGGCCTACGGATTCCGGGACTCTGCATATTTTTTCCTCAAAATCAAGGATGCCTTCCCCGGTAAAACGCGATGAACCTAAATTTTGCCCAGCCGTACCGTAACGCGGTGGCGGACGTGACGCGGCTATACTGATCGATGATGTTTTAAAAACATGATTGACGGGGGAGCCATGGACGTACGCATCGACGCATCGTGGAAGGCGCGGCTGGAGGGCGAGTTTGCCCAGCCTTACTGGGAACGCCTGGCCGCCTTCGTGAAGCAAGAGTATGCGGCGGGGCCGTGTTTTCCGCCGGGTAAAACCATCTTCCGCGCGTTCGACCTGACGCCGTTCGGGCAAGTCAAGGTCGTGATCCTGGGGCAAGACCCGTATCACACGCCCGGCGCGGCCATGGGCTTGTGCTTCTCGATTCCCGAAGGCACGCCGCCGCAGCCGAGCCTGCAAAATATTTTCAAGGAATTGCATAGCGACATGGGCGTGGCGCGCACGCGCACGGATTTGTCCGACTGGGCGGAGCAAGGCGTGTTTCTGCTCAACAGTGTGCTGACGGTACGCGCCGGGGTGGCCGGCTCGCACGCGGGCAAGGGGTGGGAGAAATTGACGGACAGCGCCATCGGCCACCTGTCCGCCGAGCGCGAGCACCTTGTGTTCATCCTGTGGGGCGGCTACGCGCAAGCCAAGCGCACCCTGATCGATCCCGGCAAGCACCTGGTGCTGGCGGCGCCGCACCCTTCACCGTTGTCGGCCAGCAAAGGTTTCTTTGGCAGCAAGCCGTTCAGCCAGGCGAATGCGTATTTGCAGGCGCACGGGCAGGCGCCCATCACCTGGGGATAAGTCATGAAATAGTACGGCAACCGACAGCGGCAGGCGTTGCTCCCTGCCGCTGTCTTCGCGCGTAACTTTTAGAAGCTTGTCGACAGGCCTGCGTAGAAACTGCGGCGGGCGCCATACTGCGGCGCACCCACGCCCACGCCGGAACCGTCGCGCAGCAGATACGATTTGTCGAACAGGTTGATCAGGGCCAGGCGCCCCTCGACCTTGCCGAGCGGCGTGTTTTTCCACGTGTGCGTGAGCGCCGTGTTGACGGTGAAGTAGCCGGGCAAATGGCCGGAATTCGGCGCGCCGCCGTCCGGTGTCAAGCGCAGGCCGCTGCCGTAGAGGAAGTCAGCGCTTACTTGCGAATCGCCAAAGTGATAGTGCCCACCGCCCGACAAGGTGTATTTCTGGTCATGATCGAGGTAGACATAATTCTTGCTGATGTAGTTCAACTCATCGGCGCCAAACAGGGCCTGGCCGGAATTGATGTTGCGCCCTTGCGCCTTTTGCGTGCTGGCGTTGAGGAACAGGCCCCAGTTTTTCTCGCTGTAGATGGCCGACAATTCCAGGCCCTTGGCGTAGCCGTCCGCGTAGTTGAATGGCGTCAGGATCAGCGCCTGGCCGAACTGGCCTTCATCCAGCAGGTTGTTGATCTTTTTATAGTACACATCGGCCGTCACGGTCAGTTTTGCATTCACCTGGTGGCTGATGCCGACGTCGTAGTAATGCGTGCGCTCGGCCTTGACGTTGTCGGACTGGCCGATTTCCGGCGCGTTCGTCGTGTTCGCGTACAGGTCGATGCTGCCTTGCGCCGCCAGTTCCTGCGGCGGCGGCGTGAAGTAGCGTGAATAGCCGGCGTGCAGGGCCGTGCCCGGCGCCAGCTGGTACGCCAGGTTGACGCGCGGGCTCCATTGCTGCTCGCTCGTGTAGGCCGAGACCTTGTCGAAGCGGGCGCCATAGTTCAGGGTCAAAGGCTTGCTGATGTGCCATTCATCCTGCAGGTAAACACTGGCCAGGGTGCCCGTCTTGCCGCTGTTGTCCAGCACCGTGATGGGCGTGCTGGACGTTTGCGCGCCGTCCATGGCGGGGAAGACGGCCACCGTGTTGTCGCTCGTCGTTTTCTGGCGCGTGTAGGCCAGGCCCGCGCGCACGGTGTGGTCCTGGTGCCATTTGTAGCTGGCGTCGAATTGAAAGCCGGAAGCGCTGTTGGCGCGGCGCGAGTCCGAGGCCACGCCGTTGTAGATCAGGTCGCCGATGGCGTCGGGCGTGAAGTGCAGTTCCGAATACTGGTGGAAGGCCGACACCTGATAATTGACGTCGCCCAGGCTCTTTTGCAGCGACAGCACGAGGAAGCGGTTCACTTCGCGCTGGTTTTCATTGAGTTGCGACGACGGTAACGTGGCTGTGCCCGCCTGCACATCGCTGTGGCCATCAAACGAGAAGGCGGGCGCCTGGTTCGGGTTGTTCGGGATCTGGAAGCGGCCGTTATACGTGCCGAACATGGCGCCCAGGCGCGTATTGTCATCGAGGAAATACGACAGGCTGCCGAACGATTTGTTCTGGCGCGTCTTGTCGTGCAGGGCGCTGCGCGTGTCTTGCGGGTTTTCCACGCCCAGGGAGTTACCGAGGTAGCTGCCGGACAGGTAGTAATTGAACTTGCCCACACTGCCAAAAAATTCGGCACTCGGCTCCACGTGATCGTGGCTGCCGACCATGATGCCGATGCGCCCGCCAGGCGTCATGCCGCCCTCCTTCGTTTCAATATCGACAATGCCCGCCGTGCGCAGGCCGAACTGGGCCGGCAAGGCGCCCGTCATGAAATCCGTTTTGTCGATCAAGCGCGTGTCGATCGACTGGCCGAAGCCGGTGATGCTTTCCGGCAGCTGCACGCCATTGATGCGGTATTGCACGTTGGCATGGTCGTCACGCACGTGCAGGGAGCCCGAACCTTTCGAATCCTGCGACACGCCCGGCAGGCGCAGCAGCACTTCATTGAATGGCGTGTTGTCGCCCTGGCCCAGCATGTCGACCATATGGCTGTCGATGCTGTAGATGGTGGTGCCGACTTTCGGCGATAGCTCGATGCGCGCGCTTTTCAGGTGGGCAGAGGTGATTTCGACCTTTTGCATGTCTTGCGGGGCAGCATCGGTATTGGCCTCGGCAGGCTCGGCGGCATGGGCGGAAACGGTAAACAGGCTGGCAAGGGCGAGCGACAGCGCGCTCAGGCGTGGTGTGTGTTGCATGGTAAACCTCAAAGTGTCAACGCCAGGCGGCACGGCGTGTCAGAACACGGCGGTGCAGCCTGAAAAATGGATAAAACAGCGTGGAATTACAGTGAGGCTGCAGGCGGGCCGCGCACGGGCGGCAGGATCAGGGCGGCGACGGGCGCCAGGGTGGCGGGCGCGATGGCCAGCAAGCGGTAGGGCAGTAACTGGGCGGGCGGCTCGGCGATGGCCGGCGGCACGGCGATGTCGGCCACCTTGTCGATGGCGGTGGCGCACAGCGCACACTCTTCCGCGTCGAGGCTCGTCTTGTGCAGGTGCGAGGCGGCCGTCGACAGCAGGAACACGAGGGCCAGCGCACTGAACAGCGCCACGCACAGCCGCCACGGCGTGCGCGCGAGGGCGGCGGCACCGTGATGAGCAAGCTTGCGGGTGGGCTGGCGGGAAGACATGGGCGCATAGTAGCAAGAAAATCGCCCCGTTGTCAGCGCTTGTTGCAATTCGATTGCGGTGAGAAGACCTTACAGGGTGGCGCGCAGTGCGCGCGGCGACAGGCCGTAGTGCTGGCGGAAACGGGCCGCGAAGCGCGAGGGCGAGGCGTAGCCGCAGGCGGCCGCGATGTCGCCGATGGGTAAGATGCCGGATTGCAATTCCTGCAAGGCCAGTCCCAGCCGTACGTCTTCCAGAATGGCGCGGAAATGGCGCTGTTCCAGGGCCAGCTGGCGGCGCAGGGTGGACGCGCCCAGGTGCAGATGGCTGGCGACTTTGGCCACGCTCCAGTCGGCGCCCGGGTCCAGCAGCAGCACTTGCTGCACGCGCGCGGCCAGCGGATCGCGGCGGTCCAGCAGCAAGGGGCCGCAATGGCCGCCCAGGGCCAGGGCCAGCAGCAAGCCTTCCGCCTGGTGCGCCAGCAGCGCGGGCGGTGCGCTACCCGCCAGGCTGGCCATCAGCTGGTCCCAGGCCAGCGCCGCGTGCACGTCGAGCGGCACGCACAGGCTGGCCGTGGCCGCCTGGCGCAGCTGGGCATCGACGAGGCCGCCATGGCGCGCGCGGAAACGGGCGATCAGGGCCGGTGAAAAACTCAGCACTTCAGCCCGATAGCCTTGGGCGCCGGGCAGGTTGGCCACGCCCAGTTCCTGTCCTGCCGGCATCAGCACCACGTCGTGCGTGCCGGCGCGGGCCTGGCAAGCGCCCCATTCCAGCAGCTTCGTTCCCTGCCGCACGCGGCACAGGGCGCTCTGGAAGACGGGCACGCGGCGCAGGGTTTGCGCGCGGCGCGCCTCGATGGTGCCGTGGGCGATGCGCAGCTCGCTCAGGGCCACCGCGTCCATCTCATCGGCCATACAGTCCCGTCAGCTGCGCCTTGCCCAGCGCGTTGGCGTTGAGCATGTAGCCAAGCATGGCGCCGCTGGCGTGCTGGTCCAGCGGCAGCTTGTCCGTTTTCAGCGCCCAGATCGTGATCTGGTAGCGGTGCGCCTTGTCGCCTGGTGGTGGGCAGGCGCCGCCGTAGGCGCTGTCGCCGTAATCGTTGCGTCCTTGCATGGCGCCTGTGGGCAAGGTGGCCGCCGTCGTTCCCGCAGGCAAGGATGTGGTGGACACTGGCAAGTTAAACACGCTCCAGTGCCACCAGCCGCTGCCCGTGGGTGCGTCCGGGTCGTACAGGGTGATGGCGTAGCTGTTGGTGCCGGCCGGCGCGCCGTGCCACGACAATTGCGGCGACAGGTTGCCGCCCGTGCAGCCAAAGCCCTGGAACACTTGCGCCGGCGCCAGGGTCTGGCCAGGGGCGATGTCGGCACTGGTGACCGTGAAGTCGGCGGCGTGGGCGCCCAGGTGCAAAGCGAGACCCAGCGTGACGGCGAGCAATCGGGAGGTGGTCATGGTTTTCCTTTCGATGAAGTATAGGGGAAAGTGTATGTCGTGCAACATTAACTTGCGATGCCGATGCGCTCGCTGATGGTGCCGAAACGCTCGTTTTCACCTGATTTCAATGTTCCCATGAGCGTGTTGTTGCGTTTGCCGCTTCCTTCCTGCGCATGATTTTCACTGCGGAGCTTTCATGCTATCGTTCTGCAGCCCAATTTCCCCGAGTCGCCTCCCCATGTCCAAACGCCCGAGCAAATGGTTGATCAGCAAACTGCACCTGTATGCGGGCCTGTGGTTTGGCGCCCTGTTTGTTTTGCTGGGCTTGACGGGGTCCGCCATCGCCTGGATGCCGGAACTCGACGCGTATCTGAATCCGACCTTGTTGCAGGCGAGCACGCCCGCGCCCGGCCAGGTGTTCCAGGTGACGCCGCGCACGGTGCAAGCGGTGGTGGATGGACTTGCGGCCGACCCCGCCTACGGCAAGCCAGCCCAGCTCAATCCGCCCGCCGATGCGCGCGACGTGTACGTGGCCTCGTACCGCCAGGCGGACAAACCGTCCCCCTTCAGCCAGGCCATCGTGCGCCAGGTGATGGTCGACCCCTACACCTTGCAAGTCAAAGGCGAGCGTGACTGGGGGCGTTTCGGCCTCACGCGTCCGCTGCTGATGTCGGGCATGTTTCATTTGCACCGCTATGGTTTGTCAGGCGAAGTGGGCAAGACGATTACCGGTATCTCGGGCGTGATGCTATTGCTGATGGCCTTGAGCGGCATTTATCTGTGGTGGCCGCGCCTGCAGTGGACGGCGGTCAAGCGCGCGCTGACGGTGTCGCATGGCGGTTCCTGGCCCCGTTTCAATTACACGTTTCACAAGGCGGCCGGCTTTTTTGCCGCGCCCGTGCTGGCCGTGCTCGCTTTTTCCGGCATCTATTTCAATTTGCCGCAATTGATCGTGCCGCTGGTGGAACTCGTCTCGACGGCGCCGGACAAGGCCAAACTGAAAAATCTGCAGCAGGATGGCGAGCTGCTCGATGCGGGCCAGGCCATGGTCGCCGCGCAACAGCTGTATCCGCAGGCGCGCGTGTCGCGCATCGTGCTGCCGGCGAAAAAGGACCAGCCCTACGACGTGCGCGTGCGCCAGCCCGGTGAAATCGCCGAGGGCGACGGCGCCACGCGCATTACCCTCGACGCGCGCAGCGGCTTGCCCCTGCGCATACGCGACCCCTTGCGGGCGCCGGCCGGAGACGTCTTCCTGGGCTGGCAATTCCCCCTGCATTCGGGCCAGGCGTTCGGCGTGGCCGGGCGCGCCTTCATTACCGTCTTCGGTTTGATGCCCTTGCTGTTCCTGCTGACGGGGACACTGGTGTGGTGGAAACGGCGGCGCGGCCGGAAATAGGCGGCCGCCAGACCGGCGCGGGAAAAGTTGCTATCATCATAGTATTTTCCGGCGTATCACGGATTCACCCGCACAAGGACCAGCATGAGCAATCCCGACATCACCGTAGCAATGTTGAATGAACGCGGCACCGGCCGCCTGCCCGGCCACCTGGGCATCGTCATCACGGAAGTGGGCGACGGCCAGCTGACGGCGGAATTGCCCGTGCTGCCGCACTTGCTGGCGCCGAATGGCTACCTGCACGCGGGCAGCGTGGTGACCCTGGCCGATACGGCGTCCGGCTATGGCTGCATCGTCAACCTGCCCGAAGGCGCCAGCAACTTCACGACCATCGAATTGAAATCGAACCACCTGGGCACGGCCCGCGAAGGCACGCTCACCTGCACGGCCAAGGTCGAGCACAAGGGCCGCAACACGCAAGTGTGGGATGCCGTAGTGAAAAGCAAGGAAACGGGCAAGACGATAGCCCTGTTCCGCTGCACGCAGATGATTCTGTATCCAAAGTAAGCCGGTAGGTCGGGTTAGCAGCAGCGCTGCGTAACCCGACATTCCACTACAGCCTCACCCAGTTACCCTTGTACAAGATAGGTCCCGTCGGTCCGTCCGGATTCGGCGAACCGCCTTTCGGCTCCAGGGTAACGGCCAGCAAGGCCACATCGCTGCCGATGGCGCGCTGTGACAGGGCCAGTGTCACGTTGCCCTTGTCGGCCAGTAAACCGAGGGAGCGCGGGTTGCCGCTCTTTGGCACGGCCCACAGTTCCAGGTCGCGATCAGCAGGCACCGGCGCGTTGCCCACCATGCGCACCTCGAGCGCGCCGTGGCGGCTGTCGGCCGTCAGCAGCAGGGCCGTTTGCGCTTTCTCGTCCGTCAGGCTGGCCACATAGCTGATTTGCGGCGCGTCCATCACGCGCGTGGCCACGACGATCACCAGCAGCGCGGCGATGGCGCTCGACGCCATGCCCAGCGAACGCCAGAACGACAGCGAATCGCGGAACACAGACCAGCCGCCCTGCGGCTTCAGGTGCAAGCGCTGTTCGATCTGCTGCCACACGCGCTTGGGCGGCGCCACGGGCGTGGCGAATTCGGCCATCGGTTCCAGGCGCTGGCGCCATTCGGCCGTGATATTGCGCAAATCGGCGTCATTGTGCAGCCAGCCTTCGAAACGCCGCCGCGCGCCGCCTTTCAGGGTGCCCAGCACGTATTCGGACGCCAGTTTCTGGCGCAGCACGTCATTGCCGCGGATATTCATGATGCCTCCCGTTTCGCCAGACACGTGCGCAGCCGTTCCAGGCTGCGGCGTATCCAGGTCTTCACGGTGCCGATCGGCAGCGACATCTGCTGCGCCACTTCGCTGTGCGACAGGTCATGATAAAAGGCCAGGGCGACCACCTGCCGGTGCAGCCCTTCCAGGGCCGACATGCAAAACGCCAGCGCTTTGGCGTCACCGCTCAGTTGCAGTGACTCGATCGGCGTGGCCTGGGGGTCTCGGAGTGCATTCATGACTTCGCTATCAAACTGTTCGGCATCGATTTCCACGGTATCGTCGCTGCGCCGCAGCACATCGAACGCCTTGTTGCGCACGATGGTGGCCATCCAGGTCATCGGCGCCGCCAGATGGCTCTGGTAAGTGGCGGCGTTGTTCCAGATGGCGACGAACCCCTCTTGCAAGGCTTCTTCAGCGAGCTCTTGCTTATGCAATATACGCAGCGCGAAGCCAAACAGTTTCGATGAGGTGGAGTTATATAGCTGACGGAACGCGGTGGCGTCCTTGTTGCCGGCGGCGAGCAGCCAGGTTTTCAGTTGTTGCGGGTCGAGCGATTGAGCGGCTAGGGACACGGCTGGCCTTCACAAGGGGATTGGGATCACGCCTGGGAAGGTTATAACGGTTTGGCAACACTTGGCAACAAGGTTTTGTGCCGTGTTATCCCGCGATGGCCGATTCCAGCAACTTGTGCAGCTCGGCGAATTCCGGCTTGCCCACGTAGCGTTTCAGGATCTTGCCCTGCTTGTCGAGCACGAAGGTGGTGGGCGTGAGCGCCACGTCGCCATAGGCCTTGGCCGCTTCGCCCGTCACGTCGAGCGCCACCTTGAACGGCAGCTGGCGCGTTTCGGCGAAGTTCAGCACATAGTTGGCCGGATCGTATTTCATGGCCACGGCCACGAATTCCAGTCCCTGTCCCTTGTACTTGTTGTAGGTGTCGACCATGTCCGGCATTTCCGCCACGCAGGTGGTGCACGAGGTGGCCCAGAAATTGACCATCACGACCTTGCCGCGCAGGCTGGCCGACGTGATTTTTTCGCCATGGATGCCGTGGAAGGTCACATCCGGCGCGCTTTGCTTGTCATTGAGCGACAGATAAGCGGCTGCCGCCACGCCCGCCACGAAGACGGCGATCAGGGCTGGCTTGACCCAGGACTTGCTTGCGGATGGCGAAGTTGACATGGTTTTCATTTGAAAAGCGCGGCGATGCGGCCATTATAGCCGTATCGCCGCATCAAAGCCGTAGGTCAAACGGAGGAGGCGCTTACTGCTGCACCGTGTCGCTGACCGTGTTCGTCGTGCGCTGCTGCGGCGGGTCGGGCTGCAATTGCTTCAGTTCCGCTTCCGAAATGTAGTCGAACAGCTTGACCACTTTCTGCACGCCGCCCACGCCGCGCGCCACGTCGGCCGCGACCGTGCCTTCGCGCTGGGTGACTCTGCCCATCAGGAAGACGGTGGCGTTCTCGGTGACGACCTTGAACGAGGCGGCCGAGATGGTTTTCATGTCGACCAGGCTGGCCTTGACCTTGGTGGTGATCAGCGCGTCGTTCGAGCGCGAGGTATAGCTGGCGGGACCGGCGATGATCAATTCATTGGCCACCGATTCCACGCCCTCGATATTGCGCACTTCGCGCTCGACGGCATTTTTCATCGCCTCGTCGCGCACTTCGCCCGTCAGCAGGACGCGGCGGTTGAAGCTGGTGACGTTGACGTGGCCCACGTCGCCGGTGATGGAGGGGATGCGCGACTCGCCTTTGAGGGCGATCGACTTGTCTTCGGTCTGGGCGCCCAGGGTACGGCGGTCCGCTGCGGCCACGCCGCCCATCACCGCGCCGCCGACCATCAGTTCGATGCAGCCGGTGAGCGAAGTGAGCATGGCGCCGCACAAGAGTGCGGTGGCCAATGGGCGTTGCACGCGTTTCCAGCCTGGGCCAGTACCGAATTTAGTCATTCACGTCTCCTCCGAATAGCGCGACGTCGATGCCGTCGCAGATGCAATGTATGGTGGTCAGATGGACTTCCTGGATGCGCGCCGTGCGCTCGGCCGGCACGCAGATATGCACGTCGGCGTCCGTCAGCATCTTGCCGATGGCGCCGCCGTCCTTGCCCGTCAGCGCCACGACGCGCATTTCGCGTTCGAGCGCCGCTTCCACGGCCGCCATCACGTTGGCCGAATTGCCCGACGTGGAGATGGCCAGCAGGATGTCGCCGGCCTGGCCGAAGGCCTGCACCTGTTTCGAGAAAATCTCGCGGTAGCTGTAATCGTTCGCCACGGCCGTCAGGATCGACGTATCCGTCGTCAGCGCCAGGGCCGGCAGCGGAAAGCGTTCGCGTTCGAAGCGCCCGACCAGCTCGGCTGCGAAATGCTGGCAGTCGGCGGCGGAACCGCCGTTGCCGCAGGCGAGGATCTTGTTGCCGTTGGACAATGCATAAAACATCAGGTCGATCGCCTGCGCAATCGGTTGCGCCAGTACGGTGGCGGCCTGGATCTTGAGTTCGGCACTTTCGTGGAAGTGCGAGAGGATGCGTTGATTATTCATAGTCTGCCGATTATAGTGCAGGCGCGCGGCATGGCGGACAAGCACTGTTAAAAATGCTTACATATCGAGGATGTTCTTCAGCCAGCTGATGCGTCCGCCATCGATGGCCAGCGCGTCGAAGCGGCACGGCGGCACGGTTTTTTGCCTCAGCAGCCAGGTTTGCGCGGCCACCACCATGCGCCGCTGCTTGGCTGGCGTGATGCTGGCCAGGGCGCCGCCAAAGGCCGCACTGCTGCGCAGCCGCACTTCGACGAAGACGACCGATGCGCCATCGCGCATGATCAGGTCGAGTTCCCCACCCTTGCACAAATAGTTGCGCTCTAGCAGCACCAGGCCTTGCAGCAACAGATACGCGAGCGCATCGTCTTCCCCTTGCCGTCCCCGTGCCTGTTTATTCTGGAAAGGCAGGGGTGGCATGGCGTGCTCTTACTGGGCCGGCGGCACAGAGACAGGCGTGGGCGCGGCCGGCGGCCAGGTGCCCAGCACGCCCTGCTGGTAGGTGGCGGCTTGCTCCGTGCGTTCGAACACGCTTTGATTATCCTCAAAGCGCACGGCCAGGCGACCCGTCACGCCATCGAGGGTAAATGGCGCGTTCGGCCGCAGCGCCACTTCGCGCGCCACGCGGAAGGCATCGATGCCCAGCGCGTACAGGCGTTCCATGTCGGCCGTCAGCCGGCGTTCGGCAGGTTGCTCGGGCTGTGGATACACCATCACTTGCGGATGGTCGCGCTGCACCTGCCATGGCAAGTCCAGCAGGCGCGCACCGTCGAGCTCAGGTCCGCTGGCGCCGCGTCCCGTGCCGGGATTCAGGGACGAGGTGCCATACAGCGGCAAATCGCTGCCGATGGCCACGCGCAGCTGGCGCGCCTGGTCGGCGTCGAGCGCGGCAAACAGCAGACCCGGCGGCGTGGCGGCCAGGCGCGCGCGCAGCTGCACCAGCTCGGCATCGCTCAGGTAGCCATTCGTGGCCGTCAAGTCCATCGTCTCGATCTTGCCGCCCTGGCGCAGCCATTCCTGCTTGAAGGCGGCGCTGATGCGACGCTGCGAGGGCGAACCGGCCGACAGGATCAGCGCGCTGGCGCGAGGCTGTTCGCTGGCGGCCCAGGCGGCGACCTGGCGCGCTTCCGCCTCGATCGACAGGCCCATCACCAGCAGCTTGGCCGGCAGGCGCGCCTCGCCGCGGTTGTCCGGGTGGTTCAGGGCGATCGTTGGTTTGCGCACCAGGTCGCTGTTCGCCACGGCCGTGACGGCCGAGCGCGACAAAGGCCCGACGACGATGTCCTGTTCTTCTTGTGCTTGCGCAAACTTGTTCAGCACGTCGCTGCTGCCGTCGCCCGTATCGATCACCGTCACTTCAAAGCCGCTGCGGTCACGCTCGTAGGCGGCCATGAAGCCGGCGCGCAGCAATTCGGCGGCCGGTCCCAGGGACGCCGAGCGCAGCGGCAGCAGCAGGCCGATGTGGTGGACCTTGCCGTCGGCCGGCGCCGGCGCCGTGGCGGCCGGCATGTCGAGTGGCGTGCCGGTGGCCGGCTTGGTGGTGATGGGCGCCAGTGGCGCGCCGTTGCCGTCATACGCGGTAATATCGGGCACGGCCACGGCAAACGTCACCGGTTCGGGCGCGGGCGGCTTGGGCGGCACGGGTGGTGGCAGCGGCTTCGGAGGCGGCAGCGCCCTTGTGTTAGATTCAATAGGCGCGCACAATTGCCCGGGCGCGTCGCAAGGCGTGCTGCAAGCGCTCAGCATGCCGGTCGCGGCACAAACAAGCAGTAACTTCACACTATTAGCAAGCATTTAACCTCCAAAATGACCGTACAAGAAATCAGTTCCATCGCCAGCCTGCCCATCATGACAGAGGCGGCGCACCAGGTCTATCCTATCGCAACATTGTATATAGTGGCCACGCCCATCGGCAATGTGACCGATATCAGCCTGCGCGCGCTGCATCTGCTGAGCCTTGCCGATGCCGTCGCCTGTGAAGATACGCGCAACACGGCGCACCTGCTGACGCGCTTTGGCTTGAACAAGCCTCTGATTGCGGCGCATCAGCATAATGAACGCGAAGTGGCGCAGACCCTGATCGCCCGCCTGCACGCCGGCGAGCGCATCGCGCTCGTGTCCGACGCCGGCACGCCCGCCGTGTCCGACCCCGGCGCGCGCATCGTCGACGCCGTGCGCGCGGCCGGCCTGCGCGTGCTGCCCCTGCCCGGCCCGTCGGCGGCCATCACCGCCATTTCCGCCAGCGGCTTGTTGAATGACCAGTTTTACTTTGTCGGCTTCCTGCCAGCCAAGGCCAAGCAGCGCGAAAACATGCTGCACAGCCTGCGCGGCGTGACGGCGACCATGGTGTTTTATGAAGCGCCGCACCGCATCCTCGATTGCGCCACGGCCCTGGTGGAAGCGTTCGAACCGACGCGCCAGGTGGTGTTCGCGCGCGAACTGACGAAACTGTTCGAGGAAATCCACCGCTGCCCCCTGTCCGAAGCGGAGGCGTGGATACGCGCCGATGCGCACCGCGAAAAGGGCGAGTTCGTCGTCCTGCTGGAAGGCGCCACGCAAGCGCAGGACGCGGAAGACGTGGAAGCGGAGCGCATCCTGAACATTTTATTGGCCGAGTGCAGCGTCAAGCAGGCGGCAAACCTGACGGCGCAAATCACGGGGCGCAAGAAGAATGCGCTGTATGAAAGGGCGTTGCAGTTGAAGGGGCAGGAATAAAGAAGAAGTCAGGCTGGTGGCCTGACATCGAGCGCTAGCGCTGCTGCGAGCAGCAGCTCCACGTGTTCAATCAGCTCATCGACAAAGCCTGCCGTGACATCGAGCTCGCCTTCGTATTCGGCCAGGTTGCGCTTCTTGTGCGCCTGGCTTAATAGTAGCCACTGCTGTGGCGTGAAACCCAAGGTGTGTTCCAGACTCTGGAAAACGAGATAGCGGTTGTCGCTGCGATAACCATGTTGGCGCAGCGCAGACAAGGCGGCCGCATGCGCCGCGTTATACGCCAGGTCGAAGCGGCTTTCCAGCGACAGTATCACCTGTCTGGCGTCACGCAGGCGCACGGTGGCCGAGCGCAGCAAGCCGGCCCGTTCGCGGGCGTCGGGTGGCTCAGCCTTGAGCTGGCCGATGCGCGCCAGATTCGCCAGCGCTTGCGAGCTTGATGAATTCATCGTCGCCCCCTTTGACAAAAATCTTGGGCTGTTCGAGGATGCGCACGACGAACGACTTGCCCTCGTCTATTCTCTGCCGCCATTCTTCTGGCGTGTACAAGGTCGGGTTGATGCTGCGCCCCAGTTGCTGCTGCACTGGCTGCAAGGCCGTCAGTAACTGGGCGTTTGATGCCATGCTGCCGATCACCATCAGGTCGATATCGCTGTGCGCCTGTTCCGTGCCCTTGGCCATCGAACCGTACACGAAAGCCAAGTCGATTTCCTGCCAGTGCGGCTGCAGCGCAACGCGCAGCACATCGGCCACGCCGAAGGTTTTCAGTACGATGCTGCGCAGCTCGTCGAATATCGGCGCATCGTGATTCGCCTGGTAATGCTTCTGGTTGCCCACCTTTTTCACCGTGACCAGGGCCGATTTCACCAGCTTGGCCAGCTCGCGTTGCACTGCACCCGAACCGATGGCCGCGAAGGCGATGATTTCATTCGCATAGAAAGAGCGTTGCGCCTGGCCAAAGAGCAAGGCCAGCACGCGTTGCTGTGTCTTGGAAAACAATGTGTCTGCATAGATACCCATATTGGGTATGTTAGTACCCAATATGGGTATAGTCAATCTTCTTCACCACTTGCAGCCGCTATCCTTCTTGTCCAGCAACATCATCACGGGCGCCAGCAAGCCTGCGCCTGAGTAGGCAGTGCGGCAGTCGCCGCGCTTGCCTTGCGCGATGTCGCGCGCCAGCTGGGTTTCCGTTTGCAGCGGCTTGTCGGGGATTTGCCCCACGGCCGTACCCACCTTGGACGGGTCGCGCTCGCCGGCCATCTTGCGCGCCGTCCTTCTGGCCGCGTCCATGTCGAACTTTGGCGTCTCTTGCGTGATGGTATCGGCGCTGGCCGCCGGCGTGGCCGGTGATGCCGGCACCACCGTGATGGCTTGCGGGCTCGATGCTGGCGCCATGGCGGCCGGCGGCGTTTCCCGGACAGTGGCGAGTTTAGGCTTGCTGATGGGCTTGGGTTCACGCTTCGGCTTGGCGACTTCGACGGGCGGCGGTGGCGGGGGCGGCTTGGCGGCCAGCGGACGTATCCACACGGCGATCGACTCCACGCGCGGGGCCGTGTCCATCCGCGCGGCCGGCTGCACATGGCGCCACAGAGTGATCAAGGCGCCATGCAGCAGCAAGGACACGGCGATGCCCAGCGCGATGCCGCGGCGGTTCGGCATGGGCCGGCCGCCGTCGTTTCTTTCTATCCTGAACTCCATTGCCGTTGTCGCCTTCATGTCTGATCGGGAAAACTTGCCAAGCCAGTGTCGCATACTTCAATCGTTTTGAAAAATACATGGGTTCCAGTGCCGTCTGTAAATAATTTACATAGAGTTTCACCTGACCCTTGACCGAAGTCGATACGGCCTGTATTATCTTGGTCTTCGGAGTGTGGCGCAGCCCGGTAGCGCACCTGGTTTGGGACCAGGGGGTCCAAGGTTCGAATCCTTGTACTCCGACCAAATTTGTAGAAAAAAACCCAAGAGTTTCGGCTCTTGGGTTTTTTTTCGTCTGTACAGTTCACGTAGGTCGGGTTAGCGCGCAGCGCGTAACCCGACAACAGTGTTGGCCATGGCTCTGGTGGCGTCGGATTACGCGTGGCGTTGCCACGCTAATCCGACCTACCTCAAACAGCGGCGCGTTTCGCCGCGATGGCGTTGCCCGCCCGGCTGGAACCCTTGCGTCCCAGCTGCTGCGAAATGAACTGGCCCGCGTCGACCACCAGGTCCAGGTCGATGCCGGTGGCGATACCCAGTCCCTGCATCATGTACAGCACATCTTCGGTGGCCACGTTGCCGGTGGCGCCCTTGGCGTAGGGGCAGCCGCCCAGGCCCGACACGGACGAGTGATAGATGGCGATGCCCGTTTCCAGGCTGGCGTAGATATTCGCCAGCGCCTGGCCATAGGTGTCGTGGAAGTGGCCGGACAGGCCGCCCACGTGGAAAGCCGCGATGGCGCGCTCCATCACCGCCTGCGTTTTGCGCGGCGTGGCCACGCCGATGGTGTCGGCGATGTCGATCTCGTCGCAACCGAGGTCGCGCATGCGGCCCACCACGTCGGCCACGGCGTCGAGCGGCACATCCCCCTGGTAGGGGCAGCCGAAGGCGCAGCTGATGCTGCCGCGCAGGCGCAGGCCGTGCTGCTTGGCCGCCTTCGCCACGCCTTCGAAGCGGGCAATCGATTCCGCGATGGAGCAGTTGATGTTCTTTTGCGAGAAGGCCTCCGAGGCGGAACCGAAGATCACCACTTCATCGGCCTTCGCCGCCAGCGCCGCCTCGAAACCTTGCATGTTCGGCGTCAGCGCGGAATACATCGTGCCGGGGCGGCGCGCGATCTTTTCCATCACTTCCGCGCTGGTGGCCATCTGCGGCACCCATTTCGGCGAGACGAACGATGCCGCCTCGATGTTGGCGAAGCCGGCCAGGGTCAGGCGGTCGACCAGTTCGATCTTGACGGCGGCGCTGATGGTTTCCTTCTCGTTTTGCAGGCCGTCGCGCGGACCCACTTCGACGATTTTGACCTGCTTGGGCAAACTAGCTTGAGCATTCATTTCAATATCCTTGCAAACGGTTGACGATGCCGGCGACGACTTCTCCGGCTTGCAGGCGGCGCATCTTGGCGGCGATCTGCGCCACGCTTTCGCGGCGCAGGGTGGCGGCCGAAATATGCGGCGTGATGGTGATGCGGGGTTCTTGCCAGAACGGGTGCTGCTGCGGCAGCGGCTCGTTGCGGAACACGTCCAGTGTCGCCCCGGCGATATGCCCGGAGCGGATCAGGGTCAATAAATCCGGCTCGGCGATATGCGCGCCGCGCGCCACGTTGATGACGTAGGCGCCCGGCAGCAGCATCGACAGGCGCGCGCGGTCGAGCAGGTTGTGCGTGTCCGGCGTGAGCGGCAGCATACATACGAGCACGCGCGTGCCGCGCAAAAATGCTTCCAGCCCCTCTTCGCCCGCAAAGCATTGCACGCCATCGGCGTGTTTTGGGCTGCGGCTCCAGCCACGCAAGGGAAACTCGAACTGTGCCAGCGCATCGAGCACGCGCGTGCCCAGCACGCCCATGCCCAGCACGCCGACGGGGAAATCCGCCTTGTCGAACGCTGGCAGCGGCTGCCAGATGCCGGCGCGGCCCTGCGCCTCGTAATCGTCGAAGCGGCGGAAGTGGCGCAGCACGGCGTGGCTCACATATTCGGCCATCTGCACGCCCATGCCCGCGTCATCGAGACGAATCAACGGCACGTGGGCCGGCAGCGCGTCGCCGAATTTCAACAGCGCGTCGACGCCGGCGCCCGTGTTGAAGATGGCCTTGACGTTCGCCAGTTCGGGCAGCATGGCGGCGGGCGGCTGCCACACGACGGCGTAGTCGCACGGCGCGCACGTGTCGCCTTCGCGCCAGAAGGTAATGTCGGCCTCGGGCAGCAAGTCGCGCAAGTCGCTGATCCACGCCGCTTCCTTGCCATCCGAACGTTGTAACAGGATGCGCATGTGCTTACCTCTATGCGGCAGCCTTGAAGGCCAGCAGCGGCGCGCCATCGGCCACCTGGTCGCCGACGGCGTACAGCACGTCTTCCACCAGGCCGTCGTGCGGCGCGGCGATCGTGTGCTCCATCTTCATCGCTTCCATGATGACCAAAGGCTCGCCCTTCTTGACGTCCTGGCCCTTGTTCACCAGCACGGCGACGACCTTGCCCGGCATCGGCGCCGTCAGGCGCCCGCCTTCCGCTTCCACTTCGCCCGCATGCGCCATCGGATCGTTGTAATGCAGTGTGTAGTGCAAGCCATTGCTAAACACGTGGAACTGTTCTCCATCGCGCAGCACCGTGCCGTGCACGGCACGCTCACCGAGCTTGATGTGCAGCTCGTTGCCTGTGTGTGCCGTCAGGCTCAAGGGCTGGCCGTTGAACAGCCAGCCATCCGTCTTGTAGGCAACGCGCGCCGTATAGGCCTTGCCCTCGCCGGCCAAGGTGAATTCATCGGCGAACGACAGGCTGCGGCCCAGGGTGCTGTTCAGACGCCAGCCCAGGGCATTGCCCCACGGGTCGGCGCGCTGCAGCGATTGCGCTTCGGCGGCCGCTTTTTCTTCCAGCAGCAGGGCGACGGAGGCCAGCGCCAGGGCCGTGTCGGGCGCCGCCTGCAGGGCGGGGAACAGCGATGCCTGATTGCGCTCGATGAGGCCCGTATCGAGATCGGCAGAGCTGAATGCCTGGCCTTCGACCAGGCGTTTCAGGAAAGCGATATTGCTGGCCAGGCCGACGATCTGGTAATCGGCCAGCGCCTGCGCCATGCGTGCCAGCGCTACGCGGCGGTCCGCGCCCCAGACGATCAGCTTGGCGATCATCGGGTCGTAGAATGGCGAGATCGCATCGCCTTCGCGCACGCCCGAATCGATGCGCACGGCGGCTGGAACTACCGTGCCACCGAGCTCGAACGTGACGGCCGATGGCGACTGCATATGGCGCAGGGTGCCGATCGATGGCAAAAAGCCCTTCTCCGGATTTTCCGCATAGATGCGCGCCTCGATGGCGTGGCCGTGGATCGCCAGTTCGCTTTGTTTTTTCGGCAGCGGCTCGCCAAAGGCGACGCGCAACTGCCATTCCACCAGGTCGGTGCCGGTGATCATTTCCGTCACCGGATGCTCGACCTGCAGGCGCGTGTTCATCTCCATGAAGTAGAACGAACCATCCTGGTTGGCGATGAATTCCACCGTGCCCGCGCCGACATAGCCGACGGCCTTGGCGGCGGCAACAGCCGCCTCGCCCATGGCCGCGCGTCGGTCGGCTGGCATGCCCGGCGCCGGTGCTTCTTCCAGCACCTTTTGATGGCGGCGCTGCACCGAGCAATCGCGCTCGAACAAGTAGATGCAGTTGCCCAGGGTGTCGGCAAACACCTGGATTTCGATATGCCGTGGACGCGACAGGTATTTTTCGGCCAGCACCTTGTCGTCGCCGAAAGAGCTGATCGCTTCGCGCTTGCACGAGGCCAGCGCGGCCTTGAAGTCGGTGCTGTTTTCAATGACGCGCATGCCCTTACCGCCGCCGCCGGCCGACGCCTTCAGCAGTACGGGGTAGCCGATCTTGTCGGCTTGCGTGTGCAGGAAATCCGCATCCTGTTCTTCGCCGTGGTAGCCGGGCACCAGCGGCACATTCGCCTTTTCCATCAGCGACTTGGCGGCCGACTTCGAGCCCATGGCGCGCATGGCGGACGCCGGCGGGCCGATGAAGACGAGGCCCGCCGCCTGGCAGGCATCGGCGAAGTCGGCGTTCTCGGACAGGAAACCATAGCCGGGGTGGATCGCCTGGGCACCAGTGGCCAGCGCCACGGCGATGATCTTGTCGCCGCACAGATAGCTTTCCTTGGCCGGCGCGGGGCCGATCAAGACGGCTTCGTCGCACACGGCGACGTGCTTGGCGTTGGCGTCCGCTTCCGAATACACGGCGACGGTCTGGATGCCCATGCGGCGCGCGGTAGCGGCGACACGGCAAGCGATTTCGCCGCGGTTGGCGATCAGGATTTTAGTGAACATGGTCTCTCTCTATTCTCTCAAAAAGGGGCAGCTGTCTCTTGTTATGGACGTTGTGTGCTGGCGTGTCGGCTTACGCGCTTTGCGCTAAGCCGACCTACGCATTGGTGAGGCGGTATTCGTAGGTCGGGTTAGCCGGCACGGCGTAACCCGACAAGGCTGTCATCAGCAGCCGCACTTCTCTTTCTGCACCGATTCGAGCATGGCGCCGCGCGTCTGCAAGCCCAGTTTGCCGAGCAAGACGCGGTCGTCTTCGGCTTCCGGGTTGTCGGTGGTGAGCAGCTTGTCGCCGTAGAAGATGGAGTTGGCGCCCGCCAGGAAGCACATCGCTTGCACGGCTTCGCCCATCTGGCGGCGGCCGGCCGACAAACGCACGCGCGCTTTCGGCATGGTGATGCGGGCCACGGCGATCGTGCGCACGAATTCGAACGGATCCAGCGCTTCCAGGCCAAACAAAGGCGTGCCTTCCACCTGCACCAGGTGGTTGACGGGCACCGATTCCGGATACGGATTCAGGTTCGCCAGCTGGGCGATCAGGCCCGCGCGTTGCAGACGCGTCTCGCCCATGCCGACGATGCCGCCGCAGCACACTTTCAAGCCAGCTTCGCGCACGCGGCCCAAAGTATCGAGGCGGTCCTGGTATTCACGCGTGGAGATGACGTTGTCGTAGAACTCGGGCGCCGTGTCGAGGTTGTGGTTATAGAAATCCAGGCCCGCGTTTTTCAGGCGGTCCGCTTGTCCCTCTTCCAGCATGCCCAGGGTGGCGCAGGTTTCCAGGCCCAGCGCTTTGACTTTGCTGACCATTTCTTCGACCTTGTCCATGTCGCGGTCTTTCGGGCCGCGCCAGGCGGCGCCCATGCAGAAGCGCGTGGCGCCATTGGCTTTCGCCTGGCGGGCCGCGTCGAGCACCGTGTCGATGTCGAGGATTTTTTTCGCTTCCACGCCCGTGTCGTAGCGGGCCGCCTGCGGGCAGTAGCCGCAGTCTTCCTCGCAGCCGCCCGTTTTGATCGACAACAGGGTCGCCAGTTCCACGTCGCCGTCGGGGAAGTTGATACGGTGGGTTTGCTGGGCCTTGAACATCAGGTCATTGAATGGCAGGTCGAACAGGGCCAGTACATCATCGATGGGCCAGGTGGCCGCTTCTGGCAGGGTGATGCGCGCCGCAGGGCGGTGCAGTTCGACGGTTTTTGCTGCTTCTTGGACTACGGACATGGTGATTCCTTCGCTTCTATTTTTGGATACGTTTTAAGTGTTGGGGTGCTGCGCCGGCCAGTTGGGCAAGCCGGTGAAATCGAGATAGGACGCCGCCGCTTGTGCGCTCGGCTGCGCCAGGCGCGGCACCCTGCCCAGCAGCGGTGCCGGGATGCGCTCGATCAGCGCATCGATATTTTCGTCGAGGAAGCGCATTTCCACTTCCAGGGTGTTGGCGACCCAGCCGATCACCGTCAAGCCACGCGCTTCGATGGCTTCCACCGTCAGCAAGGCCTGGCTGATGCAGCCCAGGCGCATGCCGACCACGAGGATCACGGGCAGATCGAGCTGCTGCGCCAGGTCGGCCGAATCAAAGCCGGGCGACAGCGGCACGCGGAAACCGCCCACGCCTTCGACCACGACAGCGTCCGAGGCGGCGGCGATTTCCAGGTAGGCGGCCAGGATCGGCACGGATTCAATGCTCACGCCTTCAAGCGCGGCGGCGATGTGCGGCGCCGCCGCTTCCTTCAGCATATAGGGCGTCGTCAGACTGCGCAGCATGGTGACGTTGCCGGCAGCGATCAGGCTGTCGGCGTCTTCATTATGCAGCTCGCCGTCGCGCATTTCGGCGCCGGCGGCCACGGGCTTCATGCCGCAGGCGCGCACGCCACGCGCGACCAGCGCGTGCAGCAAAGCCGACGACGTCAATGTCTTGCCGATTTCCGTGTCGGTGCCGGTGACGAAACAGGCAAAGCGCGACGGCAGGCCGGTGGTTGCCGGCACCGGCTGCACGGCCGGCGCCAGATCCGCCAGCACGTCCGCCACGATAGGGTCATCAAGGCTCATGGCGAGTCCTTTCCAGGGTGTTGACTGCGTTGATCAATTGCGCCACTTCCTGCGCCGTATGGCCGGCCGACAGGGTCACGCGCAGGCGCGCCGTACCGACAGGGACGGTGGGCGGGCGGATGGCGCCGACCCACAGGCCCTGTTGGTACAGTTGCGCGGCGACGGCCAGCATGTCGGCATTCTCGCCGATGATGACGGGCTGGATGGCGGTCACGGAGGGCAAGGCTTGCCAGCGCTGCAGCTGCAAGCCGTCATTCCATTGCGCCACCAGCGCGGCCAGGTGCGTCCGGCGTTGTTTTCCTTCGTCCCCGGCGATGATGTCCAGGCTGGCCAGCAGTGCATGCGCGAGCGCGGGCGCTGCCGCCGTCGTGAAGATGTAGGGGCGCGCCTTCTGGATCAGGGTGTCGATCACGGCTTCGTGTGCGCACACAAAGGCGCCGCCCACGCCGGCCGATTTGCCCAGGGTGCCCACGTATACGAGGTAGGGCGAATGCAGGTCGAAATGTTCGAGCGCGCCACGGCCATTGGCTCCCAGCGCGCCGAAGCCGTGCGCGTCGTCGACCACCAGCCAGGCGCCGTATTGTTCGCACAGGGCCAGCAGCGCGGGCAGCGGCGCCAGGTCGCCATCCATGCTGAAGACGCTGTCGGTGACGACGATTTTCGTCTGTGCCGTGCTGGCCGCCAGCAGGCCCGCCAGGGCCTCGAGGTCGGCGTGCGGATACACGCGGGTTTTCACGCGGGCCAGGCGCGTGCCGTCGATCAGCGAAGCGTGGTTCAGCGCTTCCGAAAAAATCTCGGTATCCGGATCGCCCGCCGACAAGGCGGTCAGCACGGCCAGGTTGGCCATGTAACCGGTGCAAAAATACAGGGCGCGCGCCTGTTCCAGGTTGGCGCCCACGAAATCTGCCAGGCGCTCTTCCAGCTGCGCGTGGGCGCGGCTATGGCCACTGATCAGGTGCGAAGCGCCGCTGCCGGCGCCATACAGGTCGGCGCCTTCTTTCAGCGCTTCCACGATGCGCGGGTGCGCGGCCAGGCCCAGGTAGTCATTGCTGCAAAAGGCCAGCATGGCGCGGCCATCGACCGTCAGGCGTGGCGCGCACGGCGTGTCGACGGTGCGGCGGCGGCGGATCAGGCTGTGCTCTTCCAGCCCCTGCAACTGCTGCTTCAAGCGCGCGATCAGTTCCATCTCAGGCTCCGATCACTTTGTTGAAGACGGCCAGCGTCTGCTGGCCCAGGCCCGCGATTTCTTCGTCGTCGAGGATGTACGGCGGCATCAGGTAGACGGTGGAACCGATGGGGCGCATCAGCAGTTCGTGTTCCAGCGCCGTGCTGAAGAAGCGGCGCGAAAAATCGGGCGCCGCGTCCACCGCATCGAAGGCCCAGATCATGCCCTGCTGGCGGAAGTGTTTTACTTTTTCATGCTGCGCCAGCGGCGCCATGGCGCGCGTGATTTTTTCAGCGCGCACGCGGTTGGTCACCAGCACATCGTCTTCCTCAAAAATCGACAGGGTGGCCAGCGCGGCGCGGCAGGCCAGCGGGTTGCCCGTGTACGAGTGCGAATGCAGGAAGCCGCGGCGCACATCGGTGCTGTAGAACGCCTGGTAGATGTCTTCGCGCGTCATGACGAGGGACAGGGGCAAATAGCCGCCGCTGATGCCCTTCGACAGACAGACGAAATCGGGCCAGATGCCGGCCTGTTCGCACGCAAAGAAGGTGCCCGTGCGGCCGCAGCCAACGGCGATTTCATCGAGGATCAAATGGACTTGATAACGGTCGCACAGGGCGCGCACCAGGGACAGGTACAAGGAATCGTGCATGGCCATGCCGGTGGCGCATTGCACCAGCGGCTCGATGATGATGGCGGCGATCTTGTCGGCTTTTTGCTGGAACAGTTGCTCGACTTCGGCGGCCGTGCGGCGCGCCACATCTGCAGCCGTTTCACCTTTGGCCGCCTGGCGGAAGTCGGGCGACATCACCGTCTGGGTGGCGCGCAGCAGGGGGCCGTAGGCATCCTTGAACAGGGCGACGTCCGTGACGGCCAGGGCGCCGATGGTTTCGCCGTGGTAGCTGCCCTTCAGGCAGACGAATTCCTGCTTTTCACTCTTGCCGCTGTTGCGCCAGGCGTGAAAACTCATTTTCAGGGCGATTTCCACGGCCGATGCCCCGTCGGACGCGTAAAAGCTGTGGCCAAGCACGCCGCCGGTGAGCGCAGAGAGCTTTTCCGACAGTTCGATCACCGGTTCATGCGTGAAACCGGCCAGCATCGCGTGTTCCAGCCGGTCCAGCTGGTCCTTGAGTTCCGCATTGATGCGCGGATTCGCATGGCCGAACAGGTTCACCCACCAGGAGCTGATGGCGTCCAGGTAGCGTCGGCCTTCGTGGTCATACAGCCAGGCGCCGCGGCCATGGCTGACGGGGATGAGCGGTACAGTCTCGTGGTGCTGCATTTGCGTGCACGGATGCCACACGCTGCGCAGACTGCGTTCGACCCAGCCCGATTGTTTTTCTGCTTTCAAAACTGCTCCAATGATATTGCTAGCCCATGAGCCAGCTCGGCTTGCGCTTGTCGAGGAACGACTGCACGCCTTCGCGGCCCTGTTCCGACGCGCGGATCTGCGCGATGCGCTCGGCGGTGTCCGCCAGCAGCGCATCGTTGACCGGCTGGCCGACGATCTCGCGCACCAGCGTTTTCGCTTGCGCCACGGCGTGCGGGCTGTTGCCCGTCAGCGCTTTGAGCACCTCCGCCGTTTTCGCGTCCAGCGCGCTTGCTTCGACTACCTCGTGGGCAAAGCCGATGCGCAGCGCTTCCTGGGCGGAGAATCGCTCCGCGGTCAGGAAATAGCGGCGTGCCGCGTTTTCGCCCATGGCCTTGATGACATACGGTGAAATAGTGGCCGGGATCAGTCCCAGCCGCACTTCGCTCAGGCAGAAATGCACGTCTTCCGCAGCCAGAATGATATCGCATGCGGCGACGAGGCCCATGCCGCCCGCATAACAGTCGCCCTGGATCTTCGCCACGACGGGCTTGGGACACAGGTAAATCGTGCGCAGCATCTGCGCCAGCTGCAGCGCGTCGGCCTGGTTTTCGGCATGCGTGTAGCCTGCCATCTTCTTCATCCAGTTCAAGTCCGCACCGGCGCAGAAGGCCGCGCCATTGGCCGCCAGCACGATGGCGCGCACCATGTCGCTGCGCCCCAGGCCCTCGAAGGCGCGCGCCAGTTCGGCGATCGTCGTCTCGTTGAAGGCGTTGCGCACGTCAGGGCGGTTCAGGGTCACGGTGGCGACATTGCCCTCGATGACCAGCTTTAAGGTTTCAAATTCCATGGTTTTTTCCCCTTACATGCGGAATACGCCGAACTTCGTGTCCGGGATTTCGGCGTTGAGCGCGGCCGACAGGCCCAGGCCCAGCACCATGCGGGTGTCGGCCGGGTCGATCACGCCGTCGTCCCACAGGCGCGCGGTGGCATAGTACGGGTGGCCCTGGTGTTCGTATTGATCCTTGATCGGCTGCTTGAAGGCCGCTTCCTCGTCCGCGCTCCACTCGCCGCCCTTGCCTTCGATGCCGTCGCGCTTGACGGTCGCCAGCACGGACGCCGCCTGGTCACCGCCCATGACGGAGATGCGCGCATTCGGCCACATCCACATGAAACGGGGAGAAAACGCGCGGCCGCACATGCCGTAATTACCGGCGCCGAAGCTGCCGCCGATGATGACGGTGAATTTCGGCACGGCGGCCGTGGCCACGGCCGTCACCATCTTGGCGCCATTGCGGGCGATGCCTTCGTTTTCGTATTTGCGGCCGACCATGAAGCCCGTGATATTTTGCAGGAACACGAGCGGGATCTTGCGCTGGCAGCACAATTCGATGAAATGCGTGCCTTTCAGGGCCGATTCGGAAAACAAGATGCCGTTGTTGGCGATGATGCCGACTTTGACGCCATAGATGTGCGCAAAGCCGCAGATCAGGGTGGTGCCGTAGCGGGCCTTGAATTCGTCGAAATCGCTGCCGTCGACGATGCGCGCGATCACCTCCCTCACGTCGAACGGCTTGCGCGTATCGACGGGGATCACGCCATATAATTCCTGCGTCGGGTATTTCGGCTCGACGGATGCGCGCAAGTCCATCTGCTGTGGTTTTTTACGGTTCAGGTTCGAGACGATGGTGCGCGCCAGCGACAGCGCATGCAGATCGTTTTGCGCCAGGTGGTCGACCACGCCGGACAAGCGCGTATGCACGTCGCCGCCGCCCAGGTCTTCTGCCGTTACCACTTCACCGGTGGCCGCTTTGACCAGCGGCGGGCCGCCGAGGAAAATCGTGCCCTGCTCCTTGACGATGATCGATTCATCGCTCATGGCCGGCACGTAGGCGCCGCCGGCCGTGCAAGAACCCATCACGACGGCGATTTGCGGGATGCCCTTGGCCGACAGGTTCGCCTGGTTGTAGAAGATGCGGCCGAAATGGTCGCGGTCGGGGAAGACGTCGTCCTGGTTCGGCAGGTTGGCGCCGCCCGAGTCGACCAGGTAGATGCACGGCAGGTTGTTCTGGTCGGCGATTTCCTGGGCGCGCAAATGCTTTTTCACCGTCATCGGATAATACGTGCCGCCCTTGACTGTAGCGTCATTACACACGATGACGCATTCCTGGCCCGAGACGCGGCCGATGCCGGTGATGATGCCGGCGGAAGGCGCCGCATCGACGCCCTTGGCGTCCTGGTACATGGCGTAAGCCGCCATCTGGGAAAACTCGAGGAAGGGCGTGCCGGGATCGAGCAGCATCTGTACGCGGTCGCGTGGCAGCAGTTTGCCGCGCGCCAGGTGCTTGGCGGCGGCCGCCTCGCCGCCGCCGGCCGCGATCTTTTCCACCTTGTCGCGCAAATCGTCGACGATGGCTTGCATGGCCGCGGCATTGGCCTTGAAATCTTCACTGCGCGGATTGAGTTTGCTTTCGATGTGCGGCATTGCGGTTCCTTTTTATGATCGCCCGGTCTCTCGGGTCGCGCTATTCGGGAAAACTGCCGTCGAGATAAAACCAGCGCAGGGCGCCGCCGTCACCAGCTTCACGCACGAAGCGGCTCACTTCATGCAGGCGGTGCGCGCGGCCGTTGACCTTGTAGCGGGCCACGAATTCGACGCTGTCGCGGTGTATCTCTTCGGCTTGATCTGCTGATACTGCTTTACGTTGACGTAAACGTAAAGCAGATTTTACCTCAAGTCCCAGCCAGTGGACTTTTTCTTCTTCGGCAAATAAAGCATCGGTGGGACGGGTGCTGGCATGCCAGGTGGCAAGCAGATACGCTTCGTCGCGCAAGGTGAACGCCGTGTAGCGCGAACGCATCAGCGTTTCGGCTGTGGGCGGCAAGGCGTCGCCCGCGATGTACGGGCCGCAGCAGCTGGCGTAGGAGGCGCCGCCACAGGGGCAGGCGGCAGATGTCGAGAGTGTGGGCATGCGCTGGCAAATAGGGGAACTGAAAAGTTCCGCAATTATCCGCCATATCGGCAACGGCGCGTGCGCGCCGCCTTGACTGGCTATTTTTTCGGACTGAGGAAGTCCAGCGCGAACGGCGGCGCCTTGCCGGCCATCAGGTCGGCCAGGATGCGCGCCGTGCCGGCGGCAAAGGTAAAGCCCAGCGGGCCATGGCCCACATTGAGCCACAAGTTGGCCACTTTGCTGGCGCCCACCAGCGGCGCGCTGTTCGGCGTGGCGGGACGCAAACCGGCCCAGGCCGTGGCCTGGTCGTAATCGGCGCCGTGCGGCATGGCTTCGCGCGCCAGCCGCGTCAGGCCGGCGATGCGGTTCCAGTCGATGCTGTTGTCGGCGCCCACCATGTCGACCATGGCGGCCACGCGCAGGTCGCCGCCGATGCGCGCATACAGTACCTTGCGCTCGAAATCCGTGATGCTGATCTCGGGCGCCCGGTCCTGCGCGCGGATGGGCGCCGTCAGGCTGTAGCCTTTCAGCGGATACAGGGGCAGGTAAATGCCTGCCGTGGCAGCCAGGTCGCGGCTCTGGATGCCGGCCGCCAGCACATAGTGATCCGCTTGCAGCAGGCCTAGGCTGGTGTCGACGCCCGTGATCCTGCCCTTGTGCGTGACGAGGCGGCGCGCCTCGCCTTTTAATATGAGCGAACAATTCGGGTGCTGCAGCAGGCGGGCTTCCAGCGCCAGGCAAAAGGCGTGGCAATCGGCCACCGCTTCGCCGGGCGTAAAAATGCCGCCCGCCAATGAATTCTGCAGGGCGGCCAGCGCCGGTTCGCGCTGTACCGCCTCCGTCGGCGACAAGACGACGCGTGCCTCTTCCGACTCGGGCCGCGCCACGGCCCGCTGAAAGATGGCCAGTGAACGGTAGACGATGAGCTTGCCCGCATCGCGGCGGGCATACGCTTGCGGCGGCACGGTCAACTCCAGTTGCGCCATGCCGGCGCGGCTCAGTTCGCCTAATTCCAGCAGCTTGGCCGTCGTGCGGGCGTTGCTGGCGCTGTTGCAATTGCGCAGGAAGCTGGCCATCCAGCGCCATTGGCGCCAGTCGGCCTCGGGACGGAAGCGCAGCGGACCATCTTTCTGCAGCAGCCACTGCAAAGCTTTGAAGGGCACGCCCGCGTCCGCCAGCGGGGCCACATAGCGATAGCTGAGCTGGCCGCCATTGCGGTAGCTGGCGGCGACCGCCACCTGTTCATTGCGCTCCAGTACCGTGACCTTGTAGCCGGCCTCGGCCAGCCACCAGGCCGATGTCAGACCGACGACGCCGCCGCCGATGATGATGACGTGTTGCTGCATGTTGCCTCGCTGCGTTGCGCCCCCATGGTGCGGGAGCATTCGGGAAGAGCTTAGAGGCTGGCCGCCAAGGCAGCCAATGAAACATCATGGTGCAGCCATAACTTTCAGGAATGCACCATTTCAAGGCAAGGATGGATGGTTGTCTATCGCACTACGGTAGAGCGCCGTGAGTATCAATTCCTCGCTGCGCAGCCAGCATAGGGCTGGATGGTTTCCTACGCTAATGAAAATTGCTTATTTGTCTACAATGCAAAGCTATACGTACGGTAAAACATCGTTTTTTTAAATGTATAACCGTTATTTATGGTCATTTTCCATTTATTCATGGGTGGACGGGCTACGCGCAGGCGCCATCGCTATTACACTAGGAGGACAAGGAGAACTGTATGAGCCAGACCAGCGTAGAACTCAAGGTCGATTTAAATGACAATTCGCCTTTATATATGCAGATCGCCCGCAAGCTGAGCGATGATGTACGCAACGGCCGCTACCAGGTAGACCAGGCCCTGCCATCCGAACGTACCCTGTCCGAACTGCTCGACGTATCGCGCGTGACTGCCCGCAAGGCCATCGACCAGCTCGTCGAGCAAGGCCTCGTCGTGCGCCGCCGTGGTTCGGGCAACTATATTGCCCCGCGCATCGAGCAGCCGCTGTCGAACCTGTCGAGCTTTTCCGAGCAGTTGCAGCAGCGCGGCTACCGTCCCGGCTCGCGCTGGCTCAAGCGCGAAGTCGTCATCGCCAGCAGCGATGAACAGCTGAGCCTGGGCCTGGCGCAGAACACGAAGGTGGCGCGCCTGGAACGATTGCGCCTGGCTGACGATGTCGTGATGGCGTATGAGGTCAGCGTGCTGCCTTTCAGCGTGGTGCCGGATCCGGCCGCCATGGGCGACTCGCTGTATGAATACTTGAGCAGCATCAAGAAGGCCCCCGTGCGCGCCTTGCAGCACATCCGCGCCATGAATGCGACGGACGTGCTGGCCAAGCAACTGGGCATCCCCGATGGCCAGGCCGTGCTGTTCATCACGCGCATCGCCTATCTGGAGACGGGCGAAGCGGTGGAACTGACGCATTCGTATTGCCGCAGCGATCATTACGATTTTGTGGCGGAAATGCGCCGCGCTCCATAAATCTACTGTTCGAGCAGGCGGATCATGGATTCGGCCACGCCGACGGACGACTCCCAGCTCATGCCGGTCACCAGCCGGCCATCGACCTCGACGTGGCTCTGTCCGTTGGCGCCGTGCCTGAAGATGCCGCCATGGCGCTTGATGCTGGCTTCCGCCGAAAAGGGATAAGCCTTGTATACCGGTGATTCCTTGTTGAGATACGCATCGGGGAAGGAGGTGAGCGTCTTGCCCTGGATCAGGAAAGTACCGTCGCTGAGCTTCAGGTTCTTGATGCCCTCGGTGCCATGGCAGATGGCCGCGATCACCCCGCCCTGTTGTTCGTAGATACGCAAGGCGATGTCCTGCAGCGGCTTGTTGTCCGGGATGCCGACGATGGCCGCGCCGCCGCCGACGAAAGCCATGCCCGCATACTCGTCCGCCCTGACCTCGGCGACGGGCCTGGTATGGGCCAGTGCCCACATGAAATCACTGTCGTACAGATACTTCTTGAGCAGCGCGTCCGACGTGACGATCATTTCCAGGGGAATGGCGCCCCCCTCGGGACTGACAAAGTCGACCGTGTACCCTGCTTTGCGAAAGACATCATAGGTATAGGCAAGCTCGGGAAAATTATTGCCAGCGTTGATTTTTGTGCCTGGATATTCATGCACATTCGACACGACCAGCAGCACCTTGCGTGCCTGGCGCGGGGCTGCCGGCTCGCGATCGGCCGACTTGCTGACGATCTTCCAGTTGCCCGCGATCTTTTTCAACAGAAAGACATCCACATAGCGCACCCCTTGCTGGGGAATGTGGATCTCCGCCTTGGCGGTGGCCACCTTGCCGCTCACCTCCACCTTGAGCAGCCGCCCGTGGCGTCCATTGAATTGCCCTTTTTTCTCCTCGCTAAAGAGTTTGGCGTATTCCGGACCGCTCAACTGCCATTCCGTATTATCTTTGCCGTCCAGGTACAGGCGTGAATTTGCATGGAAGGCCTGGTTGATCTCTTCCTGCACGTTGAAGCTGGTGCCATGCAAATACAAGCGCACGGTTTCCCGGATGGCGTGTTCGTCCTGGTCCGCGGTGGCGGCGGTGCCGACGGCGGTGATGCTGAGCAAGCAACAGGCGAGTATCGTTCGCAATAAAAACTGAATCATGGATTTACCCTGCATATAGAACTGCGTTTATCGGAGCAACGACTATTTCAGATCGCTGGTGGTCGATAAGTTATCGAAATGCAGGGGAATTGATGTCGCCAAACAGGATGTCAGACTCCGGAATGGCGATTCCGGAGCGGTTTTACGCGGAAATGGCCCCGGCCGCCTGGCTGGATTGGGCGCGGAAGCTGGCGGGCGTCTGCCCAGCAACTTTCTTGAAGGTCGAGTAGAACGTGGAACTGGAATTGAACCCGCAGCGCTCGGCGACGGTATCCATATTCAGTTGCGGCTCGCCGGTCAATACCTGTTTTGCTTCGGCGATACGGTATTCGTTGACGTAGGTGGTGAAGCTCTTGCCCAGCTTGTCATTGAGTACCTGCGACACCTGCGCCTGCGTGCATCCGGCCCGCTTGGCCAGTTGGGCCAAAGTCAGATTCGGGTTCAGATAGGATTGTTGCCCGCTCATCTGTTGTTCCAGCGCAGCGAGCACGGCAAGCGCATCGTCTTGCGTCAGGCGGCTATGCTGGTACTTTGGCTTTGGCTCGGCAGGCGTCAAGCTTTCCTTTCTCAGCAAAAAGAGCATGAACGCGACATGCAGCGAGAAGGTGAACGACAAGGCGCCGACAATATAGGACGTGAACGGCGTGCTCGCGTACGCCGCCAGCATGACACAGCTGCCTGCAAAGACGCTCAGCAGGAGCACGCTGCTGGTCGCCATCCGCTGTCCGTCGTTCCACCACGTGCGGCGGCCTTGCCAGAGCAGCCCAGCGGTCGCCAGCAGGTAGCCCAGCCAGAACACATGAATCGCATGGCTCGACAAGTTCCACACAGAACGATACGCCGAATACGGAAAAGCAACGCCAATGCCAATGATCAGGAAGGACAGGCCCAGATGCCAGCGCCATTGTTGTCCGGCAGGCAGTTGCGCGCGCCCGGCCAGAAAAGCGCGCACATACAGATAGGTCAAGGGACCGATCAGCAGGCAGGCCGACAGGCCCAGCTGGCGGAACTCGATGGCGATCGCAGGGTTGAAGTAGAGAAAGGCGGATTTGGCGGTGCGCACCCCGACGGCCAGCAGCAATGCACCGAGCATGCAGTCGGCCAGGCAGCGAGGCCGGCGGCTGAAAAAATAGACGGCCAGGAAAATGCCGTTGATGGCGCCGAGGGCGCTAAACAGGAACAGCAATTGGCGAGCGATCATGGGGCGTGTCGTGGATGTTGGCGTCGAACCCAAGTATAGACACAAACGGGGGCGTATCGAAGTACAAGTAATACGCCACGTTCCTGCATCAGCTATAAACGGCCGTTATGCCCGCCCGCCATCCTTTCATGGCTGATCTTGCTCGTTGGTATTAAGCTGGTTTCACCTTCAACCATGTTCTGAAATCATGTTGAAAACTGAAACCCCGAGCCGGCGGCATCCGGATCTGGACCTGTATCCGGTGGAGCAACTGGTGGCGGCGCTGGTCGATGACCAGTTCTGGGCCGTCGAGGCCGTCCGGTTGGCCTCGCCCGACATCGCCGCCGCCATCACGGCCGCCCTGCCTCGCATCGCTGCCGGTGGGCGGCTGCTGTATGTGGGCGCCGGCACGTCGGGCCGCCTGGGCGTACTCGACAGCGTTGAACTCAATCCCACGTTTTCCTGGCCACCGGAACGGGCCGTCGCCATCCTGGCCGGCGGCGCGGGCGCCATGTTTACGGCTGTGGAAGGCGCGGAAGATGATTTATCGCAAGGTGAGAAGGATTTACTGGCCCTGCAGCCGCAGGTCAATGACGTGGTGATTCTGCTGGCCGCCTCCGGCGCCACGCCGTATGTGCTGGGCGCCTTGCTGGCCGCACGCCAGGCGGGCGCCTTGACGATAGGCATCGCCAACAATGTGGATGCCCCCGTGGCGCACGAGGCGCAATGCGGCATCGTGCTCGACACGGGTATGGAAGTCATTTCCGGCAGCACGCGTTTGAAGGCGGGCACGGCGCAAAAAATCACCCTGAACACGATTTCCAGCGCGCTGATGGTCGGTTTGCATAAAACTTACGGAAACTTGATGGTAGACTTGAAGCCGACCAACGCCAAACTGATCTGGCGGGCGGTGCGTCTGACCATGCACGCCACGGGCGCCAGCGAAGTGCAGGCCAGGACCGTGCTGGAGCAATGCCACTATCACGTCAAGGTGGCGATTGTTGCCTTGATCAAAAAAATCAACACAAACCAGGCACAGGCATTGTTGGCCGGCGCGGACGGCAGTGTGCGGGCGGCACTGGCGGCGTGATCCGATGGCGCGGCATTCTTCTGTCTGGGAGACAAAGAAGGATGTATGGAGCTAGTGAAACAAACCGCCCCGGCGCGCGCGAATACGCCGTCAAATAAGCCGTGGCTGTGGATCCCTTCCCTGTATTTCGGCCAGGGCATTCCCTATGTGGTGGTCATGACCTTGTCCGTGATCATGTACAAGAACTACGGTTTCAGTAACACCGATATCGCGCTGTATACCAGCTGGCTATACCTGCCGTGGGTCATCAAGCCCCTGTGGTCGCCCTTCATCGATATGTACCGCACCAAGCGCTTCTGGATCGTCGGCTTGCAGCTGGTGATCGGCGCCGCGCTGGCGCTGGTGGCCCTGACGACCTCCTTGCCGCACTTTTTCCAGATCAGCCTGGCCATCTTCTGGCTGATGGCCTTCAGTTCCGCCACGCATGATATTGCCGCCGACGGCTTTTATATGCTGGGCCTGGAAGAGCACCAGCAAGCGGCCTTTGTCGGCGTGCGCAGCACCTTTTACCGCCTGGCGATGATCGCGGGCCAAGGCGGCCTCGTGTACCTGGCCGGCTATCTGACGCATGCGACGGGTAATGTGCAGCTGGCCTGGTCCGTCGTGTTCGCCATTCTGGCGGGCCTGTTCATCGCCCTCTTCCTGTATCACTATTTTGTCTTGCCGAAACCGAAGGATGACCGCCCCAGCATCCAGGGCGCCGGTGTTTCTCCGTTGCAGGAATTCGTCGCCACCTTTGCTGCCTTCTTCAAGAAGAAGGATATTGTCGTCATCCTCGGCTTTTTGCTGCTGTTCCGCCTCGGTGAAGCGCAACTGTTGAAGCTGGCGGCACCCTTCCTGCTCGACCCCGTCGCCAAGGGCGGCCTGGGCCTCAGCACGGAACAGGTGGGCCTCGTCTATGGCACCATCGGCGTGATCGCCCTGACCCTCGGTGGCTTGCTGGGAGGATTCATCATTTCCCGCTTCGGCTTGAAGCGCTGTTTGTGGATCATGGTGCTGTCCGTCCACTTGCCCGACCTGGTCTTTGTCTACCTGGCCACCGCATTGCCCAGCAGCATCTATGTGATCGCCGGGGGTATTGCGCTGGAGCAATTTGGCTATGGCTTCGGTTTCGCTTCTTATATGTTGTACATGATCATGGTCTCCGATGGCGCGCATAAAACGGCCCATTACGCGATCTGCACGGGTTTCATGGCCCTGGGCATGATGTTGCCGGGCATGGCCAGCGGCTGGATACAGCAAATGCTCGGCTACCAGCACTTCTTCATCTGGGTCTGCATCGCCACCATTCCTGCTTTCATCATGGCCGCGCTGGTCAAGATCGATCCCGAATTCGGCAAGAAGGCCGAGGCCTGATTCTTTTGAACTGTGCGCCCGCATGGATGGCGGGCGCACAGTAAAATGCCCGCACCGATAGACCTGCGCTTCACCACTGCAAGGAATTGTTTTGTTGTCTACTTTCAAAAAACGCCTGGGCGCCAGCGCCGGCGTATTGGCCGCGCTGGCCACCGCCACATTGCTCAGCAGCTGTACCAGCACCAAGCTGCCGTCCGCGGTGACGTCGGGCGAAGCGGGTTTGCCGGCCGTGCCGCCCGTGCAGCACATCACGGGCGAAGTGCCGCCGCCGGCGCCGCGCGAGTTCCGCGCCGCCTGGGTCTCGACGGTCGCCAATATCGATTGGCCCAGCCGCAGCAATTTGCCGGTTGCCAAGCAGCAAGCCGAAGCGCTGGCCATCCTCGATCGCGCCAAGTCCTTGAATCTGAACGCGATTGTGCTGCAAGTGCGCCCTAGCGCCGACACGATTTACCCGTCGCAGCTGGAGCCGTGGTCGGAATACCTGACTGGCAAGCAAGGCCAGCCGCCATTGCCCATGTATGACCCGCTGGCCTTCTGGGTGACGCAGGCGCATGCGCGCGGCCTGGAGTTGCACGCCTGGTTCAACCCCTACCGTGCCCGTCACGCCACGGCCAAGTCGCCGCTGGCGCGCGACAGTTTCGCGTCCACCAACCCGGCATCCGTCAAGCAGTACGGCCGCTACCTGTGGATGGATCCGGGCGACGCCGCCGCCTCGAAACATACGACAGACGTGGTGCTCGACGTGGTGCGCCGCTACGATATCGATGGCGTACACATCGACGATTACTTTTATCCGTATCCGATCGATGCGCCCGGCGCCGGTGCCGGTGCGGAAACAGCCGCGCTGGACGCAGGCAATGGCGGCGCCAAGCGCGAATTGCCGTTTCCCGATGAGCCTTCCTGGCAGCAATATTTGCTGGCCGGTGGCCAGCTGGACCGCCCTTCCTGGCGCCGCCAGAACGTCAACCAGCTGATTGAAGCCTTGTATACAGGCATACACCGCGAAAAGAGCTGGGTGCGCTTCGGCATCAGCCCGTTCGGCATCGGCCGTCCGGACCGCCGCCCTGCCGGCATCGTCGGCTTCAGCCAGTACGATAAACTGTATGCGGATGCGGAATTGTGGCTGGCCAAGGGCTGGCTCGATTATCTGTCGCCGCAGCTGTACTGGCCCGTGGCGCAGGCGCCGCAAGCGTTTGGCGTGCTGCTCGACTACTGGCTGGCGCAAAATCCGTATGGCCGCCACGTGTGGCCAGGCCTGTACACGAGCCGTATCGACAATTCCGCCAAGTCTTTCACGCCGCAAGAGATCATCAAGCAAGTCGAAGTGACGCGCACGCGCCCTGGCGCGAATGGCCAGGTGCATTTCAGCATGGTGCCTCTGATGCAGAACCGCAAGGGTGTCAGCGACCAACTCAAGGCGAGCGTGTATCAAAGCCCTGCCCTGATTCCCGCCACGCCATGGCTGGGCAAGGAAGCACCGGGCACGCCCGTGCTGGCCTTGCGCCGCGATTCCAGCAGCCTCAACATCAAATTGACGGCGGGCGGCGGCAAAGCCGTGGCGCAATACGCCGTCTGGGCCCGCTATGGCGAAGACTGGCGTTTTACCGTGGTCACGGGCGTGCAAGGCGAGCTGACCCTGGTCGACGATGCCACCGGTAAAGTCAATGCGGTGGTGGTCAGCGCCGTGGACCGCCTCGGCAATGAAAGCCCCCGCGTTACCGTGCGCGCACCATTTACGGTCGCCGCCAAGTAATTTTGCCGGTTACCGGCAATCCATAACCTGCAGGCATGAAACATGCGCAAGCTTTCATGCCTGCAAGCTCCGCTTGGCTTTACACTCATGCCATGATTTCCTTCCCTGCAACCAATATTGACACTGCCGTGCTCGGGCTGGGCATCGACGCGGGCGGCACGCAAACGCGCTGGGCTTTGGCCGGCGCGGATGGTGCCATCGTGGCGGACGGGGCCGTGGAAGGCTTGTCTGCCTTGCAAATGAGCAGCGAAGCAGGCCGCGCAGCCGTGCACGCCACGTTTGCGAAACTGTCTCAGGCTGTGCTGGCTATCGGCCAGCCGCGCGCCGTGGTGGCGGGCTTGACGGGTTTTGGCGGCGACGATGTGACGCTGGCGCAAACGCTGGCCACCTTGCTGGCGCTGGACGCCGTTGACGTGACGATCTGCAATGATATCGACATCGCCTATCGCGACAGTTTTGAACCCGGCGAAGGTTATCTGGTCTACGCTGGCACGGGCTCGATTGCCGCCTGGATCGATGCGGATGGCGTGTTTCACCGCGCAGGCGGGCGCGGCGTGTTGCTCGACGATGGCGGCGGCGGTTACTGGATCGCGCGCGAAGCCTTGCGTCACATCTGGCGCCGCGAAGACGAGGCGCCCGGCAGCTGGCAAGGGTCGCCCATGGCCGAAGCCGTATTTGCGCAACTGGGCGGCAGCGACTGGTCGCTGTCGCGCGCCTTCATGTATGGCCAGGACCGGGGCGCCATTGGCCGGCTGGCGCTGGCCGTGGCCGCCAGTGCCGATGCCGACCCGCTGGCGCTGGACATCTTGCAGCGCGCGGGACAGGAATTGGCGCGCTTGGCGCTAGCCTTGGTATCTCGCCATGGTCCGCGTCCCGTGGTGCTGGCGGGCCGCGCGGCGCAATTGCACCCGGCCATCGCGTCAGCCATGCGCGCCGCTTTGCCTGTATCGTTGACGATGGAACAGAAAGTTGCCCGTCCACATGAAGCGGCGGCCAGGATCGCCGTCAAGGCGGCCGTCAAGAAACAGGTCAAGACTGAACATTTTATTAACCCGAACACGGATCCTTCATGAAAAAAATCGCCCTCGCCCTGCTGGTGGCCCTGCTCTCCGCCTGTACCACGCCCGCGCCGCACCTCGACCACAGCTTGAACGCGCGCGGCCAGAGCCCGCGCGTGAAATTCATCGTCATCCATTACACGGTCAGCGACCTGCCCCGCTCGATCAAGATTCTCACGGAACAAGTGGTCAGCAGCCATTATTTGCTGACGGACACGGACAAGCCGAAGTTTTACGTGCTGGTCGACGAATCGCGCCAGGCCAACCACGCGGGTGTGAGTAACTGGAAGACTTATACACAGTTGAATGTCAGCTCGATTGGCATCGAGATCGTCAACCCCGGTTACAAGGACACGCCGGAAGGCCGTCTCTGGTATCCGTTTCCCCAGGCACAGATCGATGAGCTGATTCCGTTGCTGAAAGATATACAGGCCCGCTACAACATCGCGCCGGAAAATATTCTCGGTCATAACGAGATCGCCCCGCAGCGCAAGCAGGACCCGGGCCCGCTGTTTCCATGGCGCCAGCTGGCCGATGCCGGCCTGATCGTCTGGCCGGACGCGAACCGCGTTGCCGCGCAGCGAATCATGTTTGAGCAGCAAGTGCCGGACGCCGTCTGGTTCCAGAAAAAGCTGGCCCAGCACGGCTATGCGACGCCGAACACGGGCGTTTTCGACGAAGCGACGCGCAATGTGCTGATCGCCTTCCAGATGAAATACCGCAACACCTTGTTCGATGGCACGCCCGATGGCGAAACGGCGGCCCTGCTGGAAGTGCTGACGACGCCGGCCTCAGCTGTTGTTGCAAAGTAGCATAGCCGTTCCAGCCCATGACTTTTTCTTATATGCTGAACGTTGACGGCCCAGGCGGCCACGGCAAGGTAAAGGAATAGCTCATGCGGCTGCGTCATATCGAAGTGTTTCACGCCATCATGCAAGTTGGCACCATCAGCGGCGCCGCCCAGGTGCTGCATATCTCGCAACCGGCCGTGACCAAGGTCTTGCAGCATTGCGAGTTGCAACTGGGCATGCCGCTGTTCGAGCGCGTGCGGGGCAAGCTGTACCCGAAACCCGAAGCGCACCGTCTGTTTGTCGAGACGGAAAAGCTCAACCGCGATTTACTGGGCATCCGCCGTCTGGCGGCCAGCCTGAAGGGCCATGCGGTGGAAACCATCCGCCTGGTCTCCACGCCGACGATCGCCATCAGCGTCTTGCCCTTCGCAATGACGCAGTGGCGGCGCGATTTTCCCCATACGCGTTGCCAACTGGCCACCCATCACACGGGCGAGATCGTCAATACCCTGCGCCTCGGTGAAGCGGACCTGGCCGTGTCGCTGCAAGACCCGCGCCATCCGGGCATCGTGGCCGAACCGCTCGCGCAGGGCGTCATGACGGTGATCGCGCCGGCTGGCACGTGGCGCGCGGCCGATTGCGGCACGCCGTTGACGGCGCATGGCCTGAACGGCGAGCTGATCGGCCATACGGACAATGATCCGCTGGGCGAATTGGTGATCGCCGCCTGCGAAGCGCAAGATATCCACCCCGTGTTTTCTACCGTGGTGCAAACTTATCAAATCGCCCGTTCCCTGGTGGAAGCGGGCGCCGGCATGGCCGTCGTCGACCCGTTTACGGCCGCGTCCGGGTCGCCCGAGCGGCTGCAGCGCCGTCCTTGGGCGCCGACGATCCCGATCCAACTGTATTTATTGACGGCGAGCCACTCGCCGCTGTCGCATGGCGCGCGGCGCCTGGCCGACAGCATCGGCGTGGCGGCGCGCAACTGCCTGGAAAGAGGCGTCTGATGTCTGTTGCAAGTTTGCAATTGGAAGCGGTGAGCAGCGATCCGCAATTTCGCCACCTGAGCAGCATCGCCGGCATCGCCGTCGACTTGCGCTATGCCACGCCCGACAATTTTGTCGGCCGCGACTTATATAGCCCCATCGATTGCGCCTGGCTGCACCGCGATGCGGCCGCCGCCCTGGAACAGGCCGTGGCCTGGCTGGCCGCGCGGCGACCCGATCATCATTTATTGGTACTCGACGCCCTGCGTCCGCAACGGGTGCAGCAGCAACTGTGGGATGCGCTGCAGGGAACGGAGTTGCTCGGCTATATCGCCGAGCCATCGCGCGGCTCGATCCACTCGTTCGGCATGGCGCTCGACATCACCATCGTTGGGCCCGATGGGCAGGAACTCGACATGGGCACGGGCTTTGACGACTTGAGTGAGCGCTCGCACCCGGCGTTGGAGCTGGTGATGATGGAAAGGGGAGAAATTACGCAGGAGCAGGTGGACCATCGCCGATTGTTGCGCGACGCCATGTTCCAGGCGGGCTTTTTCGGCATCAACAGCGAATGGTGGCATTTTGATTGCGGCGACCGGGTGCTGGTGCGCCAGACCTACACCCGGGTTCTTTAATTAGAAGACTTTCAGGCCCTTCAGCATCACGATCAGGATCAATACGGGCGAGACAAAGCGCAGCAGAAACAGCAGCACATGCGCCAATTTTCTGTTCTGCAACTGGCCATGATTGCTGATCGCCTCGATGAAATGCTGCTTGCCCCAGGCCCAGCCGGTAAACAAGGCAATCGCGATGCCGCCTACCGGCAGGAAGATATTCGACGAGACGAAGTCGAACAGATCAAACATATTCAAATTAAACAGCTTGAAGTCCGCCAGGGTGCTATTACTCAGCGCGCATACGGAACCGAGCACTGCCAGCAGCAGCATGGTCACGATGGTGGCCCTGGTGCGCGCCCAGCCAAAGCGTTCATGGAAAATCACCACCGGCACTTCCATCAGCGACAGCATCGCCCCCGTAGCGGCCACGGCGGCCAGGATAAAGAACACCACCATCAGGGCTTGCCCCATCGGAATTTGCGAAAACACGGCCGGGATCGTGATGAATACCAGCGACGGTCCCGCGCTGGGGGCGAAGCCGAACGTGAACACGGCAGGGAAGATGGCGATGCCGGCCAGCATGGAGACGCCGAGGTCGGCCGCCATCACGCGTAAAGTCGTGACGGGGATATCCTGGTCATCGCGGAAATAGCTGCCGTAGGTCATCATCGTGCCCATGCCAACGGACAATTTAAAGAAGGCCAGGCCCATGGCCGTCAGCACGACGGAAGCCGTCAGCTTGGAAAAATCAGGACGGAACAGGAACGCCAGTCCTTCGGCTGCCTTATCGAGCGACAGGCTGACCGCGCAGAGCAGGAGCAACAGCAGGAACAGCAGCGGCATCAGTTTCTTGGCGATCGCCTCGATGCCCTTGGTCACGCCCAGCATCAAGATGCCGCCGATAAACAGCAGCACGCCCCATTGCCACAACAGCGATTGCAAAGGATTGCTGATCAGCGAGGCGAAAGCCGCTTCCGTCACCAGCTTGTCGCTGCTGAGGATGGAGCCATCGATGGCCTTGGCGATATACGCAAACACCCAGCCCACCACTTCAGAATAGAACGCGACGATCAGGAAGGCGGCGACCATGCCAATGACGCCAACGAGCCACCAGGGTTTGCCCTTCGGTGCCAGCTGTTCCATGGTGGAGATGGGATTGACCTTGGCCCGGCGTCCCAGGGTGATTTCCGCGATCATCACGGGCAATCCCACTAATAAGGTAGCGAGCAGATAGATGAGCAGGAAACCGGCGCCGCCATTGGCGCCTGTCAGGTAGGGGAACTTCCAGATATTGCCGAGGCCGACTGCGGAACCGAGGGTGGCGGCGAGGACGCCGAAGCCAGTGGTAAAGCCAGCCCGTTTCAGGGTCAGGCCTGATCCTTGAGCTTGTTGTTTCATGGTGAATCTTCTATGGTGGGACGCGAATTTGCGCTGAGGGGGCGAAATTGTAGCAGTTGGCCGCAAATACCCGGGAAAAGCCTTGCTACTACGTGGGC
>NZ_JABXFH010000029.1:0-77283 GCF_013372745.1 Janthinobacterium sp. BJB401 | reverse complement strand
GTGGGGCCGGGCGCGGGCGCCGGCCCCCTGGATGCCCTCAGCAACCAGGATGCGAGCAATGGCTTGAAAGCGGCGCTGGACGCTGGATCGGCCGCCGCCGTTGCCAAGTTGGGCATCGAAAATGGTTTTTTGAACAATGACAAGGTCAAGATCAAGTTGCCCGGTATTCTGGAGCAAGCCAAGCCCTTGCTGAAAATGACGGGCCGCGGCCAGCAACTGGACGACCTGGTGGTGTCGATGAACCGTGCCGCGGAGTCGGCCGTGCCGATGGCCAAGCCCTTGCTGCTCGACGCCGTCAAATCGATGAGCGTGAGCGATGCGAAAAATATCCTCTCCGGTGGCGATACCTCCGTCACGGATTTCTTCCGCCAGAAGACCTCGGCGCCCCTGGCCGTCAAATTCCTGCCCATCGTGAAATCCGTGACCGACCGTTCCGGCCTGGCCAGCAAGTACAACAGCACCATGAGCCAGATCGGCAAGACGGGACTGGTGCCGCAGCAGCAATCGACGGTGGAAGGTTATGTCACGGACCGTGCGCTTGACGGCCTGTACCTGATGATCGGCGAGGAAGAAAAAGCCATCCGCAGCAATCCGCTCGCCTATGGCAGCAAGATTATCGGCAAAGTGTTTGGCAGTTTGAAGTGACAGTTCAAGCGTGATGCAGGGCTGCAGGCGGCGTTTGCGCTGCATGGATAGGTGTGGCGCAAGGGAAACAAGTTAAGCATTTGCTACAAGAAAACAATGTTAAAATTCTGCGACATACATTCCTGAGGCATGGTTAAGCAACGATCAATTGCCCGGGAGTGCCCAGTTTTAGTGGCGAACTGATGCGTGGCATTGCAAGATGCCCGTCGGTTGGCCTTTTTTCGTTTCATTCACGTTTCCCCAAGCTCATTGATTTTCTGAATATATTGTCAGGAATTCCAGGTGCAGGATCTTTTAGGTAGCCGGATTTGTTAAGCGTACTCAGAAAATCAATCAAATATACCTGGTGTGGCTGTCTGGTGCTTGGCGCGCCTTCGGTGATGGCCGCGACCCCGAATCATGGTGGCCAATCCGGGTATATCAATATGCCCAGCGCCGTGGTGGAAACGGACGGCACCTTCAGCGTCGGCTACAGCTACGACAGTCCGTATGGCCAGTTGTGGGCGACGGCGAATATCCTGCCTTTCCTGCAAATGACGGGACGCTATGTGTCGATCACGGGCATTCCTGCATTTAGCAGCAGTGATGCAGAGTATGGCAAAGGATACGGCCGCTATAAAGATAAGGTTGTTGACGGTAAATTGCGCCTGTGGACGGAAACGGAGTGGTTGCCGTCCGTTGCTGTCGGCATGACGGATCTGTTTGGTACCGAGCTGTTCAAGGGGCAATATGTCGTTGCCACCAAGACTTTTGGCGCCAGCAAGAATATCGAAGCGAGCCTGGGCTATGCCCATAAACGCCCGGACGGCGTGTTTGCCGGCATGCGCTGGACGCCGAAGGCATTGCCGCGCTGGTCGATGGTGGCTGAATATGATGCGACGAATTATCAACGTGATATCCGCGCCAGCGAAACCGGGGCGGACAAACGCCGCAAGGGCGCTTCCGTGGGCCTGGAATACCGCTGGGGCTGGTTAGCCTTGCAAGCGGCACGCAGCCGTGACCAGTTCAGCGTGAACGCCTTTATCAGCATTCCGTTTGGCGAACGCGAGTTTGTCCCCAAGGTGTACGAACCGGCGTATTTCGTCGATGACAAGAATCCGCCACCGCTGCCGAGCAAGGAAGAATGGCACCGCGACCCCGTGTATGGCGCCGACCTGGTCAATGCTCTGGTAAAACAGGACTATAAAAATATCCGTGTCGAGCAAGAGGGCAATGTCCTGAGCCTGAGCCTGACGAATAGCCGTATTTCAAACATGGGCCGCGCCGTTGGCCGCGCCGCGCGCACGGCTGTCGCTTTCACGCCGAAGGGCGTGACGACCTTGCGCATCACGTATACCAAGCTGGACCAGCCAATCGCCACCTACGAATTCTTTGATTTGCCAAAACTGAACGACTATTTGGCAGGCAAGATCGACCGCAAGGCCTTCCTCGACGTCGTGCTGCTGCGCTATCCGGAGAAAAGCGATGTCATCCGGGACGATCAGCAAGGCTGGCTGCAGGAATTCCTCGACAAGCCGGCGCCCGTCGTTGCCGCCGCGCCTGCACCAGCGCCTGCGCCCGCGCCGGTACTTGCCGCAGCTCCCGCGCTTGCCGCCGCACCGGCTCCCGCCAGGGCCGCCAACGTCCTGAGCGATGATGGCAAGCTGGCTGTCGGCGTCGGCGTCGATGGCGACGTGGTGCAAATCAAATCGCTGGACCGGGAAGCGAACCGCTTCAAGGTCGCTCCCAAGGTGGGCTTCTTCTTCAATGACCCGAGTGGCGCTTTCCGCTATTCGATTTCGGCCGTGGCCAACTACGACCGCCGCCTCGGTGACGGCCTGTACCTGAACAGCGCCGCCAGCCTGCAGTTGCTGGAAACGGTATCGGGCGTCAAGCAGCCATCGAACAGCAACTTGCCGCACGTGCGTACCGATATCGCGGAATATCTGCGCGGCGGGCGTTTCTCGCTGAGCCGCGTCTTGCTGAATAAATACAACAATCCTGCCGAGCGCGTTTATACCCGCATGTCGGCCGGCCTGTATGAAGACATGTTCCGCGGCGTGGGCGGCCAGGTGCTGTACCTGCCGAAGGATAGCCGCTGGGCGGCCGACGTGGCCGTCGATGCCTTGCAACAGCGAGGCTACAAGGGTTTGCTCGATTCGCGCGACTACAAGACGGTGACGGCGATCGGTTCCCTGCATTACCGCTTGCCGCACGACATTACCGTGACGGCGCGTGCCGGCCGCTTCCTGGCAAAAGACACGGGCGTGCGCATGGAATTCAAGCGCCGCTTCCAGTCCGGCATCGAAGTCGGCGCCTGGTACACGCATACGAACGGCAACGACATCACCAGCCCCGGCACGCCATCGAAGCCATACCAGGACCGTGGCATCTTCATGTCCGTGCCGCTGAACAGCATGTTGCCGATGGACACGCAATCGACGGCCGGTTTTGCCATTGCGCCATGGACGCGCGACGTGGGGCAGATGGTGGCCTCGCCGGGCGACCTGTACGACATGCTCGAGCGCCCGCGCGCCGACATGCACAGCTACGATGGCCTGGGCAACTTTGCCGAGCGCCCGGACGAACAGCATCTGCCTGCCGTCAATCCGCCGGACCGGCCGTTTGTCAGCCCATGGCCCGCCATGCGCGCGCGTCTGGAGCAATCCGCATCTGCTACGCCTAGCGCCCCTGAATGGCTCAAGGCGACGGCGGTGGTCGGCGGTGTGGTGGTGGCTTCCGCGCTGGCCGACAAACCGGTCGACCGTTTTGTCAAGAAACATGAAGATTCCAAGGTTTACCGCAACTGGGACAAGCTGGGCAAGGCCATGCCGTACGCGGCAGTGGGCGCCGCTGCCGCCGCCTTCGCCCTGGGCGATGAGCGCATGCAAAATACGGGACTCATTTCCCTGCAATCGGTTGCCGCGGCTACGGGTCTGGCGGTGGCCGGCAAATATGCGTTTGGCCGCGCCCGTCCAGAGGAAGACCTCGGAACGTGGAGCCGCGTCGGCAGCGGCAATTCCCGCTCGAATTCCTCGTTCCCTTCCGCGCATGCCGCGATCGGTTTTGCCGCCGTGACGCCGTTTGCCAAGGAATATGATGCGCCATGGCTGTACAGCGTGGCCGCCGTCGGTTCCGCCGGCCGCGTGTTTGGCCGCAAGCACTGGGTCTCCGACACGGTCGCCGGCGGCATCCTGGGCTACGCCATGGGCAGCTGGCTGTGGCACGCGCAGCGCGACCAGAGCAAATCGGGTCTGTCGATCAATCCCGGACCGAAAGAAATCAGCGTGACCTGGCAGGGCAAGTATTAAGCGCGCATGGCGCTCCCTTTAATCATACAACATCATTTCTTCAGACAAAGACCAGCATGAAAAAGCAACTTCGTACTTCCCCGCCTTTCGTGAAACATCTCATTTTCTCGGCTTGCCTGCTGGGCGCAACTTCTGCCTACGCCGCAGGGCAGGACCTGGACATGGCTGACATGTCGCGCTCGAACCTGTCTCGCGCACAGGCAAGTGAGTCGGGCGCAGGTACCTTGCCGAGTATCCGTAGCGGCCGCAGTGATCCGCGCCAGGAGAAAGCGCTGGCTGCCAATAATCTCAGCAAGCAGGCTGCGACAGGTACCAAGGCCGGTGCTTTCGAAGAGTATGTCGATGGCGTGACAGGCAAAAAACTGAGCATCTTCGGCAAGGATCTGTTCAGTGATGTGCCGTCCACCTTCGCACCGCTCGATGGCGTCCAGGTGAACCAGGAATACGTGATTGGCACGGGTGACGAGTTGCAGGTACGCGGCTGGGGCATGGTCGACATCGACGTCAGCGCCACGGTTGACCGCAGCGGTGCGATTTTCATTCCGCGCGTCGGCTCCATCAAGGTCAGCGGCGTGCAGTACAAGGATCTGCAGGGCTACCTGAAGAAAGCCATTAGCAAGATTTACACCAATTTTGACCTGACGGCGAGCATCGCGCAAACGCGCGCCGTGCAAGTGTACGTGGTTGGCCATGCCGTTCGTCCTGGCACGTATACCTTGAATTCCATGAGCACCTTGCTCAATGCCCTGTTTACGTCGGGCGGTCCGGATGCCACCGGCAGCATGCGCAATATCCAGCTCAAGCGCGGCAAGGACACCATCAGCACCTTTGACCTGTATGACATGCTGGTCAAAGGCGACAAGAGCCGCGACGTCACTTTGCGCGACGGCGACGTGATCTATATTCCTGAAGTCGGCCCGCTGGTGGCTTTGACCGGTAGCGTGAAGCAACCGGCCATTTTTGAATTGAAGGGCAATGCCAGCCTGGCCGATGTCTTGAGCTGGGCCGGCGGCTTTGATTCGGCTGCGGAAACGAAGCAGGTGATCGTCGAGAAAAACGTCGATAACCAATACAAGACCGTGCTGGAACTGGTGGCTGACAAAGGTGTCTCTAGCAGTCAGTTGGCCGGCATTGCCGTCAAACCGACCGATATTTTGCGCGTATTCGCGCCAGGCGCCGTACCTGTGCAGGCACAAATTCAGAATGAATATGTGCGCGTGGCCGGCGAAGCAAAGCAGAGCGGAATCTTCCTGTTGAAAAAAGGCGAAACCCTGCGCGAGCTGGTCGCACGTGTCGGCGGCGCCAATGAAAACGGCTACCTGTACGCGACACAGTTGAACCGTGAATCCGTACGCCGTGCACAGCAAATTAAATTGGATCAGGTAGCTGACCGTTTTGAGCGCGATATGGAGTCGAATGCCACCCAACGTATGGCAGCAAGCAACGATAAGGATAACGCGGCGAAGGCTGTGGCCGAAGTCGAGCAGCAGCGCCGTATCGCACAAAAACTGCGCAGCATCAAGGCAGAGGGCCGCATTGTTCTTGATTTGCCAGGTGTCGACACGCAGGTCAAAAACCTGCCCGATCTGCCGCTGCAGGACGGCGACTCCATTCTGATTCCGCGCCGTCCCGGCACTGTCGATGTGCTGGGTTCGGTCTTCCAGCAAAACGCCTTTGTTTACCGTCCACAACGTACGGTAAACGATTATGTGAGGCAGGCTGGTGGTGTTACATCCAATGCCGACAAGTCTGAAATATATGTGATTCGTGCCGATGGTACAGCCGCTAGTAGTCAAGCCAGCGGCTGGTTCGGTGGCATTGGCGGTAATGCGGTCAATCCAGGCGATACTGTCGTCGTGCCAGAGAAAATCGATCGCAGCACTTTCATGCAGAGCGTGAAAGACTGGACAGCAATTTTCTATCAGTTTGGTTTGGGTGCCGCTGGTTTGAAGGTATTGAAAGACTGATTGAAAATATCATATTTCATTTGCCGTTAATTTTGACTTTTAATAACTTGTCGCAAAATATGCATAGCCATATTGTTACGGTTTGATTAAATCAAAATTATTTTCTGGCTTTAAAATAGACTGTTACCTGAAAGAAAATGATGTCTGAGCAAATGGTGGAAATAAAAGAGAACGTGCTTGCGATTAAGGAAAATAATGAAATTCATATCCTGGATTTGCTTGTGCTACTTGGTGAAAATAAGAAATTGCTATTTCTTACCCCCCTGTTTTGCCTGTTACTTGGGGTAGCGGCGGCATTTTTTATCATCAGTCCGAAATTTTTGTCAAAGTCTGCCATTTTGCCTCCGCAACAGCAGCAAGGGGCAGGTATGGCAGCAATGTTGGGACAACTGGGAGGCCTGGCAGGTGCCGCTGGAGGTATCGCCGGATTGAAAAATCCGAGCGATCTTTATGTCGGCATGTTGGAGAGCCGGACTGTGGCTGACAATCTGATTAATAAATTTGATTTAAAGAAGAAATTTGAAGTGGATACCTTCGATGATGCCAGAAAGAAGCTTGCAGGAATAGTTGATATTTCGAGCGCAAAGTCAGGAATCATTTCGATTGCTGTCGAAGATACTGATGCAAAATTTTCCGCAGAATTGGCAAATTCATACGTTTCCGAATTATCCGCATTGACGCAGAATTTGGCAATTACAGATGCTTCACAACGGCGCTTGTTCTTTGAAAAACAGTTGGTGAAGGCAAAAAATGATCTTGCTGAATCTGAAATTTCTTTGCGTAATGTTCAGAAAAATACGGGAATTATTCAGCTTGAAGGTCAGGTAAGAGGAATTATTTCTAATGTGGCGCAGCTTGAGGGTACGATTGCTGCGAAAGAGGTACAACTTGGATCAATGCGTAGTTTTGCAACCAATAACAATCCGGAAGTTATTCGCCTGCAACAGGAAATTCAAGGGTTGCAGAACCAAGTTGAAAAATTAAAGCGTGGTCCAGAAAGCAGGGGTGGGGATGCGCTTGTGTCGACGTCGAAGTTGCCAGACATTGGAGTGGAATATATTCGTGGATTGCGTGATGTGAAGTATAACGAGACAATCTTTGAATTGCTTTCCAAACAGTACGAGTTGGCCAAGATCGACGAGGCGAAAGAGTCTTCAAATATTCAGATACTGGATAAGGCTGTTCCTTCAGAGAAAAAATCAAAACCAAAAAGAGTTTTTATCATGCTGGGTGCTGTTATTGTTGGTTTTGTTTTTTCTATATTTTTTATTTTTATGCGTGAATTTTATCGATTTTCACGGAGAAGTGAGAAATCGAGAGAGCGCTGGGTGAAGCTATCCAAGGTTTGGTAAAAAAATTGTTATTTGTATGAATGTTATTGCTTGGATCTGATTTAAAGATTTTTCTTGTTTTTAAAATATATTTGTGGTGAAAAAATGAAAGCAGTCATTCTCGCCGGTGGTTTGGGTACACGTATTAGTGAAGAAACTTCCACCAAACCAAAGCCGATGGTAGAAATTGGTGGCAAGCCGATTCTGTGGCATATCATGAAGACATATTCGGCGCATGGCGTTAATGATTTCATTATTTGTTGCGGCTACAAGGGCTATGTCATCAAAGAATATTTCGCCAACTATTTTTTGCATACCTCGGACGTAACATTCGATATGCAGAATAATCAAATGGAAGTGCATGCGCGCAATGCTGAACCTTGGAAGGTCACGCTGGTCGATACCGGCGACGAGACCATGACTGGTGGCCGCCTGAAGCGTGTCAGGCAGTACCTGGAAGGGGAAGAGGCGTTTTGCTTCACCTACGGCGATGGCGTTAGCGATGTCAATATCACTGAGTCGATTGCTTTCCACAAGGCGCACGGCAAAATGGCAACGTTGACCGCGACGCAGCCTCCTGGTCGCTTCGGCGCGTTAATCCTCGATGGGCAGAAAATCAATAGCTTCCAGGAAAAGCCACAAGGTGATGGGGCATGGATCAACGGCGGCTATTTTGTGCTTTCGCCGAAGGTCATCGATTACATCGCTGACGACAGCACGACATGGGAGAAGCAGCCGCTGGAGCGTCTTGCGGCCGAAGGTCAGCTGGATTCTTTTTTCCACCGCGGCTTCTGGCAACCGATGGATACCTTGCGCGACAAAGTGCATCTGGAAGAGCTGTGGCAGTCGGGTAAGGCTCCTTGGAAGGTTTCCTGATGAACATGGAATTTTGGCAAGGGAAGCGCGTCTTCCTCACCGGCCATACCGGCTTCAAGGGTGGCTGGCTGAGCCTGTGGCTGCAGCAGCTTGGCGCCGACGTGACCGGTTACGCACTGGAAGCGCCTACCACGCCCAGCCTGTTTGAAGTGGCCAATGTCGCGCACGGCATGCAATCGGTCATCGGCGACGTGCGCGATGGCGACGCCGTCAAACGCGCCATGGCTGCCGCGCGTCCGGACATTGTCATTCACATGGCCGCCCAGCCATTGGTACGCTACTCGTATGTGAATCCGGTGGAAACGTATTCCACCAACGTAATGGGTGTGGTCAATCTGCTCGAGGCCGTGCGTGCCACGCCTGGCGTGCGCGCAGTGGTCAACGTCACCAGCGACAAGTGCTACGAAAACCGCGAATGGCCGTGGGGCTACCGCGAAAATGAGGCGATGGGTGGTTACGATCCCTACAGTAACAGCAAGGGCTGCGCCGAACTGGTGACAGCCGGCTATCGCAGTTCCTTCTTCCATACGGACAAATACGCCGAGCACGGCGTGGCCCTGGGCAGCGCTCGCGCAGGCAACGTCATCGGTGGTGGCGACTGGGCGCTGGATCGATTGATTCCCGACATGCTGCGCGCCATTGGCGCTGGCGAGCCGGTGCTGATTCGCAACCCCCACGCCATCCGTCCATGGCAGCACGTGCTCGAACCGCTGAGCGGCTATCTGACCTTGGCGGAAAAGTTGTATACGGAAGGCACCGTGCATGCCGAAGGCTGGAATTTCGGTCCACACGACACCGATGCGAAACCCGTCGAGTGGATTATCGAGCGCATGACGCAAGAGTGGGGCGCTGGCGCCTCCTGGTCGCGCGATGGACAGGATCATCCGCACGAAGCAACCTATTTGAAGCTCGATTGTTCCAAGGCGCGCGGCCAGCTGGGCTGGCATCCACGCTGGGATATCGGCCAGACCATCGCCAAGATCGTCGAGTGGCATAAAGCCTGTGACCAAGGTGCGGACATGCGTGCAATGACGCTGGCGCAAATTGCCACCTACCAAAATACCTAATAAATTACCTAATAAATTGAAGGCTGCATCATGAGTGAACAACTGACCCAACAACAAATCCGCGAACAGATCGCTGCTCTGGTGGCGCAATACGGCGCACTGGCCAGCGTGCCGAAGCCATTCGAACCTGGCGTGACGGTGATTCCACCGGCCGGTAAGGTCGTTGGCGCGCCTGAAATGGGCCTGATGGTCGAGGCGTCGCTGGACGCCTGGCTGACCACCGGTCGCTTCAACGATGAATTCGAAAAGCGCCTGGCCAAGTTCATCGGCGTTGAATTCCTGATCACCGTCAACTCCGGTTCGTCGGCCAACCTGGTGGCCTTTTCGGCGCTGACATCGCCAAAACTGGGCGCGCGCGCCATTCAGCCCGGTGACGAAGTCATCGGTGTGGCGGCGGGCTTCCCGACTACCGTCAATCCGATCCTGCAATTTGGCGCCGTACCTGTCTTCGTCGACGTCGAGCTGGGCACCTACAATATCGATGCCAGCAAGATCGAGGCGGCCATCACCGATAAAACCAAGGCCATCATGCTGGCCCATACCCTGGGCAATCCGTTCAATCTGGAAGTCATCGTCGCGCTGTGCAAAAAATACAATCTGTGGCTGGTGGAAGATTGCTGTGACGCCCTGGGCGCCACCTACAACGGCCAGATGTGCGGCACCTTCGGCGATATCGGCACCATGAGTTTCTACCCTGCGCATCACATCACGATGGGCGAAGGCGGCGCGGTGTTTACCAATAATCCGGAACTGAAAGCGATTGCCGAATCGTTCCGCGACTGGGGCCGCGATTGCTATTGCGCGCCGGGCAAGGACAACACCTGCGGCCAGCGTTTCTGCTGCAAGCTGGGAACGCTGCCGGAAGGCTATGATCACAAGTACACGTACAGCCACCTGGGCTACAACCTGAAGATCACCGACATGCAGGCCGCTTGCGGTCTGGCGCAGATGGACCGCGCGGCTGGCTTCGTTCAGGCGCGCAAGGACAATTTCGACTACATGAAAAACGGTCTGAAAAGCTGCGAGGAATTCCTGATCCTGCCGGAAGCGACACCGAACTCGGATCCATCGTGGTTCGGTTTCCCGATCACCCTGCGCCCTGAGGCTAATGTGGACCGGGTCAACCTGTTGACGTTCCTCGATCAAAACAAGATTGGCACACGCCTGCTGTTCGCTGGCAATCTGACACGCCAACCTTACATGATTGGCCGCAACTATCGTGTTTCTGGCGAGCTGACGAATACCGACCGCATCATGCACGATACCCTGTGGATTGGCGTCTTCCCTGGCTTGACCAAGGAAATGATGGATTTCTCCATCAGTAAAATTGAAGAGTTTTTTGGTGTGAACTTCTAATTATGAAAATACTGATTACAGGAGTGACCGGTTTCTTAGGTAGTCACCTCGCGAAATATCTGATTGAGGCTGGTCATTCCGTAATCGGTTTAAAGAGAAAATCGTCCTTGACTTCTAAAATCGATTTGATATCAGATAGGTTGCAGTTATTTGATATTGAGGATGGATTGGAATTTCTTAGTTTTGAAATAGATGCGGTGATTCATACTGCAACTTGTTATGGAAACAAGGGCGAGGCGGCATCAGAAATTTTGAGTTCTAATGTAATTTTCCCTCTGACTTTGATGGAAAAAGCAAAAGCAAAAAATATTCACACCTTCATTAATGCTAGTACGTTTTTCTGTAAAGCAGCCGATGATTATGGATATTTAAATAAATATATTAAGTCAAAGAAGATTTTTCATGACTTTGCTAAGTCCTTTGGAGAACTGAATGAAATGAAATTTATAAATGTAAGTCTGGAGCATATGTATGGCCCAGGCGACGCAGATAGTAAATTCATTACAGATGTAACGAAAAGATTTCTTCGGCATCAGGCCGTCATGGATTTTACTCCAGGAAATCAGATTCGTGATTTCGTCCATGTGGATGATGTCGTATTTGCCTTTGACAGAATATTGCATTACGCAAAAAATAGTGTCGAGGAAAACTACGCCGATTTTGAAGTAGGAACTGGTACAGCAACTTCAATTAAGGATTTTGTAAACATGATTCATTCCCTTTCGAAATCGAAAACGGAAATGAATTTTGGGGCATTGTCATATAGAAGCTCAGAAATCATGTACTCCAAGGCGAATAATGAAAATCTGATTGTGAAAACAGGCTGGAGTTCGAGGGTTTCCATGACTGAAGGAATTCAGAGCATTTTATCTGATTTGACGTCAAAAAATACCAGCATAGATAAAAAATCCTGCTTCGATAGGGGGATTAGGTAAATTAGCGATTGACTTGTAAAATTTGATCAGAATTTCTTGGTGCCATGTGGCGAGTGGAAAATAAAATAGAGAGATTCCTTTCATGTCGGTATTTGAGAAATGATAAAAAAAATAATTTCAAAATGGAAAGTGGGGGGAATATTTGCAACTGCCTCGGTTATTGTTTTAAGAATAGTTTCAATCAGTATTGGGTTTGTTTTTATTAAAATTTATACTAATAATCTTTCTACTGACCAGATAGGTAAATATTTTTATTTAGTTACACTGTCTTATGTGATGAATTCATTGGTATTTGTTCCTATTGATTATTACTTGCAGGCAAAATTGGCATTGTCGGGGAAAACCATACCATTGGGTATGATCTGGCATTTGAACCGACGGGTGTGTCTTCTTGCTCTCTTTCTCTGTCTTTCCTTTGGTGTGCCGCTCTGGTATTTGAAAAAGATAGATTTTTCTGATCTTTTTGGAATTTATAGCACTGCATTTTTATTCTATGTCTGTAGTTTTGCCAGAGGACTGCTGAATAATCGCGGCCATAAGATTTTTGTAGTCAATATGCTGATATTTGAAAGTGTATTGAAAATCGTATTATTTCTTGTCGCCGCGATGTACTTTAGTGCGAGTGCTGAGTTATTGTTGTATTCGACAATTTTTGCTTTTTCAATTGAAATTTTAATTATCGGAATTTATTTTTCAAAACACCTTCCATATAGCTGGAGTGATGAAGGTGTCGAAAACTATCAAACTATATTTCGGAAATGCTATGCATTATCGATCGGTGCCATATGTAATCTAGCGCAATTACAATTTTACAGGTTGATGTATGTCTGGACCGGAGCGCCAGCCACTGCTGCAATATATACAGTTGTAAGTAATCTGGGCTCGTCAGGAATGGCTGCAATATCATCTATTTATGCTCAATTGTTTTTGCCAAAAATATATGCAAGTAAAGGGAAGTACACTTTAATATATATCAGAAATGCACTGATATTAACTTCATTGGTTGTAATTTCCGCACTTATTTTTGGTAAATATGCATTATTATTTTTAACAAAAAATGATTACGTCGAGTACGCACATGCAATTGGTTTTGGTGTACTGGTTGATGCCGGGAATATGGTTATAGGTGCTGCCACTGTTTTTTTGATGCTGAATAACGCTGCAAAAATAATGATTTTTTACAATGTTGTGGCAGCAATTGGATCGACAGCAGGTGGATTTCTCGTAATGACCTACTGGCCCCAGGATGCATTTCTTATCGGTATACCGATAGCGTTATCGCAGATATTTATTGCCACTTTTTTGATCTGGCATGTGGCAAGAATTAATAAAATGAAATAATGGAGGGTGTTATGGCTTATTCGGATAAGATTACTTTTGTAATCTTTACTTATAATGAAGAGGCAAGAATCGAGCGTGTAATTCGAAATTTTTCTGGATGGGCGCGTATATTAATTGTAGATAATCATAGCACGGATGCTACGCGAGATATTTCAGAAAAGATGGGTGCGGAAGTATTTTTGAATAAAAATAATGGCTGGTTTGAAGACTATGAGACTATTCAGCGCATTCAGAATAGGGTTGAAACACCTTGGCTGTACTGGGGGTTTGCAGATGAACTTCTCGATCATGAGACACTGGATGTAATTATTCAGGCAGTCGAAAGCGGTAAATATAAAATAGTCAACATCGCACGTAAAAACTATTATTATGGAAGATTTTGTCATGATGCTTATGCCGATCGGTTGAATCGAATTTTTGAGAAAGATGCTATCGATTTTGTCGGGAATGTTATTCATAGCTTTGGTAAGCCCGCAGTGCCTAACGATAAAATATTATTCTTGAATTCAAAAATATATTTTGTTAGGCATTTCATATCAAATAATGCGAAGTCTTATCTGGCGACTATAGATAGATATACTGATATACAAGCGAAAGAGCATGCCGGTTTTAGTATCTTTAGACTTTTCGCGCACCTGGCAAAAAGTTTCTTGAAAAACTATATATTCGGAGGTGCTTACAAAGCTGGTAAGCCTGGCCTGTTTATTGTTTTGCAAATGATGTATTATCAATGCATATTATTGATGAAAATATATGAAAAAGATAATTCTCTTTCCGTCGATGGAATTGAAAAGTTAAATAATTTGGTGCGTGAGAAAATGCTTAAATTCCAGAATAAATGAATAATCTAAATTTCTGTACAATAAAATTATTGTATTTTATTTCATGAAAATAAAAAACATATTTCAAGATATTAGTTTACACTGAATTTAAATCTACATAGAATTTTTATTGAGAGCATGGTGGTTATTCGCAATGGAGTAAATCTCTGGTGTTTGCACTTAAGGATTGTCCTGGTGCTAACGACTATTTTGAATAATGGAAATATCTAGCAAAATTTTCATATTGTATGTGGTCGAGATATTTTGATGGGTGGAAAATTTTAATTGCTGCAGGATTTACAAATTATTGATATGAGCCATACCAATATCAATGTTTCGGATGCTGGCAAAATTATCAAAAGAATCGATGTTGAGAATAATTATGTTGCCATAGGCGAAGGCGTTTGATCTCTTATAGTGAATTATATCGCCTAATGTCTTAACCGGACGACGTACTGCAGTCGGAGCCTACCTAGTCGTCAAAAAATATGTGCCAGAATATTCTAGAGCTGCCAGAAATTCGACGAAGTTGATCAGGCGTATTTTTTTGATCGAAATAAATGGGAAAGACATTGAAATTAGGTTATCGATGTGATTATTTTTCCAGCCTTTTTTGAATAATAAAGTGTGGATATTTGCACTAAATAATGGTATGGAGTTGCCGTGCTGAATATTTTTTTTAAAAAATATACGTCATTTAAAAAAATGGATTTTTATGATTTTTATTCATACCTTCAAGGGTTATTCGCAACAATAAAGAGCCGTTTTCTTTACTCCTATATTTTCGGAAAAGTTGGCCATAAATCATGGATAAAGAAACCGGATCAGGTTTTTGGTGCTGGACGAATTTTTATTGAGGACGAGGTCCGAATTGAGCGTGGCTCCATATTATACGCGGTGAAATGTTACGGTAAACAGGAGTACCGTAGCAGGATTAATATCGGCAGAGGAACCTTCGCAAATCGCCATCTTAATCTGACTGCCGCATTTACCATGAATATTGGTGAGGAAGTTGTGTTTGGTCCCAACGTTTTTTTGACAGATTTTGATCACGGGTATGAAGATCTCGAAAAATCCAGACTAGACACGGAGTTGGTATCAAAAGGACCGATTTCTATTGGGGATCGATGCTGGATTGGTGCCAATTCGTTTATTGGCAGCGGAGTTACGCTAGGTGAAGGATGTGTTGTTGCCGCGAATAGCGTGGTGACGAGAAGTTTCCCTTCATTTTCTGTGGTGGCGGGTTCTCCGGCCAAACTGATAAAAAAATACAATGCTGATGATAAGCATTGGGAAAAAGTAATTAAATAAATTTTTTGGAAAGCAAGATGAATATTCTTATTACAGGTGGTGCTGGTTTTATTGGTTCAAATCTGGCTCTTCATCTGATTGGGCTGGGGCATGAGATTACCGTGCTGGATAACCTGTCTCCACAAATTCATGGCATTAGCCCGGAAGTGACTTCGCCTTTGTATCAGAGTATCAAGAATAAGGTTCGCTTCGTCTCCGGCAGCGTTTGTGATGAGGCTGCTTGGCGTCAAGTATTGCCGGGACAGGACGCCATTGTGCATCTTGCTGCCGAGACCGGCACTGGCCAGTCCATGTATGAAATAAGGCGTTACGTCGATGTGAATATTGGTGGAACTGGCCTGATGCTGGACTTATTAGCCAATGGAAAGTATCAGATCAAGAAGGTCGTGGTTGCCTCATCCCGCTCCATCTACGGGGAAGGAAAATATCGCTCCGACGCACTCGGTATCGTCTATCCAGGTGCGCGCAAGGATGAAGACATGCAGGCTGGCCGCTTCGAACCGCTATGTCCTGAGACCGGTGCACCATTAAGCTTGTTGGCAACTGATGAGGAATCAAAGATTCATCCATCTTCAGTCTATGGCATTACCAAACAGAATCAGGAACAGATGGTGATGACAGTATGTGCGTCACTGGGCATTGGTGCTACTGCACTTCGTTATCAGAACGTCTACGGCCCTGGTCAATCCTTGAGTAATCCTTACACGGGTATTCTGTCTATCTTTTCGACACGTATCAAGAATGGTAATGGCTTGAGCATTTTTGAAGATGGTAAAGAAAGCCGTGACTTCGTCTTCATTTCCGATATTGTTGCTGCGACGACCTTGGCTTTAACCAAGAATGAGGCAGATGGCGAAGTGTTCGGAATTGGTGCTGGTGTCGCCACCGACGTACTGACGGTTGCACAGTCGCTGGTGCACGCTTATGGCGTCAATGTACCAATCAAGGTAACTGGCGCTTATCGATTGGGTGACATCCGACATAATTATGCCGACCTGAGCAAATCGACACGCCTGCTTGGATTCAAACCAGAGATAGGTTTTGAGCAAGGTATCAAGTTGTTCACCGAATGGGTCAATCAGCAGGCAGTGCAGGCGGATGCCTATGATGTAAGTATTGCAGAAATGAAACAGCGAGGCTTGTACAAATGACAGTCAAGACCGGACTGGTGACAGTACTATTCAATAGCGCATCGGTATTGCCTGGATTTTTCGAAAGCCTGTCAAAGCAAAAAATGCAGGATTTTTGGTTATTTATCATTGATAATAGTCTGGATGATCGTTCTTATGCGAAAGCACAAGAATTGATTAAACAATACGATTTCAAGAATGTGACATTAATACATAATACCTCGAATGTCGGTGTGGCCGCGGCAAACAACCAGGGTATTAATTTATCATTGGAAATGGGATGTGAATATGTTTTATTGCTCAATAATGATATTGAGTTTAATAATCCTGATCTGTTGGGAGAAATGCTGACATTGGCTGATGTGCGCCAGGAAAGAATGATTGTTCCCAAAATATATTTCTTTGATTCGGGAAAAATCTGGTGTGCCGGTGGTAGTTTTAATCGATGGATAGGTACTACCAATCATACTGGAGAAGGAGAGAAAGACACCGGCCAGTATGATAAGGATGGCTACACAGAATATGCACCGACTTGTTTCATGCTCATTCATCGCTCGGTTTTTGATGCTGTAGGCATCATGGATGAAAAATATTTTGTCTATCATGACGATACTGATTTTGTCTGGCGTGCAGGTTTGGCTGGGTATAAAGTCTATTATTGGGCGGCAGGCCAGGTATGGCATAAAGTCAGCAGCAGTACAGGTGGAGGAACCTCACCATTCTCGATTTACTACGGCCATCGTAATCGAATTTATTTCATCAAGAAGAATTTTTCGCCGGTACAAAAAATAGTGGCACTTACTTATTTTTCCCTTACCCGCCTTCTGAAATGGCGTTTATTTACGAAAAAATTATTTTCTTCATTTTATCGCGGAACACGTGATGGATTAAAAATGAAGCCGTAATTTCAATAATTCTGTTGACAATACAAGAGATTCAGAATGGAAATGATCGTTGCGCCCGATTTTATTTATTGAAGATCAATAATAAAATAAGATTTGTTTCCAAGAAAAGGAATTTAGTCTGAAATATCGGTGCCTGACCTAAACGGCATTTGCACATAATATTTCGTAAGTACACTTTGAAAGTGTTGATTGCAAAAACATGCAACGAAATATGAATATGCGAACTGAGCGTGCCGAAATTTTGGGGGCGCGGCAAGACCAACATCCTGGACTTATCAATGAATAATATATTTAAAAAAATACCATTATCGCCAAGAGAGCTGCTGTTATCTTCTCTGTTAATGCTCGGATTTTTGACGGTTAATTTGGAAGTGCTGCCTATGGGCGAGTATCAGCCAATTATATTGATGACCTTGGCGATGATGGCATTTTTGCAGGATGGGAAATTGTCATTTCGGCTAATGCTGTTGGCCGCCTTGCTTTTGTTGATGGCAGCAATTGGGCTGGCGTTCGGTACTACTACTGACCTGGCATCGGCGCTGAAGATATTTGTGCTAATAAGCTATATTCTTTTTGGATGGCGGCTGATTCCTTTATGCAATTTATGGGTAATGCGCTGGGTTGTTATTTTATTGTTTTTTGTAGTTATATGTGGCTTGCTAGCATCATCTCCGACGCGTGCAATATTGGGAATATTTTTCCCCAGAGGGGCGATTTATTATTATGGGTTTAATTCATTTTTTTCTTCAGAGCCTTCATATGCCTCACTGAATTTATTTGGTTTGTACATCATGTACCTATTGAATAGATCTGTCGATAAAATAAAAGATGGTGAAGGTTTTTTATTCGCATTAATCGCAGTTTTGTTGGTTGCCACCCTGTCGATTACGGGGATTATATTTGCTATGCTTATATTGTTGAATCAGTTTATAATGCACGGCGGAAAATCCATAAAATCAAAAATTATTATATATATATTGATGATTTTCACATTTTCGGCTGTTGCCGCATCTATAATTTTTAAGGAAAATTCTAGACTAGGCGTTTTCTTTAATTTTGCTCTCTCTGCTTTTGATGGTGATTTTCTTGCGAATTGGCTATTGCTTGAACCATCTTCTGTAGTCCGCTTTATATCAAATGCTGCTGGTTGGTATGAGGGAATTGGTTCGTATTTTGGTACTGGTACATTTGGTTTTGCCGGGCCGTCATCGCAAATTTATCCGGATTGGTTAAGTAGTGCATTTCGTTCCATCGATATTATTGACAAGGGGTCTTCTGCGCAAACTCCATTTTTTAATATAGTACTATATGGCGGTTATATAGGGCTGTTCTTCTATTTTATAATTTTTTTATTTATTTTAAAGCCGCTGATTGGTTTGCCGCGTGAATTTCGAATGCTTGTCATTGCTTTTCTGCTTATTTGCTCATTATGGCAGGCCGCAATTACTTATCCATTTTACTGGCTTGTTATTTCTTATCTTATACATCAGGGGTATGTAAAAAAAAATTCCTGTTGATATGCTGCTAATGTGTTTTATTCATGATCTGGCGCAGTATAAATGTTCAAGTGATTTGTAAATAAGAACTGAAAATAATGAAAAAAAAATGTCTTTTGATTCACAATGATCTATATAGTTTCGGCGGCGCAGAACTCTTCGCTATCCGCGCAATTAATACGTTAATGCGAGCCGGATATGACGTCGATGTGGTGCACTGTGGTGGTGTTCTTAATGTCAAGTCGTTATCTGATTGGTCTGGTATTGCTATTGATGAAACCCGCTTGAAAGTCATTCGGGCTTTTCCATTTCTTCAGACGCTTATTAAATCCCGCAAGGTGTCCTTGCTTCGATACGCGTTGGCATTACGTGCAGCAAAATCATACGTTTCCCAATATGATCTTGTTGTTTCGAGTTATGGAGAATTGACAGTCAGTGGGAAGAAAAATTTCCAATTCATTCATGTGCCGATTTTTTTTCATGATGCTGAAAGCTTGACCTATCTTGGGGAACAAGCATACAAGTTAAGTCGCAGACTGGCGCGCATGGTATATGTACAGTCGTGCCGTTTCATTTCAGGTTGGAACCGACAGCAAGTTGAGAAAATTGCGGCCCTTGCAAACTCCAAGTGGACGATGGGTCAGGTGAGACGACATTATCCTGAAATAGTGGCGGATTATACTTATATGGGTGCGAAGACAGAACAATGCTTTGCCGATGATGTACTTGGAAATTGGTGGTCGGAACGCCGTGATACCGTGGTCGTGTTAGGGCGTGTCGTGCCTGGCAAGCGGATTGAATTCGCTATTGAATTTGTAAAGAAAATAAGAGAGCGTGGTATAGCCGTTAATTTATTGATTGTTGGTCGCGCCGATGCGGCATACACTGCGGATATCAATAAACTGATTTCAGACAAGAGTTATGTGGAATGGAGGCAGGGACTGAATCGTGAACAACTGGAATCAGTGATTTCCTCCTGCAAATGGGGATTACATTGCGCGCTATTTGAGCATTACGGAATTTCTGCATTAGAATTGCAGCGTCTTGGATGCTTGACTTTAGTACCAAACTCGTGTGGTCAGGCAGAGTTGGTTGAGGATACAAGATTCTCTTATCAAGATATTGATGATTTGGTGGAAAAATTTTCTAATATCTATTTGGATGAGATTCTGCAAGGTATTTTAAACTTGCATCGTTCAAAGAAAGTATTGGAACATAACTTTACTCAGCATGATGAATATATGTTCAACTATATCAAGGCTTTAGAAGAAGATGATTATTGATGTGAATCGTTTTTGGAAGAGTATTCTGGCTTTCCATTGATAAAAATTAATTTTAAAAATTGAGTTTTTTGCGAGATTTTCGGGGACGACTTTCGAGAAAATACTATTTTTATTCGAATTTAAATATAAAAAAACCGGAATGGTTCTTGGCCATTCCGGTTTTTTCAGCAATAGGATTATAAATGACGAAAGTCCTTTTTTTTACGACAATTGATCCGTCACCCCGTAATAATGGTAAAAGTGTTGTACTTTCCGGTATATTCGACTACCTACAGGAAAGGCATGGAAAATATTTCAATGTGGCAGTGGTTGGTGAATTCCTTGGAAGTGATAATATTGTAGAAACCATTGAGCGACCATCACGGCTGGTGACAATTTCAAATATATTGAATTACACTTTATTGAGGCGTAAAAAAAGTATTCAAGAGTGCTTTTTTTACAGTCGCAAAATCCGTGACAGAATTCAGGCTCTTATAGCCGAGCATAAGCCGGATATGGTGATTTTTGATACTGTACGGCTGGCACAATATGTAAATGATCTGCAATTTTCTGGTGCGCGCAAGATTGTTTATCTTGATGACTTATTCTCGTTGAGATATATGCGTATGGCTGCCTCGGATCTCAAATCGATCGGCGTATTTGGTAATTTTGAAAAAAATATACCTTCATCTTTGCGATTTGCAGTAGATAAATTTGATCCTTTGAAAAAATTTATCCTTAAATATGAAGCGGATATTATAGAAAAATCAGAGATCAGGGCTACTGCTGATTGCGATATTTCGCTGTTGATCAGTTCCAGTGAGGTCGATTATTTCAAGAAACGTCATGGTGAGATGCGCCTTGCAGCCATTCCACCTTTTTTGCCTGCGACCGAAATCGTGGCGCGAAATTGGGATGAGAAGCCTAACTTCATATTTTTAGGTTCAATGAATTTACCGCATAATGTGGCGGGATTGAAGGTCTTTTTAACATCGGTATTTCCACGAGTATTAGTACACAATTCTGTCGCAACACTGACTATCATCGGTGGCGGAGTAACAGACGAACTCAAACAGTGTGGCCAGCCCTTTGGTCAAGCAGTAAAGTTTCTGGGACGTGTAGAAGAATTGTCACCGCTGCTATCTAATGCCTGCGCTTTGATTGCGCCTTTGGCTTTTGGTTCAGGGGTTAAATTAAAAATAATCGATTCTTTAGCATGTTCTTTGCCAATTATTTCAACCGATATTGGGGTCGAAGGGATCGACTTTATTCATGGCGTACATGGTGAATTGGCCAACACATGGGAAGATTTCAGTGACTCCGTATTGAAATTGTGTGACCCTGTCAAAAATAAGTATTACTCTAAAAATTGCAAAAAATTATTTGACGATATATACGCAAAGGATTCAATTTTTGACCGATATGATGATATTTTTAATCAATATTAACAATGTATTTTAATTGAATAACTTGCTCTGAAATTATTTAGAGATTTCGGATACTTTATTTTGTCTATATCGTTTTTTGGATCTTGGTAAGTTTTGTCGAATCAAATACTGCTTATGGAATTTTTTGATATGGTTCTTTTTTTATACAATGAATAAATATTCAAATCCAATTGCCGAGTCGATGCTTGAGCACCACAAAAAATACCGCCCCGATATTGATGGTTTACGTGCTGTTGCCGTCCTATGTGTCGTTATATTTCATGGATTTCCAAATTATTTGCCAGGCGGATTTGTCGGTGTTGATATATTTTTTGTAATGTCCGGGTTTTTGATTTCGACGATCTTGTTTGAATCTTTAATTGATGAAAAATTCAGTTTTTTTGATTTTTATTTACGGCGCGCAAAAAGAATATTTCCATCGCTAATATTTGTTTTGGTTTTTTGTTACTTTTTCGGATGGCATTTTTTATTTCCAAATGAATTTAAGGGGCTTAATAAACATATCTTTGGGGGGGCAATATTTCTATCGAATTTTGTATCCTTCCTAGAGAATGGATATTTTGATGTGACTGCAGATTTAAAACCTTTGCTTCATTTATGGTCGTTGGGAATTGAAGAGCAGTTTTACATCATATGGCCACTGGTTCTCTGGTTATCTTGGAAGAAAAATATTAACCTTAAATTGGTTATTCTTTCTGGTATTGCCATTTCTTTTTCTTTGAATGTTTGGAATGCTGAGGCTGATTCAAATGCCGTATTCTATATGCCCCACATGCGCTTTTGGGAGTTGCTGATTGGTGCTTTTTTGGCATATTTGAGCATATTTGAGAAAGTTAGAACTTTCCGGTTTACTAAACGTTATGCTGATCAGTTGTCATTGCTTGGTACACTAACTTTGCTCATTGCATTAATTTGCATAACTAAAGAAGCTGTGTTTCCTGGTTGGTGGGCATTATTGCCGACGTTTGCGACAGCCTGCCTTATCATGGCTGGCCCGGATGCTTGGATAAATCGAAAAATATTATCCACGCGTTTAATGATCTGGTTCGGTTTGATTAGCTTTCCTCTTTATCTTTGGCATTGGCCATTATTGTCTTTTGCTAGAATATTATGGCATGGCCATGTCAATACGAATTTGATCTGCTGTTTGATATTGCTATCGATTATTATGGCCTGGCTGACCTACAAGTTTATTGAGACTCCAATTCGGTTCGGTAAATCATCTAAAAAAAATTATTATTCTCTGACCGCGCTGCTCATGATAATCGGTGCAATAGGTATTTTTTCATTTTTTAAGGAAGGGAAGGGCGGATTGCCAAGATCTTTCTTGGCTGATAATGCGGTTAGTATTTCCGGATATGATGGCGGTTACCAAGGTCAGATCGTTGCTGGATGCGGACAAAATAGAACTGATCTTGATGTGAATTTCTCGATTTGCACCAGTGACCGACGTGATAAACCGAGATATGCGTTGATTGGAGATAGCAAGGCGTTGGCACTATATCCTGGGTTGATCAGAACTTCTGATAAAAACGGGCGTTGGTCGCTAATTGGTGGTAATGGTAGAAATGGTCCTGTGACACCAATTTTGTCCAATGAAAAAATTTATGAAGATTATCAGAAAAATGCGATAGCTGCAGTGGCGAAGATTGCGGCTAATCCAGAGTTCGAGACGGTAGTCATAGCCGCCGCAACGCGTGGGATTTTCTCGTTAAATAATATATATTCTATAGATGATTTGGAAGAAAATAAGAATTTTGATATTGCATTAGCTGGTGTTCAAAATTTCACAAGAAAAATTCTTTTGACTGGAAAAACGATAGTATTTGTAATAGATAACCCGACTTTCAAAGATCCAAATGATTGTTTGCCAAGAAGATTGCATCCTGAGTTTTTTGATAAAATCATCAATGGAAATGTAAAAGTTGAATGTAAGATGAAAATTGCCGATCAGATAAAATCGGCTAAGAAATACAGGGAACTGTTGTTGAAAGTGAAGGATTTGAATCCGGAGAAGATTCGAATATTTGATACAACAGATATTCTTTGCGATACCGCTTCTGAGTCTTGTTCCATGACAAAAAATGGACGTTTACTCTACGGCTATACCGATCATATATCAGATTATGCCGCAGGACTTGTCGGGCGAAAGCTTAACCAGTATTTGACTGCACCTTAAGTGATATTATATATATTGGATTTGCGAAATCTACGATTGCATCATTTGATCAGTGGCGATTTTATGTTGCCGATGGCGTGCCATATTTGATTGATCGTAACTGGATATTTCTAATTACAATCAATCATGCGGCCTTGCTGGACGAGCTACCTGTTGTGGCTGGGTTGCCGTGGGCGGCAGTGTGTCTGGACAGGCTTGTGGATCAGGTAAATATATCGGCTTTTGACAGGATTGTGCCGGACTTATCCTTGCCCGACAACAGCGGTTCGTCATCGAGCGGCCAATCGATTCCGATTGCCGGGTCGTTCCATAATAGGCTGCGTTCGAACTCCGGTGCCCAATAGTCGGTCGTCTTGTACAAAAATTCGGCACTATCGCTGGTCACCACGAAGCCGTGTGCAAAGCCTTCCGGTATCCATAGCTGGCGTTTGTTGGCCGCGGATAAGGTCACGCCCACCCAGTGACCGAACGTCGGTGAGCTTTTGCGCAGGTCGACGGCAACGTCGAAGACTTCGCCAGCGGTGACGCGTACTAGCTTGCCTTGCGGCTGCTGGATCTGATAATGCAGGCCGCGTAACACGCCTTTGGCCGACTTGGAATGATTGTCCTGCACGAAATCGCGCGTGACGCCGGTCAGTTCGGCAAATCGCTTCTGGTTGAAGCTTTCGTAGAAAAAGCCCCGGTCATCGCCGAATACGGTGGGCTCGATGATTAGGACGTCTGGTATGGTGGTGGTTTGAATTTGCATGGTGTGAAATGAGCCGTTCAGGCTTTAGTATATTTTTTCTTCGAGCAGGCGCAGCAGGTACTGACCGTAAGCGTTCTTTTTCAAGGGTTGCGCCAATGCCTCGAGCTTGGCGGCGTCGATGTAGCCACGACGGTAGGCGATTTCTTCTGGGCAGGCAATCTTCAAGCCCTGGCGGTTTTCGATGGTGGCGATGAATTGGCCCGCTTCGAGCAGGGATTCATGCGTGCCGGTATCGAGCCAGGCCATACCGCGGCCCATCAGTTCGACGTTCAGTTGGCCCCGCTCCAGATAGGTGCGGTTGACATCCGTAATTTCCAGCTCGCCACGTGGTGACGGGGCGATGCCGGCAGCGATATCGCACACCTGGCTGTCATAGAAATACAGGCCGGTGACGGCATAGTTCGATTTTGGTTTGAGTGGCTTTTCCTCGATGCTGACGGCGCGACGTTGCGCGTCGAAAGCGACGACGCCATAGCGTTCCGGATCGTGCACGTGATAGGCAAATACGGTCGAACCGCTAGTCCGCGCCGAAGCTTTGCGCAACTGCGTTTCAAAGTCATGGCCGTAATAGATGTTGTCACCCAGAATCAGTGCCGATGGTGCATCGCCGACAAACTCTTTACCAATGATGAACGCCTGTGCCAAGCCGTCCGGAGTCGGCTGCACGGCGTAGCTGAGCTTGATGCCCCACTGGCTGCCGTCACCCAGCAATTCTTGGAAGCGTGGCGTATCTTGTGGCGTGGAAATGATCAAGATGTCGCGTATGCCGGCCAGCATCAACGTGGTCAGCGGATAGTAGATCATCGGCTTGTCATACACGGGCAGCAGCTGCTTCGACACGGCCATGGTGACGGGGTACAGGCGCGTGCCGGAGCCGCCAGCGAGGATGATGCCTTTGCGTTCGATGGTGGTTTCCATTATTTTTGCTCCTGGGCTGTATCGCGTGCCGCGTAGTTTTTCTCTACCCACTTCAGGTAGTCGCCCGACTGGACGTCGCGTACCCATGCTTGGTTGTCCAGGTACCACTGGACCGTCTTGCGGATGCCGGTGGCGAAGGTTTCGGCCGGTTTCCAGCCCAGTTCACGCTCGATCTTGCGCGCGTCGATGGCATAGCGGCGGTCGTGACCAGGGCGATCTTGCACATAGGTGATTTGTTCGCGATAGCTGCCGGATACCTTGGGATCGAGGGTGTCGAGGATGTCGCACAGGGTGTGCACGACTTCCAGGTTGGCCATTTCATTCCAGCCGCCTACGTTGTAGACCTCGCCCAGGCGTCCCGCTTCCAGGACGCGGCGAATCGCCGAGCAATGGTCGCCCACATATAGCCAGTCGCGCACTTGCATGCCGTCGCCATAGATAGGCAAAGCTTTGCCGGCACGGGCATTGCTGATGATGAGCGGAATCAGTTTTTCCGGGAAATGGAAGGAGCCATAGTTGTTCGAGCAGTTGGTGGTGAGCACCGGCATGCCGTAGGTATGAAAATAGGCGCGCACCAGATGATCGGACGCCGCTTTCGATGCCGAGTAGGGGCTGTTGGGCGCATACGGCGTTGTTTCCGTGAATGGCGGGTCATTCGGTCCCAAGGTGCCATATACCTCGTCGGTCGAGACGTGCAGGAAGCGGAAGCCATCCTTGGCTTCGCCTGTCAGGCCGGACCAGTAAGCGCGCGCCGCTTCGAGCAGGCTGAAGGTACCGTTGACGTTGGTTGAAATGAATTCGCCGGGGCTATGGATCGAACGATCGACATGGCTCTCTGCGGCAAAATGCACGATGGCGCGTGGCTGGTGTTCTGCCAGCAGACGGGAGATGTGCGCGGTGTCGCAAATATCGCCGCGTACAAAGATATGCCGGGAGTCTTGCTCCAGGCTTGCCAGATTGCTGAGATTGCCAGCATAGGTCAGTTTGTCAAAATTGACCACGGGCTCATCGTTGAGCGCCAGCCAGTCGCGTACAAAATTGGAACCGATGAAGCCGGCGCCGCCAGTCACTAAAATCATGCTGTTATCCTTTTTCTGGAACATTGCCACAATGCCCCCACGACAAATTGTCCTGAGAGCGAGGGCAATTAAATATTCTTAAATGCAACTATTTACTTAATAACGTTACTAATATGCGCCATCTTTCTTGAAAATGACTTTAACCGTTTTCAGTAGTATGACAATGTCATTGAATAAAGACCAGTTCTTGACATACCAGGCGTCCAGATAAACGCGCGTATCATAGCTGACGTCGTTCCTGCCGCTGACTTGCCACAGGCCCGTGACCCCGGGTTTCGCTTCTAGGTAATAGTCCACCTGGGGGCCATAACGTTCCAGTTCCGCATCGACAACGGGGCGCGGCCCGACCAGACTCATTTCGCCTTTCAGCACATTCCATAGCTGCGGCAGTTCATCAAGGCTGGTCCGGCGCAGGAAGTGGCCGATCGAGGTGATGCGCGGGTCATTCTTCAGTTTGAAATCACGATCCCATTCGGCACGGGCTTCGGGATCGCGCTCCAGTAACTCCTTGAGCAAGACATCGGCGTTCACGGCCATGGTGCGGAACTTGTAGCAGAGAAAATGCTTGCCATTCTGGCCCACGCGTTTGTGGCCGTAGAAGATGGGACGGCCAGATGCCATGACCTTGGCCGCGATCCACAGCAAGATTGGGGCGCCGATGATTAACACGCAGATCGAGGCCGTCAGATCAAAGCAGCGCTTAATCAGTTGCAAGCCTGGCCGCGCCAGGTTGTTGCGCATGGTCAGCAGCAACACTTCATGTGCAAAAAAATGGTTGACCTCCATACCGTACAAGGGTAGCCCGCGTACGGCCGGTACAACTTGCATATTGGCAACGCAACGGCTGACTTGCTGAATCATGCCCTGATAAGTGTCGATGCCGCCTTGCTCCAGGGCGACAACCGTATGCGGGTCGCCCAGCAACTTGAGCGTTTGTTCCGGGTTCTCACCTAGCTGAATGCAGGGCACGGCTTGCTTGCTGCGGTTCACATAATGTTGTTCCAGACGGTCTTGGCCTTCCGGTATCAGGAACGCAATCAGGCGATAGCCCATCAATGCTTCCTCATCGAAGGCGCGCGCTGTTTGCAAGGCATTGTCACCCCATCCGATGATGACCATGGGCCGTATCCAGCCGCCAGCTTTCATCAGCAAGTATTTGACCAGGCCGCGCATCAGCAAGACACAGCATGGCACCAGCAGCCAGGTGGCCAACAGTGCCTCGCGTGAGGAGTCGCGCTTGTCGAGGAAGACCAGGGCCGCATCGATCAAGCCCATGACCATGACGATCTTCAGGAGTTCCTTGATTTCATTCGAGTACGGACGGCGTTTGGCATGATGCCCCTTCAGCTTGAAGATAGCCAGGGTGACCAGGGATAGCAGGCTGTAACTGAGCAGGCGCGAGCTGTCCAGGCCGAAGCTGTTCAAGTCGCTGGCATCGAGCGTCCATTTACCGGCAAACCAGAATGCCATGAGCAGGGCAAGTGCATCGGCAAAGGTGAGAAAATATTTTTCTGCCCTGCTGCTGCAATACCATTTCACTTCTTGTACAAAGATGCCTTCAATTGGTTTCATGATGACTTGCTAAACCTTATAAACTTCAGTGTGAATTCTTGCTGTGCCGCATGCATGGTGATGACGTATCTGTTCTATCAAACGCGGCCGTAGCGGTCTTCAAAGCGGACAATATCGTCTTCCCCAAGGTAGCTACCCGATTGAATTTCAATCAATTCCAGCGGTAGCTTGCCCGGATTGGCCAGAGAATGGACGACGCCGAGGGGAATATACGTGGACTGGTTCTCGGTCAGCAAATATTCTTTGTCGCCATTAGTGATCTGCGCCGTGCCGGAGACCACGATCCAGTGCTCGGCGCGGTGGTGATGCATTTGCAATGACAGCTTGGCGCCAGGCTTGACAGTGATCCGCTTGACCTGAAAGCGCTCGCCATTGCCGATGGAATCATAGGAGCCCCACGGACGGAAAACTTCACGGTGCATGGTGGCCTCGGGGCGCTCCCTGGCTACCAGTTGCGCAACCAAGGTTTTTGTTTGTTGTGCCTGGTCCGCATCCATGACCAGCACGGCATCGGCCGTTTCCACGATCACGGTATTGCGCATGCCTATGGCGGTGACCAGGCGGCTAGTGCTGTGTACCAGACAATCGTTGCAATCCTGAATCAGCACATCGCCATGGGCGCTATTGCTATCGGCATCTTTTTCCGCCACCTCGAGTACGGCTTTCCAGGAGCCGATATCATTCCAGCCCGCATCGAGGGCGATGGTCGAAGCATGGCTGGTGCGTTCCATGACCGCATAGTCGACGGCGATATCGGGGCTGGCGGCGTAGGCATCCTTGTCCAAACGAATGAAGTCGAGGTCGCTCTTTGCTGCAGTGATGGCAGCGCGGCACGCCGCCAGGACGGCGGGTTGGAAGTGCTCCAGCTCTTCCAGGTAGCGGCTGGCGCGGAACAGGAACATGCCGCTGTTCCAGAAGTAATCACCGTTGGCGATATATTGCTCCGCAAGCGCCAGGGCCGGCTTTTCCACGAATTCAAGTACGCGTTGGACTTGCCCGTTTGCAGCGCCCTCGGCGCGAATATAGCCGTATCCTGTTTCTGGACCCGTTGGCGTGATGCCGAAAGTCAGCAAATTACCTGCCTCTGCAGCAGTACGCGCCAGCGCGATGGTCCGATGGAACGCCGGGGTATCCAGAATGACGTGATCCGATGGCAGCACCAGCAGGAGCGGATCTTCGCCGTTCTCCATCGCATGCAAGGCGGCCGAGGCGATCGCCGGCGCCGTATTGCGGCGCATGGGTTCGAGTAACAGGCGGCTATGTTCCAGGCCGATCTCACGCACTTGCTCCGCGACAATGAAGCGCGAGGATTCGTTGCATACCAGCAGTGCTGGCGACGCGCTGTCGATATCTGCCAGGCGTTGCAGCGTTTGTTGCAGCATGCTGCCTTGAGTGGACAAGCGCAGAAACTGCTTTGGGAACGCTTCGCGCGAAAGCGGCCATAAACGTGTGCCGGAACCACCACAAAGAATTACCGGTAAGAGGGGAATAGTCATTTATGCTTCAATTTAAATTTAGTATTGGATAGAACTGAATAATTGGTCATTTGGGTATTAAAACTTGCCCGGCTTGCCGCGCTTGTATGCTGCGGCGTATGTACTGGCAAAACGTCAATATTGTCAGTGGGGGGCAATATTTTAATAAATTACAGGAATCTTTGTATTTTCTCTCGACGCGCTGGAGTCTGAGAGGCGCGCACTTTAACGCGTCCTGTATTGTAGTTTGCTACCCTGGTATTTCTACTTGGCACACAACGTTTCAAGCAAAAAAGCAACAAACACGCACACAGCCATCACACTGAGGAGTAACACTGCTCCTGCTGCACAATCCTTGGCAATCTTGATGCTCGGATGTAGCGATGGATGGAGGTGGTCGATCAGGTGCTCCAGCGCGGTATTAAATAATTCCGCAGCCAGAATCAGGCCACAATTGAGCAATAGCAGAGCCCACCACATCAGGGCAGGTTTGTACCAGCAGAGCACGATGAGTACCATCAAGGCAGCCAGGCATTGCAGGCGAAAGCTCGATTCCAGGCGGAAGGCGGCGCTTATTCCTTGCAGAGCAAATCCCATGCGCTTGAAGAAAGATTGGTTCTTCATGGCAACTGTAGCGATGGCGTGGGATATGTCAATGGCATGAAAGCGAATCTCTTAAGAAATGGATGAGGATCGCAGGCGTGATCATACGATATGGCATCATTCGTACACAGCAGAAAGACTGCTGCCAATGTTTCGATGTTTGATAAAAAGTAAAAAAGCCCGTTTTCAAATGAAAAGGGCTTTTATTGCAATAGCTAAGGATATTTGAGTATGTCAACTATTGCGGTACCAGGCCTTCATCTTTCGGCTCGAGATCAAGCTGCAGAATGGACCTACCTGTCGCTGCCTGGGCAGCCAGATATTAATGGTGGGTTGGGGTCGTGTGCGCGGTGGTCGAATCCGAGCTAGCAGCACCAGCCACAACGGCAACTGCTGCGCCGATTGCGATCAGGGCGCTCGTGCTCAGGCCGGCAACAGTGCCGCCGGCGGCAGCGCCGGTAGCGCCAGCAGCTGGTGCAGCTGCTGCTGGTGCAGGAGCTGGTGCCGATTGAGCCATGGCTTGTGCGGAAGCGAAGCACAGGATTGCCGAAGCGATCAGAATTTTCTTCATGGGATATCCTTTTAGGTTGAACAGCGGGAATGCTAAACTGTCACGCGATTGTAGCAACATTTCTCTTGCTAGTCTGCGCCACACAGTTCACGGTAACAATAATTTATTCTATTTTAGCTGTATACCAAGTTATTCACGGTGTCTGGCAGCCCACGATGTTGTTCTTCATCAACAAAAGCGCTGACGAGCCGATGCGGCCGGATTGGCTTTTTGTTCATTGTCGTGAGAATTCCTGATGAATTCGAAAGCGCCGCACAAGTTTGCCAAGTCCTTGCCATCCCGCGTAAAATGCAGGCTTCGCGGGTGTAGCTCAATGGTAGAGCAGAAGCTTCCCAAGCTTACGACGAGGGTTCGATTCCCTTCACCCGCTCCATTTTTCGCTGGCGCCTGGCTGGATGCGGCGCAGCCACTTATTTCTCCATTCCCATGTCTTCTGATACCCCAGCAAACGGCCCGGCGCGGCCGATGATGTACGATCCGACCGAACACCGCATCCGCAGTTTCGTGACCCGCGCGGGACGGCTTTCCGTGGCGCAGGCGCGCGCGCTCGAGACTCTGGGGCCGCAGTTCCTGTTGCCTTTCGCCAAGGAACCGGTGGATTTCGAGCAGGTGTTCGGCCGCAAGGCGCCCGTGATCCTGGAAATCGGTTTTGGCATGGGCGCGACGACGGCGCATATCGCCAAAGCCATGCCGGAGAAGGATTTTATTGGCGTTGAAGTGCATACGCCCGGTGTCGGCAGTCTGTTGAAGCTGATCGGCGAAGAGTCGCTGACGAATCTGCGCCTGCTGCAGCACGATGCGGTGGAAGTGCTCACGCACATGATTCCTGCCAATTCGCTGGCCGGCATCCACGTTTTTTTCCCTGATCCATGGCACAAGGCGCGCCATAATAAGCGCCGCCTGATACAGTCGCCGTTCGTCAAGCAGTTGACCGAGCGCCTGGCGCCGGGCGGCTATCTGCATTGCGCCACCGACTGGGAAGATTACGCGGTGCAAATGCTGGACGTGCTGGGCGCCGAGCCGCAACTGCGCAATAGCGCTGAGGGCTACGCGCCGCAACCGGCGTATCGTCCGCTGACCAAATTTGAAAACCGTGGCTTGAAGCTGGGCCATGGCGTGTGGGATCTGGTGTTCATCAAGAAATAACCTGGCGGTTTGCCCACCTGTGCCGTTTGCACGAGAACAAGCCTGCCGCGGCGACGCTGCAGGCTTTTTTAATGCGCGCGCTAGCGTGCGCTGGCTAGGCAAGGCGGGCGAATTACGGTAGTCTTATCTTTTTTGCATTGGTTGATATTATGTCCAAGAAAATACTCGTGACGGGCGCATCCGGTTTCATCGGTTCGCATACGTGTGTGGAATTGCTGGCTGCCGGCTTTGATGTCGTTGCGGTGGATAATCTGTGCAACAGCGCGCGCGAAGCGATGGCGCGCGTGGAGCGCATTGCCGGTAAAAGCGTGCCCTTCTATGAAGCGGACGTGCGCGACCGCGCGGCCATGGCCGCCATCCTGCGCGAGCACGCCATCGATGCCGTGATCCATTTCGCCGGCTTGAAGGCGGTGGGCGAATCCGTGGCGCAGCCGCTGATGTATATGGATAACAATGTGTCGGGCACCGTGGCCCTGCTGGAAGTGCTGGCGGCAGCGAACGTGAAGCGTTTTGTCTTCAGCTCGTCGGCCACCGTGTATGGCGATCCGGACGCCTTGCCGATCCTGGAATCGTCGCGCCTGTCCGTGACCAACCCGTATGGCCGCTCGAAGCTGATGGTCGAGCAGATCCTGGGGGATCTCGTGCATGCTGATGCTCAATGGCAAGTCGGCGTGCTGCGCTACTTTAATCCCGTCGGCGCGCATGCCAGCGGCTTGATCGGTGAAGATCCGGCCGGCATCCCGAACAACCTGATGCCCTTCATCGCCCAGGTGGCCGTGGGCCGTCGCGAGCGCCTGGCCGTGTTCGGCAACGACTACGCTACGCCGGATGGCACGGGCGTGCGCGACTACATTCACGTGGTCGACCTGGCGCTGGGTCATGTGGCCGCGCTGAACCGCCTGTTCTCCACCGAGGGCGGCTTTACCGTCAACCTGGGTACGGGCCACGGTTACAGCGTGCTCGACACCGTGCGCGCCTTCGAAGCGGCCAGCGGCCGCAAGGTGCCGTACGACATCGTGCCGCGCCGCCCCGGCGACATCGCCAGCTGCTACGCCTCGGCCGACAAGGCGAAGCAATTGCTGGGCTGGCAAGCACAGAAAAACATCGACGACATGTGCCGTGACCACTGGCGCTGGCAGCACCAGAACCCGCAAGGTTATTTAGCTTAAGAATGTGCTAACGCTACTGCCATGAATGGCGGCGCGCTGCACAATCCTGGTTATTCATGGCATAGGTCGATGCCATTGCTATGGTTCAAGCTTGGATCCCTCAGCTTTGGCAAAGCGCCAATGCGTCTTGCCAGTGCGGCAAGCCGCAGAAGGTATTCAGCAATCGCTGCGAGGACAGTAGCGAATTGGTGGGGCGCTGTGCCGGTACCGGATAGTCGCGCGCTGGTATTGCTGTCAGTTGCGGTTTCTTGATGACCGACGGATGCGCCATGATCGCTTCCGCAAAACCGAACCACGAGGTTTTTCCCTGGGCCGTCAAATGGTACAGGCCGGATTTTTCCTCCCACCAGGCTTTAGAATCTTCTGCCGTGAGGCTTTGCGCCACGATATGCGCGGTGGTATCGGCGATGGTACGGCTCCAGGTCGGCGCGCCATACTGGTCCGATACAACGTTCAGTGAATCGCGTTCTGCCGCCAGGCGGCGCATGGTCAGCAGGAAGTTTTTCCCATGTGTGCTGTAGACCCAACTGGTGCGCAAAATGAGGTGCGCAACGCCGGTAGCTTGAATGGCTTGCTCTCCCGCCAGCTTGCTGCTGCCGTAAACATTCAATGGGCAGGTTGGATCTGTTTCTGTGTACGGCTCATCTTTTTTACCGTCAAACACGTAATCGGTGCTGTAATGTATGAGTACAGCACCAAGTTTCTTTGCTTCTTCTGCGATAACGCCCGGTGCCTCGCCATTGATGCGCAGCGCAAGTTCCGGTTCGCGCTCTGCCTGGTCGACCGCGGTGTAGGCGGCAGGATTGATGATCAGGGTAGGCTTTACGCTACGAATCACGTCACGCACTTGCTGGAGATCACTTAAATCCATTTGACTACGGTCCAATGCGATGACCTCGCCCAAGCCTTGCAAGCTACGTTCGAGTTCATAGCCTACCTGTCCAGTCCTTCCGGAGATTAAAATACGGCTCATGAATGTTCCTGTTTATATTGGTGTCAATAGTATGCCTGAAGTTGGCTGGATTCATTGAAAGAGTCCACCCGTTTTACGGGTGTGATTTTGCAAATTCAACATGCTTCACCCATAAAAAATCCCGCTGCACATCGCTGTGCAGCGGGATTTTTTCAGGCAAAGTACAACTGCCTGCGATTATGGATACAAGCCGCGCACTTCGCGAGCCTGGAGAACACGCGTGCATGCCAGGATGAAGGTCGCGGTACGCATCGACACTTTCTTCTCCTGCGACACTTGCCATACCGAGTCGAACGCTTCGCGCATGATGCGGGTCAGGCGGCTGTTGATTTCTTCTTCCGTCCAGAAGAAGCTCGAGAAGTTCTGCGCCCACTCGAAGTAGCTGACGGTCACGCCGCCGGCGTTGGCCAGCACGTCCGGCACGATCAGCACGCCGCGGTCGGTCAGGATGTCGTCCGCTGCCGGCAGGGTCGGGCCGTTGGCGCCTTCCAGGATGATCTTGGCGCGGATGACTTGTGCGCGTTCAGCCGTGATCTGCTGTTCCAGCGCGGCCGGGATCAGGATGTCGCAATCGATGCCCCAGAAATCTTCGCGTGGCACGAATGCCTCGGCGCCCGGGAAGCCTTCGACGCTGCCCACTTCGGCCACGTGTGCCAGCAATTGCGGGATGTTCAGGCCGCCGGCATGCACGACGGTGGTCTTGTGGTCTTGTACCGCGACCACTTTCGAGCCGGCTTCAGCGAACATGCGGGCAGCGACGCCGCCCACGTTGCCGAAACCTTGCACGATGACTTTCGCGCCTTCGAGCGACATGCCGACCTTGGCGGCCGCATCGCAACCGACGACGAAGACGCCGCGGCCCGTCGCATCGCGGCGGCCCAGGCTGCCGCCCAGCGAGATTGGTTTACCCGTCACCACGCCGGTCGACATATTGCCGCCGATCATGGCGTAGCTGTCCATCATCCACGCCATGACTTGTTCATTCGTGTTGACGTCCGGCGCCGGGATATCCTTGTTCGGTCCGATGATCATGCTGATCTCGCTCGTATAGCGGCGGGTCAGACGTTGCAGTTCGTTGCGCGACAGGGTCTTCGGATCGACACGGATACCGCCCTTGGCGCCGCCGTATGGCACGTTGACCGCTGCATTCTTGACCGTCATCCAGGCCGACAGGGCCATCACTTCCGACAGGGTCACGTCCTGGTGGAAGCGCACGCCGCCTTTGCCCGGGCCGCGCGACAGATTGTGCTGCACGCGGTAGCCTTCGTAGTGGGCAATGGTGCCGTCATCGCGCTCGATAGGCACGTCGACCGTCAGGATGCGCTTTGGACGCTTCAGCGTTTCCACCCAGCGCGACAGGTTGCCCAGGTACGGCGTAACGCGGTCGATCTGCTCGAGGTAGACGCCCCATGGGCCCAGGTCTTCAGGATTGAGGTAGGAAGGAAGTGCGTGCTTGCTGGTCATGCTTGATAAGCTCCTGGACAATACGAATACGTTAGAGGCACAGCCGAGATGCAGCTGCGCGCAGCGGAACCGCATCGTAGGCGATAGCCTCATGCCCGGGCCAATGCTTTGTGCGCATCCGGTTATGCATTTATTGCATAGTTATATTACCAGGATTGCCAGTCAGGATCGGGCAGCCTCGGCTGCGCGCTTGCGGCGCTTGCCCATGCGCGCTTTGCCTTCCTGCGCCTGCACCAGGTACTGCCACAGGCTTTCGACGATCTGCTTGCCAGGGCGCAGGCTCGATGGGCGCTCGCGATATAAACGGATTTCCAGCTCGATTTCCCAGCCTGGCGCGCCGCCGTCGGCGCGTGCCAGATGCTTGTATTTGACGTCGCGCATGACGGCCGATTCGGGCAGAAAGGCGATGCCGCGTCCCTCCAGCGCCATCATTTTGAGGCCTTCGGCCATGTCCGTTTCGTAGCAGGTTTCCAGGAACAGGGGCGCCTTGGCGTCGGCCAGCAGCAGTTCCACCATGCGTCCCAGGTAGGCATTGCTGGTGTAGGAAAGGAAGGGCAGCGGCTCCTTGGCGCTGCCGGGCAGGACGAAGTCCGGCACCTTGTCCTGGCCGCAGCGCGCATACGCGCGCAGGGTTTCGCGGCCCATCACCAGCATGTCGTAGCGGCCCGGGTCCAGCTGCACCGGCTGGCGCGGATGGTGGTAGCACAGCAGCAAATCGCAGCCGCCGTCGACCAGCTGCAGCACGGCGTCGTGCACGTTCAGCGCCATCAAACGGCTGTTGATCGGCGCAAAACCCTCTTCCAGCGCCGTCAGCCACTTCGGCATGAAGGTCAGCGACAGGGTATGCGGCACGGCGAAATCGACGCTCGTTTGCGTGGCCGCCCGTTTGCCGCGCAACAGGGCGCGCACGCCATTGATTTGTCCCAGCATTTCCAGCGCCTGTTCGTAGAACACGGCGCCGGCCGGCGTCAAGCGCGTGGGGTAGGAGGTGCGGTCGACCAAGTCGATGCCGAGCCAGTTTTCCAGCGACTGGATGCGCCGCGAGAAGGCTGGCTGGGTAACGTGGCGCAGGGCCGCGGAACGGCTGAAGTTATGCGTTTCAGCGAGTGAAATGAAGTCTTCCAGCCATTTGGTTTCCATCGCGGCAGCGTTCTCTTATCAAGGGCAAAGGCAAGGTGCAGTGCTCAGGGCGTATCGGCCGATGCCGCCGGCTGGTACAGGGCGGCGGGCAGGCCAAAGAAGGACGGCGGACCCAGGGTCGTGCCATCGAGCGAGCCACCCGCGTTCAGCGCCTTGTTGATGGCCGCCAGCAGGGAGCTGCGGTCGGCCAGGTTTTGTATCAGCGCGCGCGGGCCGTTGTGGAAGGTATGCTGGGCGATATCGGCGGCGACGACAAAGATCGGTTCGCGGCGCAGGGGAAACTCCACCCATTCGCCGTCCTCGTCCTGCGCGCAGAAAGTGTCGGGCAAGGTCATGTTTTCGGCGCCGGGAAGGTGCGACGCCAGCACCAGGCCGAAGGCTTCCGGCACCACGTCGGCCAGGCGGCGCACGGTGAGGTCGTCCTGCACCAGTAAACGTACTTGCGCTTCCACCGCGTCTTCGGCGTCGGGCTGGCCGCCGAGGATTTTCACGGCCTGGTAAATCAGGTCCGGCGAGAGCGCTTCCATCAAATCTTCCATCAAATCATCTCCAGAATCATGGCGACGATTTCGTCGCCGTACGAGGCCAGTTTTTTCTCGCCCACGCCGCTCACGCCGCGCATCTGCTCGAGCGAAGTAGGCTTGGCCTTGGCGATTTCGCGCAGGGTGGCATCGACAAAAATCACGTACGCCGGCACGTTGTGCGTGCGCGCCGTCTCCACGCGCCACCAGCGCAGCTTGTCGAAGATCGCCTGCTCGCTGGTGGACAGATCCGTCTCGACATAGCCCTTCGCCACGCTGGTGCTGCGCTTGCTGGTTTTCACCGGTTTCTGGTACTGGCGCAGCTGCACTTTCTGGCCGCCCTTGAGCACGGGGCGCGAAGCGTCCGTCAGTTTCAGCGAGCTGTATTGTTCATGGTCGACCGAGACGAGGCCCAGCGCGATGGCCTGGCGCAAAATCGACTTCCATTCGGCTTCGCCCAGGTCCGAGCCGATGCCGAACACCGACAAGGAATCGTGGTGCCAGGTCTTGATGCGTTCCGATTCCACGCCGCGCAGCACGTCGATCACGTGGCCGCCGGCGAAGCGCTGGTCGACGCGGTAGATGGCCGACAGCAGTTTTTGCACGGGCACGGTGCCGTCGAAGGACACGGGCGGCACTAAACAGGTATCGCAATTGCCGCACGGCGAAGCCGGTTCGCCGAAGTATTCGAGGAGGCGCATGCGGCGGCAGCTGAGCGTTTCGCACAGGCCCAGCATGGCGTCGAGTTTCACGCCCAGCACGCGCTTGAAGGTGTCGTCGGCCTCGGACTCGTCGATCATGCGCCGCTGCAGCACCACGTCCTGCAAACCGTACGCCATCCAGGCGTTGGCGGCCATGCCGTCGCGGCCAGCGCGCCCCGTTTCCTGGTAATAGCCCTCGATACTTTTCGGCAGATCCAGATGCGCGACGAAGCGCACGTCGGGCTTGTCGATGCCCATGCCGAAGGCGATGGTGGCGACCATGACGATGTTTTCTTCGCGCAGGAAGCGCGCCTGGTTGGCGCTGCGCTTGGCGTACTCCATGCCGGCGTGATACGGCAGGGCGCGGATGCCGCTCTGGTTCAGAAATTCCGCCGTCTCTTCGACCTTTTTGCGCGACAGGCAGTAGACGATGCCGCAGTCGCCCGTGTGTTCCGTGTTGATGAAGTCGAGCAGCTGCTTGCGGCCATTCGCCTTTTCCACGATCTGGTAGCGGATGTTCGGGCGGTCGAAGGACGAGACGAACTGGCGCGCGTCTTCCAGCTGCAAACGCAGGGCGATTTCGGCACGCGTCTGCGGGTCGGCCGTGGCCGTGAGCGCGATGCGCGGCACGTCCGGGAACTGCTCGTGCAGCACCGACAGCTTGATGTATTCGGGACGGAAGTCGTGACCCCACTGGGCCACGCAGTGCGCCTCGTCGATGGCGAACAGGGAGATCTTCGAGGCCTGGAACAGGTCCAGGCAGCGCTGCGTCATCAGGCGCTCGGGCGCCACGTAGACGACGTCGATGCCGCCCGTGCGCACCAGGCGTTCGATGCGGCTCGCTTCTTCATAGGTTTGCGTGGAATTGAGGAAGGCGGCGCGCACGCCGACTTCGGCCAAAGCGTCCACCTGGTCCTGCATCAGCGCGATCAGCGGCGAGACGACGACGCCAACACCGTCGCGCAGCAGCGCGGGAATCTGATAGCACAGCGACTTGCCGCCGCCGGTGGGCATCAGTACCAGCGCGTCGCCGCCATGGCTGACGTGGTCGACGATGTCGGCTTGCTGGCCGCGGAAGGCCGGGTAGCCGAAAACGGTTTGCAGCAGGTGCAGCGCGCGCTGGTTAAGATCTTGATTCATAGTGCCTTATTCTGCCCAAACAACCCAGCCGTAGTGGGCGCTGGCCAACACCAGCAAGCCGAACACAATGCGGTACCAGGCAAAAAACGTGAAGTCGTGCGAACTGATATAGCGCAGCAGCCAGCGCACGCACAGGAAGGCGGAGATGAAGGCGGACACGGTGCCCAGGCCAAACAGGGGCACGTCGGTGGCCGACAGGATGTCGCGCGCTTTGTACAGCGAGTAGAAGGTGGCCGCCAGCAGGGTCGGGATGGCCAGGAAGAACGAGAATTCGGTGGCCGTCTTGCGCGACAGGCCCAGCAGCATGCCGCCGATGATGGTCGAGCCGGAGCGGCTGGTGCCGGGGATCAGCGCGAACGCCTGCGCGCAGCCCACTTTCAGGGCGTCGAACGGCGTCATTTCATCGACCGAGTTGACGCGCACGGTGACGGGATTGGTGCGCGCGCGGCGCTCCACCAGCAAGATCACGATGCCGCCAATGATGAAGGCCATGGCCACCGGCACTGGCTTGAACAGCGCATGCTTGATCATCTTGCCGATGGCCAGGCCGATGATGGCCAGGGGCAGGAAGGCGATGGCCACGTTCAGCACGAACTTGCGCGATTTGGCTTCGCTGCCGAAGGTGGTCAGCACGCTGCCGATGCGCTGGCGGTATTCCCAGCACACGGCCAGGATGGCACCGGCCTGGATGGCGATCTCGAAGACATCCATGACCTCTTTCGAGACATCCTTGGTAAAGTCGAGCAGGCTACCGGCCAGGATCAGGTGACCCGTGGACGAAATCGGCAAGAATTCGGTAAAACCTTCGACCAGCCCCATGATGATGGCTTTTAACGCAAGAATGAGATCCATAGGTATAAACGGGTATAAGTGGCAGGATGGGGTGAGTGTGCGGCGCCCGCAATGTGCGCGGGGTCGAAGCTTACCATGCCGCAGGCCCGCGGACCTTATTTGGGCGCAGTTGGGCGGCGCTTTTTTAGCGCCGTCCGCCAGGCGGGGGGAGGCTTCAGGAAGCCTGTTTTGCCGGCGCCACCAGGCGCGCGCTGGCCGCCACCAGCAGCAGGGCGGCGCCCAGCATGGCGAAAGCGATATTCAGGCTGGTGGCGTGGGCGATGAAGCCGATCACGGCCGGGCCGGCCAGGATGCCCGCGTAGCCGATGGTGGTGATGGCTGCCACGGCCAGGCTGGCTGGCATGGCATGCTGATTGCCCGCCGCCGTAAACAGGATGGGCACGATGTTCGCCGCGCCCAGGCCGATCAGCACGAAGCCGAGCATGGCCAGGCTGGCGTGCGGCGCCATGACGGCCAGGAAGAAGCCTGCCGCTGCGCACAGGCCGCCAAAAGTAAGCACCCGCTTGCCGCCAAAGCGGCTGACTACCTTGTCGCCCGTAAATCGACCGACCGTCATGGCGATGGCGAAGGCGGCGTAGCCGAGACCGCCCTTGGCTTCTTCGACGCCGCGCGTGGTGGTGAGGAACAGGGCGCTCCAGTCGAGGATGGCGCCTTCGGCCAGGAAGACGATAAAGCACAGCAGGCCGATGAAAATGACGGCGCCATGCGGCATGACGAACAGCGGCGTCTTTTCGCCGGAGGCGGACGCCGTCGGCAGCAGATGGCCTTGCGCCGCGCCCAGCACGCCGCACAGCAGCAGCATCACCACCACGCAGGACCAGGCCGGCGTCAGGCCCAGCCACAGCAGCAGGGCCATGCAGGCCGCGCCGGCGAAGCCGCCCACGCTGAACAGGGCATGAAAGCCCGACATCATGGCGCCGCCGTTGGCTTTTTCGATGATCACGGCCTGGATATTGATGGCCACGTCGAAGGTGCCCATGGCCGCGCCGAACACCAGCAGCACCAGGCCCAGTTGCAGCGGCGTGGCGGCCAGCGCCAGGCCGGGCAGGATAGCGGTCAGCAGCAGGCCGGCGCCGGCGATGACCTTGCGGCAGCCGAAGCGTGCCGTGAGCATGCCCGTAAACGGCATCGCGCACAGCGAGCCGGCGCCCAGGCACAGCAGCAAAATGCCAAGAGTGGCTTCATCGAGGCCCAGGCGCGACTTGGCGTAGGGAACCAGCGGGGCCCAGGCGGCCATGCCGAGGCCGGCGGCGAAGAAGACCAGGCGCGTGGCGCGTTGTTGCAGGGTGCCGGTGAGATGCATGGGGGAACTTTTCAAGGTCGGGGTGGAGGTGGATAAAATCAGGCGCGGGCGCGCAACACTTGCACGCCCAGCCGTTCAAAGGCGGCCATGTGGGCGGCGTCGGCATCGGCTTCCAGCACCAGGTGCTGCAGCAAGCCCGTGGCCAGCACGCCGAACGGTGCGGCCGTGCCCAGCTTGTCGCTGGTGACGGCCACCACCACCGCCTTGCTGGCGCCGGCGATGCTGCGCTTGAACTCGGCCTCGTCGTAATTGAAGGCCGTCACGCCCGCGTCCGCATCGGCGCCGCAAGCGCCGAGGAAGCACAGGTCGGGATGCATGCGCTCGACCGTGCGCAAGGCTTGCGGCCCGAGGCTGGCGCCGGCGCGGCGGTCGACCCGGCCGCCAGCCATGATCAGCTCGATTTCCGGGCGTTCCATGAGCGCCATGGCAATGGCTGGCGCGTTGGTGATGACAGTGAGCGCCAACTCTGGCAAGGCGCTGGCGATGGCCAGGTTGGTCGAACCCGCATCAAAAAACAGCACCTGGCCCGCGCGCACGAGTGACACGGCGGCCTGCGCCAGGCGAGCCTTGCGTTCCGGCGCTTCCTGCTTGCGCTGCGTCAAGGTGCCACCGTCCGGCGCCAGCGGCAGGGCGCCGCCGTACACGCGCTGGCACAGGCCGGCCGCCGCCATCTCGCGCAGGTCGCGCCGTATCGTATCTTCGGAAACGTCGAGCTGGCGCGCCAGATCGAGCGCCAGCACGCGGCCGTCGGCATGCAATTGTTGCTGGATCAGCGCGTGGCGTTGTTTAAGGAGCAGGGTGGCGGACATTGGTATATGTTTGAAACGTGCAGGAATGTGTATAAATATACGCAAACGTGCAGATGGAGTCAAGCGTACGCTACGCTTCCGTCAAATATGGCCGAAAAAATATAAACTCTGTTAGTGTTGTAAAAAATGGAATTAAATAAGGGAAGCCATGTTTTCAGTTACTTCTTTCAAGGCAAGCTTGCCGGGCCGCGCCCTGCGCCGCAGTGGATGGTTGATCCTGGGCATGATGATCGTGTTGAACGCGCTGCATTACTTGCGCAATGGCACGCTGGGCTGGAGCGATGCACGCGATTCCGTGTTCCTGCTGTTAATCTATTTCGGGATTGCCACATTGCTGGAATACAAGCGCCAGCGCGACGCCGAGGAAGCGGAGGACGCGCGCTGAGCACGGGGCAGGCAGGGACGCCGTTCGTCGCGCCGCTCAGGGCGCCGTCAGCCGTTCCAGCTCGGCCAGCCAGTGCACTGCGTGTTCGCGGCTGTCGCCGCACATCTCTGCCGATGGCTGCAAGCCGCCGCAAAACGCGGGCCGCTGCGGCTGGCCAAAGATTTTGCAATGGTTGTCATCGGCCAGCTGCACGCAGCGCACGCCCGCAGGTTTTCCATCCGGCATGCCGGGGATCGGGCTGGTGATGGACGGTGCGGTGCAGCAGGCGCCGCACGAGGGACGGCATGCCAGGGTGGCGGATGGTGACATGGGATTTCAGGCGAACGGGTGAGGAGCTGACAGTATAGCAAGCCAGCTCCCATGCGTCGCCAGGGTGTGTTTAGCGCACGATGCTGACGCGCTTGCCCGACAACGTGCGGCGGGCCGGATCGCCATGCACGGTGATGCGACCGGAACCGCTGGCGCGGGCGTTGACTTCACTCTGGACGGTGACGTCGATGTCGCCGGAACCGTTGCTCGCCAGATAGGCAACGTCGCTGCGCAGGGCCGCCAGGTTGACATCACCCGAGCCATTCACGTTGGCGTCGAGGCGCTGCACGGCGCCGCTGGCGCTGATGCTGCCCGAGCCGTTGACGGCCACGTTGATGCGCTCGCCACGCACGCTGCCCAGCTGGATGCTGCCCGAGCCGTTTTGCGCCGCGTCCGTATTGCCGCTGGCAAGGGCCGCCGCGTTGATGCTGCCCGAGCCACCGTTGGTCACGCCGAAGCGGCCCACCGTGCCCGACAGTTCGCTCTTCATCGAACCGCGCTGCTCCAGGCTGAAATCATCGCCATTGAGGCCGCTCACCACCAGGCGGCCCGAGCCGGAGATATTGATTTTCTTCAATTGCGGCGTCGTATAGATGACGTGGATGCCATTGCTGCTGCGAATGTTCGTATCGCTCCAGAGGCGCAGGGTATTGCCGCTCACGTCGCTGTGGATCAGCGGTTGCAGATTGCTGTCCGCTTCGATCACCAGCGATGCCGTCGGGCCGACGCGCACGTCGATCTTGATGTCGATGCGCTTCATGTTGTCGATGTCGAGCGCGCTGATGTTGCTGACCTGGCGCACGTCGCGGCTCACTTGCCCGCTGCCCTGGACGGCATTGCCGCTTGAGTCGGCATAGCGCACTTCGCCATCGTTGGGGTTGATGACGATGGCGCAACCGCCAAGGGCAACGGCACAGCACAGGGCCAGCAAGGTACGCATGGTGTTTCCTTTATGATTGTTTTAGTTCAGGACAAGAAAAAAGCCGGCTGCCGCGCCGCGGCTGCCGTGCTGTCGATGAGAAGATAGCAAGGCGATACCTTGGCTTGCAGGGAAATGCGATGAACTGCGCAAAATGGGGGCTGAAACGCATTCTGCTTCACCCGGCGCCGCAGGTCCGGCGCCAGAGGGCCGTGCCGCCAACGCCGGCACGGAGGGTACAATGCCTGTGTTCGGGATGCCGGGCGATGCCCCGCGCTTGACCTTGACGGTAGACCGGTCTACCATTAATGACTCAAAAGTAAGTTACTTGGAAAGATACATGCAAGCCCCGATTGATACCAAGCCCCGCTGGGAGCGGCGCAAGGATGCCCGCCCGCAGGAATTGCTCGCCGCCGCCCTCGACCTGTTTGTCGAACGGGGCTTCGCATCGACGCGCCTGGAGGATGTGGCCAAACGGGCCGGTGTGTCGAAAGGCACCCTGTACCTGTACTTTGAGAACAAGCAAGAGCTGTTCAAGGCCGTGGTGCGCGACAATATCGTGCATTCCATCGGCGAGGCGGAAAACAGCATGGCCGCCTCGGACAGCAGCAGCGCCGAGTTATTGCGCAGCATGATGATGCAATGGTGGGAAGAGTTTGGCGCCACCAAGCTCGCCGGTTTGACCAAGCTGATGCTGGCTGAAGCGAACAATTTCCCGGAACTGGCGCAGTTTTACAACGAAGAGGTGGTCGCGCGCGGCAATGCGCTGATCGCCACCCTGCTCGAACGGGGCATGCAGCGCGGCGAATTCCGCCAGGTCGATCCCGTGCTGGTCAGCACCATCCTCAGCGCGCCCGTCACCATGCTGATGATGTGGACGCACTCCTTCCTGCCGTGCGAGGTCAAGAACATCGATCCCGTCGCCTATATGGATGCCTTTATCGACATGAGCTTGCGCAGCCTGCAGGTGGAGGCGCCCGGGCAAAGTTGACATGCGGCGCTTGCCTCTACCGTTCAGTTGCCCCTATCCAAGGTTCGCCCCCTCAAATCTGCAGATCGTCGCAAATTTCCTCCATTCCCCGTCTTTATGGTTAACATGTGCTTTCAGCCAGTTCAACGATAAAATGGCGGATTATTACTTCACTTACCGAGTCCAAAGATGAATATCGAACAAGCCCGCTTCAATATGATCGAACAGCAGATCCGTCCATGGGACGTACTGGATATCGACGTATTGGAGCTGTTGAACGTGGTCAAGCGTGAAGATTTCGTGCCGGCCGCCTATAAAAACCTGGCCTTCGTCGATACCGAAATTCCACTGGGCGGCGGCGAATGCATGTTGACGCCGAAGCTGGAAGCGCGCATTTTGCAAGACGTAGCCGTCAAAAAGCATGAAAATGTGCTGGAAATCGGCACCGGCAGCGGCTACATGGCCGCTTTGCTGGCGCACAAGGCGCGTCATGTGACGAGCGTGGAAATCGTTCCCCAATTGAAAACCCTGGCCGAGCAGACTCTGGCCGCCAACGGCGTGACGAACGTCACCGTGGAACTGGGCGATGGCGCGCAAGGCTGGAACAAGGGCGCACCGTACGACGTGATCGTCGTGTCCGGCGCCCTGGCCGTGTTGCCGGAAGCACTGTTGCAACAGGTGAAAGTCGGCGGCCGCATCCTGGCCATCATCGGCGAAGCGCCGATCATGTCGGCGCACCTGATTACGCGCAGCTCGGACAAGGCTTACGACACGCGCAAGCTGTTTGAAACCAATGTCACGCCGCTGCAAGCCGTGGCACCGTCGCATTTCCAGTTCTGAGGCGACCGATTCGATGGAGCATTTGAGTGCACCGCAGCTGGCCGCCTGGCTGGCTGACCCTTCCCGCCCGCGTCCGCTGTTGCTGGATGTGCGGGAACAGTGGGAGTTCGACCTGTGCCACCTCGACGGGGCCACCCTGATGCAGATGAATTCGATTCCTGCGCGCATCGATGACCTCGATGAAGACGCCGAGATCGTTTGCATCTGCCATCACGGCATGCGCAGCATGCAAGTGGCGGCCTTCCTGGAGCGCAATGGTTTTGGCAAGATCAGTAATTTGACGGGCGGCGTGCATGCCTGGGCGCTGCAAGTCGACAGCGCGATGCCTACATACTAAGTTATTTTGCAGTAGATGCACCCAGGCATGTTTTCCCGCATGCCTGCGGAGGCCTGTACCCCGCTGATCCGGCGGGCGCAAGGCAAGCGGTAGCAGATTTTTGATTCCATCAACTTTTGACGACTCCAACGGAGAAATGCAATGCGGAAACCCCTTATCGCCGTGCTGATGACCAGCGCCTTTGTCTCGATGACATGCTCGCTGCAAGCGCAGGCGGCCGATCTCATCCAGGTGTACCAGCAGGCGCTGGCCAATGACGCGCAGTATGCGAGCGCGCGCGCGGCCCTGTCGGCCGGGATGGAGCGGGTTCCGCAGGGGCTGGCAGGCTTGCTGCCGCAAATCTCCGCCTCGGGCAGCAATACGCGCGGCAATCAGGAGCAAATCGTCCAGAACAATGGCGGCAACAAGATCACTTCGCCATCCGTCAACGTGCGCACGAATAGCTACAACCTGACCCTGGCGCAACCGCTGTTCCGCTGGGACCGTTGGGAAACCTATCAGCAAAGCAAGCTGGCGCAAGCGATTGCGGAAGCGCAATTTGCGCAAGTGCAGCAAGACCTGATCACCCGCGTGGCGCAGGCGTATTTCGACGTGCTGAGCGCGCAGGACAACTTGGGCGCCACGCAGGCGCAAAAGGTCGCCACGACGGAGCAGCTGGCATCGGCCAAGCGCAACTTCGAAGTGGGCACGCAAACGATTACCGACACGCACGAAGCGCAAGCGGCGTACGACCTGGTGGTGGCGCAGGAATTTGCCGCCATCAATGACCTGGCCAACAAGCGCAGCGCCTTGCAAACCATCATCGGCGAAGCGCCAACGTCGCTGGCGCCGATGCGCACGGGCGTCGTCATCAGCGCGCCGGAACCGGCTGCCGTCGAGCCGTGGGTATCGTCCGCCGAAGAGCAGAACTACGGCGTCGTCACGGCCCAGTTCAACGTGGAATCGGCCAAGCGCGACATCGGCCGCAACCGCGCCGGCCACTACCCGACCCTGGACCTGATCGCCAACACGGGCCATACCTATTCCTCGGGTGGCGGCAATGGCAACGGCAACAACAACAACGCCATCGGCGTGCAGTGGAGCATCCCGATCTTCAGCGGCTTTGCCGTCACCAGCAAGGTGCGTGAATCGATCGCGCTGGAAAACAAGGCCCGCAACGACCTGGAAACGGCACGCCGCACGGCCTCGCAAGGCGCGCGCCAGGCTTTCCTCGGCGTCAATAGCGGCCTGGCGCAAGTCAAGGCGCTGGAAGCGGCGGAAGTGTCGAGCAAGTCGGCGCTGGAGTCGAACCAGCTCGGCTATCAAGTGGGCGTGCGCATCAATATCGACGTTTTGAATGCGCAGAAACAATTGTTCTCGACGCAAAAAGACCTGTCGAAAGCCCGCTACGACACCATCATGAACGGCTTGCGCCTGAAGGCGGCGGCCGGTACCCTGAAGGAAACGGACTTGATGCCCGTCAACGCCTTGCTCGACAAGTAAGCGCAATCTTGCTCTGAATGAAAACCAGCCCCGGCAACGGTGCTGGTTTTTTTCGTCTTGAAGTGGTGTTACACGGCGCGGCTGTTGGCGAATTGGGTCAGCACTACACCGGCCACCACCAGCCCCGCGCCGGCCCAGTGCAGCGGAGAAATATGTTTGACGGCAAAGCCCAGCAAGCCGTAGCGGTCGATGGCCAGCGCGGCCAGCATTTGCCCGCCGATGACGGCCGCCATGAAGGGACCGGAGCCCATGCGTGGCGCCAGCATCAGCGCGGCCGTAATGTAAAACACGCCGGCCGCGCCGCCCAGCCAGGACCAGCCCGGTCCCCGCATGGCGAGACCGACATCGGGCGCCGGTACCCGCCAGACGAGCATCACGAGCGAGGCGAGCACGGCGCTGACGGCAAGCGAAGCGAGGGTGGCCCACAACGGGTGGCCCAGGTTGCGGCCCAGTGCGGCGTTCGCGCCCGCCTGGAAGGGGACGACGGCGCCGGCCAGCATGGCCAGCGGGGCAAATACGGTAATCCATCCATGCATGTGACACTCCCACAGTTGAGTTGATGGGATCATCGTATTATGCTGTCATGATTAAATCCAATTCGTAGTTTGTCATCTAACTATGCACCAAATGAATAATCTGCGCGCCGTCGATTTGAACTTGCTGGTGATCCTGGACGCGCTGTTCAGCGAGCGCCATTTGTCGCGCGCGGCCGAGCGTTTGCACATGAGCCAGCCTGCCGTCAGCCATGCGCTGGCCCGCTTGCGCCACTTGCTCGGCGACCCGCTGCTGCTGCGCGGCAAGGGCGGCTTCCAGCCAACGGCGCGCGCCCTGGAGCTGGCGCGGCCGCTGGCCGAAGCCCTGCAAAGCGTGCGCTCCGTGCTCGGTGGCGCCGTCTTCGAGGCGGCCACGGCGCAGCGCGTGTTTCGCCTGGCCATGTCGGATTACGGCGCGGCGCTGATCTTGCCCCGTTTGTTGCGGCGCCTGCGCGTGGAAGCGCCCGGCATCGACCTGGCCATCAGCTATGCCAGCCGACCGGCCGTGATCGCTGGCGTGCAGGATGGCGAAATCGACCTGGCGCTGGGCGTGTTCCCGCAATTGCCCGAGCAGTTACACCGTGAAACCTTATTCGAGGAAACGTTCGTGTGCGCACTCGATCCGGCCAGCCTGGCGGATGGCGCAACATGGAATCTGGACACGTATCTGGCGCGCCCGCATGTGCTGGTGGCGTCCAGCGAAGGCGGCATGGCGGCCGAAGTCGACGCGGCCCTGGCCCAGCTGGGCAAGGCGCGCCGCATCGCCGTGCGTGTGCCTTACTGGACGGTCGCACCGGATGTCGTGCGGGGGACGGACTTGATCCTGACGGTGGCGCAGCGGGCCTTGCAGGGGAATGTGGCGCAAGGGCTGGCGCTGTATGCTGCGCCGTTTGCCATCGCGCCGTTTGCGTTTGAAACGATACGGCACCGCCGTACGGATGGCGATGCGGGCATTGCCTGGCTGCGCGCGGCCATTGCCCAGGCCGTCGAGCCAGGCTGAGTTATTACAAGCCGCCGCCCTGGCCGTCGAACTTGCGTTCGATCAATTCGATCTTGTAGCCGTCGGGATCGGTGATGAAGGCGATGACCGTGTTGCCGCCTTTCACGGGACCCGGTTCGCGCGTGACGTTGCCGCCATTCGCGCGTGCCGCGTCGCACGCGGCGACGATGTCGTCGGCCGAGATGGCGATGTGGCCGTACGCCGTGCCCAGCTCGTAGCTGGTGGTGCCATAGTTATACGTCAGTTCCAGTTCCGCGTGGTCGGGGTTCGAACCATAGCCGACGAAGGCCAGCGTGTACTGGTATTCCGGATTGTCGCTGGTGCGCAGCAGCGTCATGCCCAGGACCTTGGTGTAAAAATCGATGGAGCGCTGCAGGTCGCCGACCCGTAACATGGTGTGCAAAATACGCATCGTAAATCCTTGAGGGTGTAGGGGAATGGCAGGATTTTATGCGTTTTACGGCTTTCTTGCCGAGACCGCCCCTGCCGCCCGGTGATGGAACAGCAGCGGACGGCATGCCGGCGTTACTCCAGATGGGCGTCCAGGGTGATTTCCGTCGCCAGCAACTTCGATACTGGGCAGCCGAGCTTGGCGCGCAGGGCAGCGTCCTGGAACGCTTCGTCGGTGGCGCCGGGAATGGTGGCCACCAGGGTCAGGTGGACGGCCGTGATGGCATAGCTGCCATCGATTTTTTCCAGGCTGACGTCGGCCGTGGTTTTCAGGGCCGTGGCGCGCAGGCCCGCCTCGCCCAGCTGGCCGGACAGGGCCATGGTGAAGCAGGCCGCATGGGCCGCGCCGATCAGTTCTTCCGGATTGCTGCCGGGACCGTCTTCGAAGCGCGTATTAAAACCATAGGCTATATTGTCGAGCGCACCGCTTTGGGTGGAAATAAACCCTTTGCCATCCTTAAGGCCGCCACTCCAGACGGCTGATCCTGTTTTTTTCATGATGTACTCCTTGCGTGGTTCGAGCATCCATCATGCGCGAGCCTCCTTTGCCCTTCCGTTCGTTGCGCCACACAGGGGGCGCATGCAGGGGAGCACGTGCAGGGCTTAGTCACTCACGGCGCCGGCGTCACGCGCCAGATGACATTGCCCACGTCGTCCGCCACCAGCAGCGCGCCCGCCTTGTCGACGGCCACGCCGACGGGGCGGCCCTGCGCCTTGCCGTTCCCGTCCAGGAAGCCGCTGACGACGTCCTGTGGCGGCCCGCTGGGCAAGCCATTGGCGAAGGGAACATAAATGACTTTATAGCCGCTGAAGGGCTTGCGGTTCCATGAGCCGTGCTGGCCGACGAAGGCGCCGCCCCGGTAGCGTTCGGGCAACAAGACGCCGTCATAAAACGCCAGGCCCAGCGAGGCCGTGTGCGCACCGAGCGCGTAGTCCGGCGCGATGGCGGTGGCCACCAGTTCGGGGCGCGGCGGCTGGACCCGCGCATCGACGTGCTGGCCGAAATAACTGTAGGGCCAGCCATAGAAGGCGCCGTCCTTGACTGACGTCATGTAGTCGGGCACCAGGTCGTTGCCCAGCTCGTCGCGTTCATTGACGGCCGTCCAGAGGGCGCCCGTCTTGGGTTGCCAGGCCAGGCCGACAGGGTTGCGCAAACCCGTCGCATACACGCGTGCCTTGCCCGTCGCGCGCGTGACTTGCCAGATGGCGGCGCGGCCATCTTCGGCCGCCATGCCGTTCTCGCCCACATTGCTGTTCGAGCCGACGGAAACATATAAAAACTTGCCGTCGGCGCTCGCGACGACGTTCTTGGTCCAGTGGTGATTGATGGGGCCGCCCGGCAAATCGATCACCTTGACGCCAGGCGCCGTGATGGCCGTCTGGCCTTCCTTGTAGGGAAAGCGCAGCAGCGCATCGGCATTCGCGACGTACAGATCGTTACCCACCAGGGCCATGCCAAATGGCGAGTGCAAGCCTTGCAGGAACACGCTGCGCGTTTGCGCCATGCCCTTGCTATCGATGCCGCGCAGCAAAGTGATACGGTTGGCGCTGGGCGTGGCGGCGCCCGCCTTTTTCATTTGCATCTGCATGATGGCGCCCTTGATGCCCTTGTTATCGTCGGGCTTCGGCGGGGCATTCGTTTCCGCCACGAGCACGTCGCCATTCGGCAGCACGTACAGCCAGCGCGGATGGTCGAGGTCGCGCGCATACGCGTGGATGGCCAGGCCGGCGGCGACCACGGGACGTTGATCTGCCGACCAGCGCTGCACGGGTGCCACGTTGACGGTGGGAATGAATTGCTTGTCCGGTGCGGGCAGGGCGGGCTGCGGACCAAATCCCGCGGGCATGGCGGGTGGTGCCCGGGCGTGGGCGGTGGTGGCGCCGCAGGCAGCGGCCAGCAGGAATGAATAGACGTAACGGTGCATGGCGTACTCCGGAAAAAGTAGCGGTGTCTGACAGTTCGATTCAGCGCGCTTTCTTTGGTTCCAGCTGCGGATCGGGACGCGCTTGCTGCGGTGCAGCCGGTTTGACCTTTTCCACGCCGGGCTGGGCGCGCCGGTCCGTATCGACCAGGCCCTGTTCCAGGTCGCTGGCCGCCTGTTGCATGATCTTGCGCGGACGCACGTTTTGCGCATCGGGCGATTCATCTCGCTCATGCGGCAGACGATCGACGCCGTCATTCTTGACCTTTTCGTCGGTATTGATCTTGCGTTCGCTATGCTGGGTAACCATATGGCCTCCTGACAGAAAAGTAAAACCAGTGTCCCGCCGCCATGGGCCGCACGCAAGCGGTTTTGCTCATGCAGGGAGCGCTGGCGCACGCATGGACGATTCTTTTTCTGCGCTACACTGCGTGCAACACCAAGAACGCCCCTTGCGGGCACACGGCAGCCGCACTATACTGTGCATATATACAGTATCATGCGATGCCGGCGTGCGACGCGACAGCCTGGGGCGGTTTGCCACCGAATTCATTACCGAGACTCTTATGCCCGTCGATACACACGCCGAACAGCGCGCCGAACAGCCAGCAGCGACATTGCCAGCCCCGGGCGAGCGCTTCAACCTGGGCGCCAAGACCATCGCCCTGGTCGTGCGCCAGAATACGGATGGCATTGCCGAGCCCGTAAAAAGCATCGTCGATTTCCTGCAAGTGCTGGGCCACACGGTGGTCTTCGAGGCGGAGACGGCCGCGCACCTGAACCTGGCGTTTCCCGGCGTGCGCGCCATGTCGCCGGCCGAGATCGGCGCCGCCGCCGATTGCGCCATCGTCATGGGCGGCGACGGCACCATGCTGGGCATTGCGCGCCAGTTGGCGCCATTCGACGTCCCCTTGATCGGTATCAATCAAGGACGCCTGGGTTTCATGACGGATATTCCGCTCGAGCGCATGCTGCCCGTGCTGGCGCAAATTCTCGGCGGCCGCTTCAAGGCCGAACGCCGCACCTTGCTCGAAGGCAGCGTGCTGCGCGACGGTGTATCGATTCACGTGGGCATGGCCGTCAACGATGTCGTCGTCTCGCGCGGCGCTGGCGCCGGCATGGCCGAATTGCGCGTCGAGGTCGATGGCCACTTCATGTACAACCAGCGTTCCGATGGCTTGATCATTTCCACGCCGACGGGCTCGACCGCGTATTCGCTGTCGGCCGGCGGCCCGCTGCTGCACCCGACTCTGGGCGGCATCGTGCTCGTGCCGATCGCCCCGCACGCGCTGTCGAACCGCCCCATCGTCTTGCCAGATTCCAGCCAGATCGTCGTGGAAATCGTGCGCGGGCGCGATATCAGCGTCAATTTCGACATGCAGACCTTTGCCAGCCTGGTGCAGCAAGACCGCATCCTCATCCGCCGTTCGCCGCACACGATTACCTTCCTGCATCCGGAAGGGTGGAGTTACTACAACACCCTGCGTGAAAAGTTGCACTGGAATGAGTACCCGTCGGGCGAGGGCAAGCTCAGCTAACATTTTTCTCCACTTCAACCCGCGGTGCGCCGCCCAACCACTGAAGCCATGCTCCATACACTGTCCATTCGCGATTTTGTCATTGTCGATACCATTGAACTGGAATTTTCCGCCGGCTTCAGCGTGCTGACGGGCGAGACGGGCGCCGGCAAGTCCATCCTCATCGATGCGCTGACCCTGGCGCTGGGCGGGCGCGGCGACGCCAGCGTGGTGCGCGAAGGTGCGGCCAAGGCCGACATCACGGCCGATTTTTCCGTCAGTGACGTGGCGCAAGCGTGGCTGGTGGCCAACGAATTCGCCAACGACGAGGGCGGCGCCCTGCTGCGCCGCGTGATCGACAACGCGGGCCGCTCGAAGGCGTACATCAACGGCATTCCCGCCACGGCCGCGCAGCTGCGCGAACTCGGTGACATGCTGGTCGACATCCACGGCCAGCACGCGCACCAGTCCTTGCTGAAAAGCGAAGCGCAGCGCGCCTTGCTCGACGGCCAGGCGACGGCGCGCGAAGCGGGCGCGGAACAGGATGCGCGGCAAGTGGCGGCCCTGCACAAGCGCTGGCGCGCCCTCGTGCGCCAGAGAGAAGAATTCGAAACGAATGCCGCCAACGTGCTGTACGAGCGCGAACGCCTGGAATGGCAAGTGGGTGAACTGGAAAAACTGGCCGCCAAGCCCGGCGAGTGGACGGACATCACGAACGAGCACAGCCGCCTGTCGCACGCGGCCAGCCTGCTGGAAGGGGCGCAGGAAGCGCTGGCGATCATTTCCGAGCAGGAAGACCATCCGATCGTGTCGCAACTGTCGGCCCTGAACCAGAAGCTGGGCAAGCTGGTCTCCGTCGATGCGGAATTGCAACCGATCATCGACCTGATCGAATCGTCGCGCATTCAGCTGCAGGAATCCGTGTACGCGCTGAACAATTACCTGGACCGGGTGGAACTGGACCCGGAGCGCCTGCACCAGCTCGACGCACGCATGGAAGCCATGCACAGCACGGCCCGCAAATTCCGCGTCACGCCCGAAGAATTGCCGGAAGAACACGCCAAGCTGTCGGAAAAGCTGCAGCACCTGGCCGATGCTTCCGACATCGAAGGCTTGCTGCGCCAGGAAGCGAAGATCGAGGCCGAATACCGCGCCGTGGCCGAACGGTTATCAGACACGCGCCGCGCCGCCGCCCTGGAGCTGGGGCAAGCCGTCACACGCGCCATGCAGGAACTGAGCATGACGGGCGGCAGCTTTGAAATCGCCCTGCACCCGTGCGAACCGGCCGCCCACGGCCTGGAACAGGTGGAATTCCTCGTCGCCGGCCATGCGGGCACGGCGCCACGCTCCCTGGCGAAAGTGGCGTCCGGCGGTGAGCTGGCGCGCATCGCGCTGGCCATTTCCGTCATCACCTCGCACGCCACCACCACGCCGACCCTGATCTTCGACGAAGTCGACAGCGGCATCGGCGGCGCCGTCGCGGAAGTCGTGGGGCGCTTGCTGAAACGCCTGGGGCAGGGACGGCAAGTGCTGTGCGTGACCCACTTGCCGCAAGTGGCCAGCCAGGCCAATCAACATTTCCAAGTGGCAAAAAGTACCCTGGACAATGGCAAGACGGCCTCGCGCATCGACATGCTCGACGCCAAGGCCCGGGTGGAAGAAGTGGCGCGCATGCTGGGCGGCCTGGAAATCACGGCCACCACGCGCAAGCATGCACGTGAACTGCTGGCAATTTAGACGCAGGCTTAAATCCGGGGTCAGACCCCCGGATGCGTTAGCGCTGAGCTTGACGTTAGCGGCATTGAGGGTCTGACCCCAGCACTTCGCTATTAACTCAATGCAACTATAATAACTGGCTAATCCATCCAACGCCTTCGAAGAGCCTTCATGTCATTTCAAACAGAACCTCCGTACACGCATGGCAGTATCGACCGCAGCGCCGTGGTGCTGGTCAACCTGGGCACGCCCGATGCGCCGACGTCGTCGGCCGTGCGGCGTTACCTGAAGCAATTTTTGTCGGACCCGCGCGTAGTGGAAATTCCCCGCCTCGTCTGGTGGTTCATTTTGAACCTGATCATCTTGCCGTTCCGCTCCGGCCAGTCGGCCAAGAAATACGCGTCGATCTGGACGCGCGAAGGCTCGCCGCTGAAAGTGCATACGCAAAAGCAGGCCAAGCTGCTGGCCGGCGCGCTGGCCGAGCGTGGCCACGACGGCGTCACGGTGGCCATGGCCATGCGCTACGGTTCGCCTTCCTTGCCCGACGTGCTGGCCAAGCTGAAAAGCGAAGGCTGCGAGCGCATCGCCATCCTGCCTGCCTATCCGCAATATTCTGGCACGACGACCGGTTCCATCTACGACGCCGTGTTTGCCCATTACGCCACCGTGCGCAATGTGCCGGAATTGCGTTTTATTAAGCAATACCACGAGCACGACACGTATATCGACGCCTTGCGCGACTCGGTGCTGAACCATTGGGAAGCGCATGGCCGTCCGGAAAAACTGGTGATGAGCTTTCATGGCGTGCCCAAGCGGACCTTGCTGCTGGGTGACCCGTATCACTGCCAATGCCTGAAAACGGCGCGCCTGCTGGCGGAAAAGTTGAAATTAACTAAAGAGCAATATGTGGTGACCTTCCAGTCGCGCTTTGGCAAGGCCGAATGGCTGCAACCGTACACGGCGCCCACCCTGGTGGCGCTGGCGCAGCAGGGCGTCAAGCGCGTCGACCTGCTGTGTCCCGGCTTTACCAGCGATTGCCTGGAAACCCTGGAAGAGATCGCCATGGAAGCCAAGCATGATTTCGAGACGGCCGGCGGCCAGCAGTTTCACTACATCGCTTGTTTGAACGAAACGCCAGCGTGGATCGCGGGCCTGGCGGAAATTGCGGAACAGCACATGATTGGCTGGCCGACGATGAAGACGGCGGCGCAGCGCGAGGCGGACAAGAAAGCGGGCGAACAGGCGCGCGCGGCGGCCTTGGCCCTGGGCGCGACGAACTGACATCATTGAATTTTTGCCATCTTGAAGCCGCGCTTGCGCGGCTTTGTCATGTCTGGCGCGGCCAAGGGGTTTTCCAAATAGCAACACCGCCAGTGGCGATGGTCGTGGCGGGGCTGGTAGAATGCCCGCTTTGCCGTGGGAAGCCAGGAAAATCAAGGGATGCGCGCACGGATCGCTGGCCAAAATGGATAGCGTTTGTAATACGCTGTAACATGGATCGATGTAATTCTGGTTTTGCCATGCATACCCCTTGAAACAATAGGATATAGCCCCATCTGCCCGTTAGTGTTGTAAAGATAGTTAGACTAACTCATTTAAGTCATTGATTGTAGGAGCTTTTCAGATGCAAGATCAGGAAAACCAAGCTGTACCTAATCCGCAAGCGGACGCCGCGGCGACTGCCCCATCGACTCCCGCAGAGCCTACTTTGGAAGAGCAGCTGGCGAGTACCGAAGCGCGTCTTGCAGAGATGCACGATGCCTTCATGCGCGCCAAGGCTGATGGCGAAAATATCCGCCGCCGCGCGCAGGAAGATGTTGCTAAAGCGCACAAATTCGCAGTCGAGAGCTTTGCCGAAGCCATGGTGCCCGTCAAAGACAGCCTGGAAACGGCGCTGACGGTGGAAGCACCGACCATCGAATCGCTGAAAGAAGGCGTCGAGATGACCTTGAAGCAACTGAACGCCGCGTTCGAGCGCAACCGCCTGGTGGAAGTATTGCCAGTGCAGGGTGAGAAGCTCGATCCGATGAAACACCAGGCCGTTGCCGTGGTGCCGGCGGACCAGGAAGCCAATACCATCGTGTCAGTCCTGCAAAAGGGCTATATGATTGCGGACCGCCTGCTGCGTCCAGCCATTGTAACGACCGCGCAAGCAAAATAATCAGAGTGCGGCATCAAGCAAGCCTTGAAACCATGCCGCTTTGCCACATATAAGAACCATCTGAAATCTAGCAAATAAAAGGAAATAAATCATGGGTAGAATTATCGGTATCGATCTGGGAACCACGAATTCCTGCGTTTCCATCATGGAAAACGGTCAACCAAAGGTAATCGAAAACGCTGAAGGCGCACGCACGACGCCGTCGATTATTGCTTATCAAGAAGATGGCGAAATTCTCGTCGGCGCGCCAGCGAAACGCCAGGCCGTGACCAATCCGAAAAACACGCTGTACGCAGTCAAGCGTCTGATCGGTCGCAAGTTCGACGAAAAAGAAGTCCAAAAAGACATCGCTCTGATGCCGTACCAGATCATGAAAGCCGACAACGGCGATGCATGGATCGGTGTACGCGATAAAAAACTGGCGCCGCCGCAAATTTCGGCCGAAGTCCTGCGCAAGATGAAGAAAACGGCAGAAGACTACCTCGGTGAAGAAGTCACCGAAGCCGTCATCACCGTGCCTGCGTACTTCAACGACTCGCAGCGTCAAGCCACCAAGGATGCCGGCCGTATCGCTGGCCTGGACGTCAAGCGCATCATCAACGAGCCAACCGCGGCAGCGCTGGCGTTCGGCCTGGACAAGACCGAAAAAGGCGACCGTAAAATCGCCGTGTATGACTTGGGTGGCGGTACGTTCGACGTGTCGATCATCGAAATCGCGGATGTTGATGGCGAGAAACAATTTGAAGTGCTGTCGACCAACGGCGACACCTTCCTGGGCGGCGAAGACTTCGACCAGCGCGTGATCGATTACATCATCGACGAGTTCAAGAAGATCAACGGCATCGACCTGAAAAAAGATCCGATCGCCCTGCAGCGCATCAAGGCTTCGGCCGAGCGCGCGAAGATCGAATTGTCGTCGTCGCAGCAAACCGAGATCAACGAGCCGTACATCGCCATGGCGAACGGCGCACCGGTCCACTTGAACCTGAAGATGACCCGCGCCAAGCTGGAGTCGCTGGTGGAAGAGCTGATCACGGCCACGATGGAACCATGCCGCACCGCTATCAAAGATGCTGGCGTGAAAGTGTCGGACATCGATGACATCATCCTGGTCGGCGGTATGACGCGTATGCCGAAGGTGCAGGAAAAAGTGAAGGAATTCTTCGGCAAGGATCCACGCAAGGACGTGAACCCGGACGAAGCCGTCGCCGTGGGCGCAGCGATTCAAGGTTCGGTCCTGTCGGGCGAACGCAAGGACTTGCTGTTGCTGGACGTCACCCCTCTGTCCCTGGGTATCGAAACCCTGGGCGGCGTGATGACCAAGATGATCCACAAAAACACGACGATTCCGACCAAGTTCAGCCAAGTGTTCTCGACGGCCGACGACAACCAGCCTGCGGTGACCATCAAGGTCTTCCAGGGTGAGCGCGAAATCGCCGCCGGCAACAAGGGCCTGGGCGAATTCAATCTGGAAGGCATCCCGCCAGCATCGCGCGGCACGCCACAGATCGAAGTGACCTTCGACATCGACGCCAACGGCATCTTGCATGTCGGCGCGAAAGACAAGGCCACCGGCAAGGAAAACAAGATCACGATCAAGGCCAATTCCGGCTTGACCGAGGCTGAAATCCAGAAGATGGTCAAGGATGCCGAGCTGAACGCGGAAGAAGACAAGAAGGTCAAAGAATTGGCCGAGTCGCGCAACCAGGCCGATGCTCTGGTACACTCGACCCGGAAATCCTTGACCGAATACGGCGACAAGCTGGATACGGGCGAGAAAGAGAAGATCGAAGCGGCAATCACCGACCTGGAAGCAAGCATCAAGGCGGGCGACAAGGCTGAGATCGACGCCAAGGTGGAAGCACTGTCGAGCGCATCGCAGAAACTGGGCGAAAAAATGTATGCCGACATGCAAGCGCAGCAAGCTGCCGGCGGCGCGGAAGGTGCACAGCAAGCTGCTGGCGCATCGGACGCAGGCGCCAAGCAAGACGACGTTGTTGACGCTGACTTCAAAGAAGTCAAAGACAGCAAGTAATGTCTTGCGCTCCCATGAACTGGGGGCAGCCGGGCTGAACGCTACATCGCGGGATTAGCCGCGAAGACCGGCCGAGCCGAGTCGCTGCGCCTAGCGCAGCACTCGACTCGGCTTTTTCGTGTAATTTTTACATCAGTAGATAGACTGCAAGGTGCCGACAACATGGCAAAGCGTGATTTTTACGAGACACTCGGTGTCGCAAAAAATGCTTCGGAAGAAGAGATCAAAAAGTCTTACCGTAAACTGGCGATGAAATACCATCCGGACCGCAATCCGGATAGCAAAGAATCGGAAGAAAAGTTTAAGGAAGTCAAAGAAGCCTACGAGATGCTGACCAATCCGGAAAAGCGCGACGCGTATGACCGTTATGGTCACGCTGGCGTGGATCCGAACATGGGCGGCGGTGGCGGCTTCGGCGGCGGTGCTGGCGGCTTTGCCGACAGCTTCGGCGATATCTTCGGCGACATCTTTGGCGGTGGCGGTGGACGCAGCCGCAATGCGGGGCCACAGGTGTACCGTGGCGCCGACTTGCGCTACAACCTGGAAATTACACTGGAGCAAGCTGCGCACGGCTTCGACACGACCATCCGCGTGCCGAGCTGGGACAAGTGCGACACGTGCCACGGCAGCGGCGCCAAGCCGGGCACGTCGCCCACCACCTGCGGTACCTGCGGTGGCCACGGCCAGGTGCGCATGCAGCAAGGTTTCTTCAGCATCCAGCAAACCTGCCCGAAATGCCATGGCAGCGGCAAGGTCATCACCGACCCGTGCACGCCATGCGGCGGCGCCGGTCGCATCAAGCGCAACAAGACCCTGGAAGTGAAAATTCCAGTCGGTATCGACAACGGCATGCGTATCCGTTCGTCCGGCAACGGCGAACCGGGCACGAATGGCGGTCCGTCGGGCGACCTGTATGTGGAAATCCACATCAAGCCGCATGCCGTATTCCAGCGCGAAGGCGACGACCTGCATTGCGAAATGCCGATCTCGTTCACCAAGGCGGCTTTGGGCGGCGAAATCGAAGTGCCTACCCTGAACGGCAAAGTGTCGTTCACGATCCCGGAAGGCACCCAGTCGGGTAAAACCTTCCGCCTGAAAGGCAAGGGCATCAAGGGTGTGCGCTCCGGTTACGCGGGCGACCTGTTCTGCCACGTGGCTATCGAAACGCCCGTGAAACTGACGGAAAAACAGAAAGACCTGCTGCGCGACTTTGAAAAGTCGACCACCGAGGGCGGTGCCAAGCACAGTCCGCAAAGCAAGACCTGGAAAGACAAGGTCAAGGATTTTTTTGAATAAGCACACGTAATACCATGCGCCGGGATGCTTCAACATCCCGGCGTTTTTTTCATCACGACTGAGCAATGTGCGCGCATCGCCGGCCTATGGGCGCGATCTGCCGCCAATGCAGTCGTACGTACACAATGGGAGCGATATGACCGAACAGAAAAATGGCCCGGCCCTGGCGGAACTGCTGCAGCGTAACCGCCGCTGGGCCGACTCGATGGTGGCGAAAGACCCGAACTTCTTCAAGAACCTGGAAGCGCAAACGTCGCCCGAATACCTGTGGATCGGCTGCTCCGACAGCCGCGTGCCAGCGAATGAATTGCTGGGCATGGCGCCTGGCGACGTGTTTGTGCACCGAAATATTGCCAATGTGGTCGTGCATTCCGACCTCAATTGCCTGTCCGTCCTGCAATTTGCCGTGGACGTGCTGAAAGTCAAACACGTCATCATCGTCGGCCATTACGGCTGCAAGGGCGTGCATGCGGCCATGACGGGCACGCGCATCGGCCTGGTCGACAACTGGCTGCGCCACGTGCAGGACGTGGGCCAGAAGCACGAACGCTACCTGGGCGACGTGCTGACCAGCCGCCAGCGCGGCGACCGCTTGTGCGAACTGAACGTCGTGGAACAAGTCTTGAACGTGTGTCAGACCACGGTCGTGCAAGATGCGTGGGAACGGGGCCAGGAACTCAGCGTTCACGGCTGGGTCTATGGTTTGAAGGATGGCTTGCTGAATGACCTGGAAGTGACCGTCACGGCCGGCCACGAGCTGGCGCCGCGCATGGCGACGCGCCTGGCCCGCTACGAAGCAATCGCTTAGTCGATGCTGGCGCCGTGCCTACGGCGCCGCATTGTCCAGGCGGTCCAGGTAATCGGCCGCCTCCCGCACGCCCTCCTGCGCCGCCTGGCGCAGCCAGGTTCTGGCCTGGGGAATGTCTTGCGGCGTGCCCCGGCCTTCGGCCAGCGCCACGCCATAGTGGTAGCGCGCCAGCCGCGCATAGGCCGCGTCATCATTCGTATGCGCGCCGCGCCGCATCAGCGCCGTCGCCTGTTGCAAGTCCTTAGTCACGCCGATGCCCGTTTCGTACAGCTGGGCCAGCCAAATCATCGAATACACATCGTTCCAGCGCCGGATGCAATCTTCAAAGATGGCGACGGCGGACGCATGGTCGCCCGTCTTGTCGGCCGCATAGCCGTACAAACACTTGATGCGCTTGTCGCTGTGCACATAGGCTTTGTAGCTGAGATCACTTTCGCCCTCGCTATCCTGGGCGTGGACGAAAGCAGGGAACAGCAAGGCGAGCAGCAGGGCGTAGGTGGGCATGGCTTTCCTGATCAACGATTGAAGCTGGTAGATAAGCTAAGCAAGTTGCGTGCTAGCCCCATTCCCCGGCAAAGCCGGCGCAGCTGCGCCATTGCGTGACAGTGCCTGTTGCAGCGTGGCACAACGCGCCGCGCATATCCATATCAGAAATGCTTCGTTTGCAGGATGGGCGAGCAGGCATACAGTGGACTTCCCCAGACTCTAGGCGAGTTCCCATGTCGGCCGTCCTGAAACCCAAGTACTCCACCAGCCACTTCCGTATCGAGACGTTCGATGCGCCGCTCGGCGCGCAAGTGCTGGGGCTGGACCTGGCGCAGCCGCTGTCGCTGGACGACTTCCAGCGCCTGCACCACGCCCACCTCGACCATCACGTGCTGGTGTTCCGCGACCAGCGCATCACGCCGCAGCAGCAGGTCGATTTCAGCCGCCGCTTCGGTCCGCTGCAAATCCACGTGCTGCGCCAGTTCCAGCTGCCAACGCAGCCGGAAGTACTGATCATCTCGAACATCGTTGAAAACGGCCAGCCCATCGGCCTCGGCGACGCGGGCCATTTCTGGCATTCGGATTTGTCGTACAAGGAAGTGCCCAGCCTCGGTTCCATGCTGCATGCGCAAGAGTTGCCGCAGGACGGCGGCGATACCGTGTTTGCGAATATGCACCTGGCGTGGGACAGCTTGCCGGCCGCGCTGCGCCATGCCGTACGTGGCGCCCGTGCCGAGCACAGCTACCTGAGCCAGTATGAGGAATTGCGTCGCCGTAACCCGTGGCGGCCCGCCCTGACGCAGGCGCAGATCGATGAAGTCCAACCCGTCACCCATCCCGTCGTGCGCGTGCATCCGGAAACGGGACGCCGCGCCCTGTTCGTCAGCGAACATTTCACGACGCGCATCGTCGGCTTGCCCGACGATGAAAGCCGCGCCCTGCTCGACGAACTGTTTGCCCACAGCGTGCGCCCGGAGCACCTGTATGTGCACCGCTGGCAGCCGCATGACCTGGTGTTCTGGGACAACCGTTCCCTGATGCATTTGGCGACGGGTTGCCCGCCCGAGCAGCGCCGCAAGCTGTATCGCACCACGATTGAAGGCGATGCGCCGTACTGATTTTTTTGAACGTAGTTGACCCAAGGAGTGTCCATGTTGCCGATCTTTAGCTTTTCCCGCCGCCTGCTCGCCACCATCGCCGTGCTGTGCATGGCCATGCCCATGGCCCGGGCCGAGGGGCAGATCCGCATCGCGGGCCAGCATGGCATCACCTTCTTGCTACTCAATATTGCACAGGAACAAAAGCTGATTGAAAAGCATGGCAAGCAGCAGGGCGTCGATGTGAAAGTCGAGTGGATTACCCTGTCCGGCGGGCCGGCCATCAATGACGCTTTGTTGTCGGGCAATATCGATATCGCAGGCGCCGGGCTGGGGCCGCTGCTGACCATCTGGGACCGCACCAAAGGCCGGCAGAATGTACGCGGCGTGGCGTCGCTGGGCAACTTCCCCTACTATTTGGTCAGCAACAATCCCAAGGTGAAAACCCTGGCCGACTTGACGGACAAGGATCGCATCGCCTTGCCTGCCGTCTCCGTCTCCGTCCAGGCGAGGATATTGCAAATGGCCGTGGCGAAACAGTGGGGCGACAAGGAATTTGCCCGCCTCGATAAAATCACGCAAACCCTGCCACACCCGGACGCGGCCGCCGCCATCATCGCCGGCGGCACGGAGCTCAGCGGCCACTTCGGCAATTCGCCGTTCCAGGAACAGGAACTGGCGCAAAACCCGAACGCCCACATCATCCTGAACTCGTACGACGTGCAGGGCGGACCGAGTTCGTCGACCTTGCTGTATGCGACGGAAAAATACCGCAAGGACAATCCGAAAACGTACCGCGCCTTCATCGCCGCCCTGGCGGAAGCGGCGCAGTATGCGAGCAGCAACCCGCAAGGCGCGGCCGACATCTACATCAAGGTGAATAAAAGCAAGGTGGACCGCAATCTGCTGCTGAAAATCTTTGCCAACCCGCAAGTGCAATTCAAGATCGCGCCGCAAAACACTTATGGCCTGGCGCAATTCCTGCACCGCGTGAGCGCCATCCGCAACTTGCCCGACAGCTGGCGCGATTATTTCTTTGACGATCCTGCCATCACGCAAGGAGGCTGACATGAACGCGCCCGCTTTTCACCTGGTCCGTCCTCCCGTTGCGCTACAGCCGCTGCTCAGCGTCAAGCATGTCAGCCTGGAATACCGCACCGAGCAGCGCACCGTGCGCGCCACGCATGACGTCAGTTTCGACGTGTTTCGCGGCGACCGCTTCGTGCTCCTGGGGCCATCCGGCTGCGGCAAGTCGTCCTTGCTGAAAGCCGTGGCCGGTTTCATCGCGCCGCGCGCGGGCAGCATCGCCATGCAGGGCCTGCCCATCCACAAACCGGGGCCGGACCGTGTTGTCGTGTTCCAGGAATTCGACCAGTTGCCGCCATGGAAAACGGTGCTGGAAAACGTCATGTTCCCCTTGCTGGCCAGCAAGCGCCTGGACAAGCAGGCGGCCCGTGAGCGCGCCCATCACTGGATCGCCAAGGTGGGCCTTGCTGGCTTTGAAGATGCCCATCCGCATACCTTGTCGGGCGGCATGAAGCAGAGGGTGGCCATCGCCCGCGCGCTGGCCATGCAGCCGGAAGTGCTGCTGATGGACGAGCCGTTCGCCGCCCTCGATGCCTTGACGCGGCGCAAGATGCAGGAAGAGCTGAGCCGCTTGTGGGAAGAGCTGCGCTTTACCCTTGTGTTCGTCACGCATTCGATCGAGGAAGCCTTGGTCGTGGGCAACCGCATCCTGCTGCTGTCACCCCATCCGGGCCGCGTGCGCGCTGAATTGAACAGCCATCAGTTCGGCTTGCACAGTGCGGGCAGTGCGGAATTCCAGGCAGCCAGCAGCCGCATCCATGGCTTGCTGTTCGATGAGGAAGTCGCTCCCGTCCCGCAAGCAGTGACCGCGCAGCGGGAGGCCGTATGAGCGCGCTGCTGGAGCCGCCTATCCGCCAGGAATTCGTCTACGCGGCGCCGCCGCCGGCCGGCGTCACCGTCGAGCGGCCGCTGTCGCGCTGGCAGCGTCTGAGCCAGCATGCGCTGTGGCGCAAGGCTTTCATTTTGCTCAGCCTGGCCCTGCTGTGGGAAGGCGCGGCGCGCTGGACGCAGAACGATTTATTGCTGCCCAGTTTTCTGCAGACGGCGCAGGCGTTTATCGGCGGCATCGCCAGCGGTGAATTGCTCACGCGCACGGCCGCCTCCCTCGTTGTCTTGCTGCAAGGCTATGCGGTGGGCGTGCTGGCCGCCTTCGTGCTGACCTTGCTGGCCGTGTCCAGCCGCATCGGGCGCGACCTGCTGGAAACCCTGACGGCCATGTTGAATCCCTTGCCGGCCATCGCCTTGCTGCCGCTGGCTCTGCTGTGGTTCGGCCTGGGGCGCGCCAGCCTGATCTTTGTCATCGTCCATTCCGTGATGTGGCCGCTGGCCCTGAACACGTATGCAGGCTTCCAGGGCGTGCCCGAAACCCTGCGCATGGCGGGCCGCAATTACGGCTTGAACGGCTTGCGCCTAGTGCTGCACATCCTCGTGCCGGGCGCCTTGCCCTCCATCGTCTCGGGCTTGAAGATAGGCTGGGCATTCGCCTGGCGCACCCTGATCGCGGCCGAGCTGGTGTTTGGCACCACGTCGGGGCAGGGCGGCCTGGGCTGGTACATCTTCCAGAACCGTAACGAGCTGTACACGGACAAGGTCTTCGCTGGTCTGGCGGCCGTCATCGTCATCGGTCTAATTGTGGAAAACCTTGGCTTTCGCAGCCTGGAGCGCGTCACGCTGAAACGCTGGGGTATGCAGCGCTAGTTCTCACGACAACTATTTCAGCATGCTGCGTGCCGCCGCGATGATTTGCCGCGACAGTTGCTCCATGCGCGGCGATTGCACCTTCCACGTGTGCCAGTACAGGGCCACGTCGGCCGGGGTCTTGGCCGTGAGCATTTCCACCAGTTCGCCATCCGTGTTCGCTTTCAGCAGCAGCTCGGGCACCATGCCGTAGCCGAGGCCATAGCGGATGGCATTGAAGTGCGAGGTGGCACCCGGCACGTAATGGCAGGGGTAAGCGCCTTCGGGCAGCCCCAGCGCTTCCTGCAGGAACGACGATTGCAAGGTGTCCTTGCGCGTGTAGGCGACGACGGGCGCCGTGCGCGCCGCCTTGCGCGTCAGGCCATTCGCGAACCATTGCTGGCGGAACGCGGGCGTGGCCACCAGCCAGTAGCGCATCACGCCCAACGGCTCGGCCGTGCAGCCGCGCATGGGCTTGGCTTCCGTGCTGATGCAGCCGATGGCCATGCCCGTCTCCAGCAAGGTGTACGTGTGGTCCTGGTCTTCCACGGTCAGATCCAGCAGTACGCGCTCGCGTATCAGCACCTCGGACAGGGCCGGGAAGAACCAGGTGCCCATCGAGTCCGCATTCAGCGCCAGCACCAGGGTCAGCGGGGCATCCTGCTGCACCGCCAGTTCCGCCTGCAAGTCCGCTTCCAGCAGCTTGGCGCGTTTCAGGTACTGCATCAGGCGCTGGCCCATGCGCGTGGCGCGCGCGGGACGGCTGCGCACGATCAGCGCATTGCCCAGCTGGCTTTCCAGCGCCCGCACCCGCTGGGAAATGGCCGGAGACGTCAGGTGCAGCCGCAACGCCGCCTGCTCGAAGCTGCCCGTTTCGACGACGGCGCGAAACGCTTCCGTGTGCTTGGGGTTGAGATCCATGGTGATTGCCTTGCATAAGAAAAATTTATCAATACTAAATAATACTTACTTTTGATAAGGATGGGTGTGTTGCAGTGCACAATGCCTCTTTGATGGAGTGCCGCGCGTCAGCGTGCGGCCTCCTGGCAGCAAGGAATACCACCATGGAAGCACAAGCGAACGACAGCACCACCCGCAAGCCCCAGTCTAAGCTGGCGCGCAATCTGAAATTCGGCCTGGGATTGACCCTGGGCCTGGGCATGGCCGCCGCGCTGGCGGGCGGCTGGTGGCTGCGCCAGGCATGGCAGGATTTGCCGGCCGTCGAACACCTGGCCCAGTACAAGCCCGCGCTGCCGCTGCGTATTTTTTCCAGCGAAGGCGAACTGCTGGCCGAATACGGCGAAGAGCGCCGCGAGTTCCTGCCCTTGAAAGACATCCCGCTGCGCATGCGCCAGGCTTTGCTGGCCATCGAAGATGCGCGTTTCTACGAACACGGCGCCGTCGATTTCTATGGTCTGACGCGGGCAACACTGGCCAACGTCGTCACGGGCCATCATGCGCAGGGCGCCAGCACCATCACCATGCAGGTGGCGCGCGACTTTTTCCTGTCGCGCGAAAAAACCGTGCAGCGCAAGCTGACGGAAATGCTGCTCGCCTACAAGCTGGAACAGCACTACGGCAAGGACAAACTGCTGGAACTGTATATGAACCAGATTTACCTGGGCGAGCGTTCCTACGGTTTTTCCGCCGCCTCGAACGTTTACTTTGACAAGCCGCTGGCCGACGTCAGCATCGCCGAAGCGGCCATGTTGGCCGGCTTGCCGAAAGCGCCGTCGGCCTACAACCCCGTCGCCAATCCGCAGCGCGCCACCGTGCGCCAGCATTACATCCTGCAGCGCATGCGTGAACTGGGCTACATCACGCCGGCCGAATACGATGCGGCGGTGGCGGAAAAACTGGCCCTGAACAAGGACCGCAACAGCTCCGTGCATGCGGCCGCGTATGCGGTCGAGGAAGCGCGTCAATTGATCTTGCAAAGCTATCCCGAAGGCGCTTACAGCATGGGACTGGACGTGACGACGACCATCCGCATGGCGCCGCAGCGGGCGGCCGACAAGTCGCTGCGCGATGGCTTGCTGAATGCGCAGGCGCGACGCGGCTACCGTGGCCCGGAAGCGCGTCTGGCCGCTTCCGAAGACAGCGTGGCGCGCCAACTGGCTGCCTACCCGGACAGCGGTGAACTGCGCGCCGCCCTCGTGCGCAAAGTCGATACCGCCGGCAAGCGCCAGCTGACGGCGCAGCTGCGCAATGGCGACGAGATCGTGCTGACGGCCTCGGAAGCGCGCCTGGGCGGCAAGCTGCAATGGGATGGCAAGCGCGCCATCGTCGCGGGCAGCGTGATCCGCGTTGTGCACGACGCGGCCAAGAAGGGCTGGCTGGTGAGCCAGCTGCCCGAGATGGAAGGCGCGCTTGTCTCCGTCGAGGCGCACAGCGGCGAAATCGTCGCCATGGCGGGCGGCTTCGATTTCTACCGCAACCACTACAACCACGCCATGCAAGCCTACCGCCAGCCCGGCTCCAGCTTCAAGCCCTTCGTGTATTCGGCGGCGCTGGAAAAGGGATATTTTCCCGGCACGGCCGTGGACGACACGCAGCGCCTGCTGCTGCCGCAGGAAACGGGCGCGCGGCCGTGGCGTCCGCGCAATTACGGCAACAACTATGAAGGCTTCATCAGCGTGCGGCGCGGCCTCGTGCGCTCGAAAAACCTGGTGGCCGTCAGCCTGATGCAGGCGGCCGGTCCCGGCTACGTGCAGCACTACGCCACGCGCTTTGGTTTCGAGGGCGCGCGCAATCCCGTCTCCCTGCCGCTGGCGCTGGGCGCGGGTGCCGTCACACCGCTGCAGCTGGCGCAATCGTATGCCGTGTTTGCCAATGGCGGCATGCAGATGCCGCCAAAACTGATCAAGGAAGTGCGCAGCCGCAGCGGCGAAGTGCTGTTCAGCGATGCGGCGCCACGCGCCAAGGATGCGCCGGCGCCCGGTACGCAAGTGATCTCCACGCGCAATGCCTACGTCATGGACAGCATGCTGCGCGACGTCGTCAAGAGCGGCACGGGACGCGGCGCGCTGGCGCTGGGACGCGGCGACGCGGCCGGCAAGACGGGCACGTCGAACAACGCGTATGACGCCTGGTTCGCCGGCTATTCCTCGGGCCTGGTGTCCGTCGTCTGGCTCGGCTACGACCAGCCGAAAAGCCTGGGCAACGCCACGGGCGGCACCCTGGCGCTGCCCGTCTGGCGCGACTACATGCAGGTGGCCGTGCAGGGCCGCCGCGAACAGGTATTGGCCGAGCCGCCAGGCCTGGCGCTGCTCGATGGCGATTACGTGTATGCCGAATACCTGGCTGGCGACTGCCTGCAGGATAACTTTGCCTTTATCCACAGCAGTGTCGGCTGCGGCAGCGGCGGTGCGGATACGCGCATGGCGCACGGTGACGCCGGCGATGGCGGCTCCGGCACGGGCACGAATGAAGCGCGCACCTTGAACGAAGCGCGCGAACGCGAACAAATTCTCAAATCATTTTCGGAAGAATAAGAGCATGCTGCTATATACGATTTACCTGGTGGCGATTGTCGCCGAAGCGATGTCCGGTGCCATCATGGGCATGCGGCGCGGCATGGACTTGTTCGGCATCTGCATGATCGGCACCGTCACGGCGCTCGGCGGCGGCACCGTGCGCGACGTGCTGCTGGGGCACTATCCGCTGGGCTGGATCGCGCATCCCGAATACCTGCTGTTTACCATCGGCGCGGCCATCGTGACGGCCTTTGTCGCGCGCTATTTGCACCATTTGCGCGCCATCTTCCTGCTGGTCGATGGACTGGGCCTGGTGGCGTTTTGCGTGATCGGCTGCGACATCGCCATGTCGGCCAAGATGCATCCGGCCATCGTCGTGCTGGCGGGGATGATCACGGGCGTCTTCGGCGGCCTGCTGCGCGATATCCTGTGCAACCAGATTCCCCTCGTGCTGCAGCGCGAAGTGTATGCCACCGTGGCCCTGTTCACGGGCGCCCTGTACGTGGGCCTGCTGCACTTCAAGGTCGACAGCTCGGTGGCGCAGCTGGCGTCCATCGGCGCCGGCTTCCTGTTCCGCTTCCTGGCCCTGCATTTTGAATGGCGCCTGCCGAATTTCAATGGCGACCGCATACGGGGTTTTGAATAAGGTAAAACGCTGCGTGAATATTTTCACGCGCGTTTAACCCCTTTTTCTGCGCTGCCGCGTTTCATGTTGGACACCCCAGCCAACCGGAGAAGAAGCGATGTCCAGCGCCCTCAAGATCACATTGATACTGTCCCTGCTGCTGTCGGCAGGCAGCCATGCCGCCGATACGGCACCAAGGAAAACCCTGGCGCCGTTCGCCAGCGAGCAAGCCTTGAGCAGCTATCTGCAGCAGTTGCAGGCGCGCCAGGCAGCACTGCAGAAGGAGCAGCAGAAACTGCAGCGCGCCACGGCGCAGTCCATGTCGGCGCCGCCGGCTCCTCCCGCCTCTCCCGCGCCGATGATGGCGAAATCCGCGCCGGCGGCATCGGCCGAAGCGGCGGAATCCGTCACCAATGTGCAGACGGCGGGCGTGGACGAAGGCGGCATCGTCAAGCTGCATGGCAAGCACCTGGTGATGCTCCGGCGCGGCAAGCTGTTTACCGTGCAGGTGGGGGGCAATGCCCTGCAGCCCGTGTCGTCGCTCGACGCGTTCGCGCCGGGCAGCGACCCGTCGGGCAGCTGGTATGACGAGATGCTGATCGATGGCGACACGGTCGTGGTGATCGGCTACAGCTACAGCCGTGGCGGCACGGAGATCGGCCTGTTCGACGTCAACGCCGACGGCAAGCTGGCCTACCGCTCCACCTATCACTTGCGCTCCAACGATTATTATTCGTCGCGCAATTACGCGAGCCGCCTGGTCGGCGGCAAACTGGTGTTCTATTCGCCCCTGTCGCTGAACCTGCGCCGGGGCGACCCGTTCGGCGGCTTTCCCGCGCTGCGCCGCTGGCGTCCTGACGCCGTGCCGTCCGACTTCAAGCGCATCGCGCCGGCCACGCGCATCTACCGCACCGATGAAGAACCGGAAACGGGCTTTGGCCTGACCCTGCACACGGTCACCGTGTGCGACCTGGCGCAGCGCGACATGCGCTGCGAAGCGACGGCCGTGATGGGGCCGCAGGGCCGCGTGTTTTATGTGTCGGGCGAATCCGTTTTCGTGTGGACCACGCGCCGCGGCCGCGACTCGGGCGTGTTCCGCATTCCCCTCGATGGCAGCGCGCCCAGCGCATTGAAAGTGGCGGGCGCACCCGTCGACCAGTTCTCGTTCCTGGAAAGTGGCGATGGCCACCTGAACGTGCTGCTGCGCGCCGAAGGCCAGGGCGACGCCATGTGGGATGGTACGCGGGGGCGCGGCGACATGGCCTTGCTGCGCGTGCCATTGACGTCGTTTTCCGATGGCCGCGACAGTGCGCCCGCCAGCAGCTACCAGCCGCTGCCCGGTGGTGGCGGCTATGGGCTGCAAAACCGTTATGTGGGATCCTATCTCTTGTACGGCAATCCGGGCAATCCTGGACGCCGTCAGGCGGACCAGGCCTGGCCGCGCCAGCCACTGTATGCCGTGCGCTGGGCCGATGCGGGCAGCGTGCAAGCCTTGTCCCTGCCGCATGGCGTCGAGCGCATCGAGGCGCTGGGCAATGACGCCGTGGTGATCGGCGCGCAGGGCAGGGATCTGCACTTCAGCACCATCCGCCTGGGGGCGCAGGCGGCGATCGCCACGCGCTACATCCGCGCCGACGCGGCGCAGGGCGAGTCGCGCAGCCACGGCTTTTTCTACAAGCCGCAAACGGCCAGCGAAGGCCTGATCGGCCTGCCCATCCTGGGCGCGGACGAGCGGCCTGGCCTCAACAAGCCGGCCGCCTCCGTCCTGTATCTGCGCAACAATGGTTTGACATTGACGGAACTCGGTGCGCTGGCCGCGCGTCCCGGTCCGGCACCGGACGACGGCTGCCGCGCATCGTGCGTGGACTGGTATGGCAATGCGCGGCCATTGTTCCTGCTGGGCCGCGTCTTCGCCCTGCTCGGCTATGAAGTGGTGGAAGGGGCGCTCAAGGATGGACAGATCCGCGAAGTGCGCCGCATCAGCTATGCACCCATTGCGTCCCCTGTTCGCTGACGGCGCAGGGAAATTGCCGCTGCCGCGTAGTTCGGCTACACTGCTCCGCATGCCCGACACCCTCATTACCGCGACGGATGAAGACCTGATGCTGCGCTACAGCGCCGGCGACCTGCCGTCGTTTCGCGAATTGTACCGGCGCCATAGCCAGGGCCTGTATCGCTTCGTGGCATGGCGTTCGCCGCGCCGCGCGTGGGTGGACGAGATCGTGCAGGATGCGTGGGCCAGCCTGCACGCGGCGCGCACGGGCTACCAGCCGCAAGCGGCATTCCGCACCTATCTGTACCAGATCGCGCGCAACCGCCTGATCGACCTCCTGCGCCAGCGCGAAGGTCAGGAACACGGCGACGTGGGCGAACTGGCGGACGAGGGCGCATCGCCGCCGCAATCGCTGGAACAGAAACAGCAGCACGCATTGCTGCATGCGGCCATCGCCGCGCTGCCGGTGGAGCAAAAGGAAGCGCTGGTGCTGCAGCAGTTCAGCGGCATGAGTATCCTGGAGATCGCCGTGGTGACGGGAGCGGAAGCGGAAACCGTCAAGAGCCGGCTGCGCTACGCCATGCAGAAATTGCGCGCGGGCTTGGACAGCGCCGCGGGCGCGGGAGGACAGGCATGAAGACGCACGATCAAGATAACGACGATTTGCATGACGAGGAATTGAAGGCGCTGCTGGCCAGCTTGCCGCAGCCCGCGCCTTCCAGCGCGCTTGATGCGGCCATCCTGGCGGATGCGGAAAAAGCCTTGCGCCAGCCGACGGCCGCGAACGACAGCGCCGATGGCGTGCTGCGCACCCTGCCGGCCAAAAAATCACCGGACTACCTGCAGCGCTGGCGCGTTCCGCTGGGATTGGCCGCCGCCGTGCTGTTGACGGTGAACCTGATCGGCGTGGACTGGTTCGGTTCGAAGCCGGCGCAATTTCCCGTGGTGGGGGAACCGGTCACGCAAGAGGTGATGCGGGAAGCCGCACCGGTCATTGTACCGGCGGCCGCACCTGCGACTGAGTTTGCGCCACTACCGCCAGCACCGCGCGCCATGGCCAAGGCGGCACCGAGGCCGCCGGCGCAAGCCGAGCCAGTGCCAGCACCCGTGTCAGCACCCGTTCCTCCGCCAGCGCCACCGGCCCCGCCACCGCCTCCGGCAATGCGGGAGGCGATGGAGCAGCAAGCGGCCATGCAGGCCGAAGCCAGCCTGCAGCGCCAGGCGCCGGCACAGCGGGCGCTGGCCATGCCCGCGCCCGTCGTGGCAAAGTCGGCGCCGCTGCCACCACCGGCCAGGCTCGATGCTTCCGTGTGGCTGGTGAAGATCGACGCGCTGCTCAAGGCGGGCGAAGGCGCGCTGGCGCAGGAGGAGTGGACGGCGTTCCGGCAGGCGTATCCCGATTATCCGGTGGCCGAGGAACTGCGGCAGCGGCTGGATAGTAAGTAAAAAACGCTAAACGATCCCCTTCCTGCGTTCCCACACGGCGCTGCCGACGAAAATGGCGGCGCACACCCACATCACGGCAGGCAGGGCGTTCACGCCCACCGATTGCATCAGCACGCCCGTCAGCAGGGGGCCGCCGCCGCTGGTGATGCCCCAGGTGGCGTTGACGATGGCGCTGGCGCTGGTCAGCGACAGGCCCGTAAACCGCTCGCCGCAAGCCACCAGAGCCAGCATGTAGATGCCGCCCGCCGCCGCGCCCAGCAACAGCAGCAAGGTCCACCACAGCCACGGCGTGCCGACGGCGAATGGCAGCAGCGGCAGCAGCAGGCAGACGGCCACGCCGCAGGCCGCGTGGACTTTGGCGCGGCCGTAGCGGTCGGCCATCCAGCCCAGCGCGAATTGCAGGCCCGTGTCGCCCACCAGCACCACGGTGGCCGACAGCAGGGCCAGGTCCGTGCCGATGCCGTGCTCCATCGCGTACAGGGGCAGCAAGCTCAATGCCAGGGTGTCGAACAGGGCGAAGAAGGCGGCGCCGAGCACGATCATCGGCATGCGCGGCAGGATCAAGGTCCACTTCACGCCATGCTCTTCCGGTTCCTTTTCCGGGCCGCTGTTCGAGATCAGCATCAATCCCGGCACGGCCAGCAAAAACAGCAGGCCGCAGGCGGCGAAGCTCCAGCTGATCTTGTCATTGAACAGCGCCACGAGGGCAGGGCCGATCAGCTGGAAAAACGTAAAACTGGTGGTGTACATGGCCACCACCCTGCCGCGCGAATTGTCGGGCGCCAGCCGGTTCACCCACGCTTCGCCGATGGTAAACAGCACGCCCATGGCGCCGCCGAACAGGAAGCGCAGCATGCTCCACGCCAGCAGGTGGTCGGTACACTGCATGGCGATCGTCGCCAGCGAAGCCACCCACACGGCGCCCAGCATGGTGGCGCGCGCGCCGAAACGTCCCACCCAGCGCGAGACGAATGGCGAGGCGGCCAGGATGCCCAGGGCGCTGACGGCCGTGATCATGCCGATGATGTCCGTGCCCACGCCGCGCTGGTGCAAGGTCAATGCGGTGAGCGGCATGGTGGCGCCCAGACCCAGTCCCACCACGCCGATGCTGACGACGAGGGCGAAGAAGTCGCGCCATGGCATGTGCTTCATGGCTGCCCCCGCAGGGTGACAATGGTGTTCGGGATGACTGGAAAACGGTGTGGATGCATGGGAACGGTAGGGACTTTGCCTGCGGCGCTGGTGTTTGGCGCCGGACGGGCATATGATGATTTTATCAAGAGCAATATTGCAAAGCCGTAGTGTAGGCGATGTGTGCCACCGCTGGCCATTCCCATCCGTGTGGCCGCTGCCTGCGGCTCTGCTGTACAGTGAAGCGAGCGGCAGCGCTGTCATGGCGCTGTCATTGGATCGTCACGCCAGCGAGGAAGCTCCATGCGCCGTCCCATCGTTCTCGTTCCCGCCTGCCAGCGCCAGCTCGGCAGCTACGCCTGGCACATGGCGCAGGATAAATACCTGCACGCCGTGCTGCGCGGCGCCGGCTGCATGCCGCTGCTGTTGCCCGCGCTGGGCCTGGACGCCGACCTGGACGCGGCGCTGCAGATCGCCGACGGCGTCATGCTGACCGGCTCCGCCTCGAACGTCGACGCTCGCCTGTATGGCGAAAACATCCTGCATCCCGACCTGCCGCAAGACCCCGCGCGCGACGCCACCACCTTGCCCCTGATCCGCGCCGCGCTGGCGCGCCAGCTGCCCTTGCTGGCCATTTGCCGCGGCTTCCAGGAAGTCAACGTGGCCCTGGGCGGCAGCCTGCACCAGGCCGTGCATGCGGTGCCCGGCATGCAGGACCACCGTGAAAACGTGCTCGATCCTTTGAACCGCCAGTACGCGCCTTCGCACCGCATCAAGCTGATGCCCGACGGCCTGCTGTCACGGCTGCTGGGCGGCGAGAGCGAGATGATGATCAATTCCCTGCATGGCCAGGGCGTCGCCCGGTTGGCCGATGGCTTGCTCGTGGAAGCGCTGGCCGACGACGGCCTGGTGGAAGCGTATAGCGTGGCCAGCGCCGCCGGTTTTACCTTGGCCGTGCAATGGCATCCGGAATGGCAGGTGGAAGACAATCCGCAGTCCATGCGCCTGTTTGGCGCCTTCGGCCAGGCATGCCGCGATTACCAGGAACAGCAGCACCGAAAGAATGAATGACAAGGAAGGATGAAAAAAGGATGACAGGCGCGCCGCACCAGCACCATGCGGCGCTTAATCAGGAAAAGCGCAAGACCAACGAGAGGGAAACATGGCAATACGCGAAAATTTCACTTATACGGACATGGATTTGTGGCTCAATGAAAAGCGCGTCACGGAAATCGAATGCCTGGTCCCCGACTTGACGGGCGTGGCGCGGGGGAAGATCCTGCCGCGCGGGAAATTCACCCAGGAGCGCGGCATGCGCATCCCGGAAGCGGTACTGGGCATGACGGTGACGGGCAATTACCCGGTCGACGATGGCGGCTATGACCGCGCCATTTCCAGCACCGACCGCGACATGATCTTGAAGGCCGACCCCACCACCATCACCATGGTGCCGTGGGCCACGGACCCCACCGCGCAAGTCATCCACGACTGCTATTTTTCCGATGGCGCGCTGGTCGATTTTGCTCCAAGATCCGTGCTGCGGCGCGTGCTGAAACTGTATGCGGACAAGGGCTGGAAACCCGTGGTGGCGCCGGAGCTGGAGTTCTACCTGACGGCGAAAAACACGGACCCGGACTTGCCACTGAAGCCGCCCATCGGGCGCAGCGGCCGGGCCGAGACGAGCCGCCAGGTGTACAGCATCGATGCCGTCAACGAGTTCGATCCCCTGTTCGAGGATATCTACGATTACTGCGAATTGATGAACCTTGACGTCGACACCCTGATCCATGAAATCGGTGCAGGGCAGATGGAAATCAACTTCCTGCACGGCGACCCATTGGGCCTGGCCGACAAGGTGTTTTTCTTCAAGCGCACCTTGCGCGAAGCGGCCTTGAAACACGATATGTACGCCACCTTCATGGCCAAGCCCATGGCGGGCGAACCGGGTTCCGCCATGCACGTGCACCAGAGCGTCGTCGATGCGAAGACGGGCCTGAACATCTTCAGCAACGAGGACGGTTCGGCCGCGCCCATCTTCAAACATTACATCGCGGGCTTGCAGCGCTACATGCCGTCGGCCATGGCCATCGTCGCACCCTACGTGAATTCCTACCGCCGCATCGTGCGCCACACGGCCGCGCCGATCAATATCCAGTGGGGCCTGGACAACCGCACGGTGGGCTTCCGCGTGCCCGAATCGGGCGTGCAGGACCGGCGCGTGGAAAACCGCATCATCGGCGCCGACGCGAATCCCTACCTGGCCCTGGCCGTCACCCTGGCTTGCGGCTACCTTGGCATGACGGAGCAGCTGGAGGCGACACCGATGATGGTGGGCAGCGCCTACGACATGAAGTTCGAACTGCCGCAAGGCTTGCCCGAGGCCCTGCAGCTGCTGCGCGCGGAAGACAAGCTGCGCACGGTGCTGGGCGAGCGCTTCATCGACGTGTATGCGGCCATCAAGGACCTGGAACACCAGGAGTTCATGACCGTCATCAGCCCGTGGGAGCGCGAGCATCTTCTGCTCCACGTTTAAGAAAGGATATCAATGAGCACATCCAACAATCCGCTGGCGCCCAGCGCCGCTTTGGTCGCCTCCGTGGCGCATAAAAACGCGGCGCCGCAGGTGTACGATACAAACGCCATCCAGCAGATGGACTCGGCCCACTACCTGCATCCATTCACCGATTTTAAAGATCTGGCAAGCAAGGGCGCGCGCGTGATGGTGCGCGGCGACGGTGTCTATCTGTGGGATAGCCAGGGCAAGAAGATCGTCGACGGCATGTCCGGCCTGTGGTGCGTCAACGTGGGCTATGGCCGCACGTCGATCTCGCAAGCCGTGTACCGGCAAATGGAGACGCTGCCGTTCTATAACAGCTTCTTTGGCACGACGAACGTGCCGGCCGCGCAGCTGGCCGCCAAGCTGGCGCAGATATCGCCGCCGCAGTTCCAGCACGTGTTCTTCACCAGTTCAGGTTCCGAAGGTAACGACACGAATTTGCGCATGGTGCGCCGCTACTGGGATATCCTCGGCCACAAGGAAAGACATACCATCATCAGCCGCCACAACGCCTATCACGGCAGCACGGTGGCGGGAGCGTCGCTGGGGGGCATGGACGGCATGCATGCGCAGGGCGGCATGCCGATACCGGGCATCGCGCATATCGGCCAGCCCAATTACCTGGAGTCGGGCCACGGCTTGACGCCGGAGGCCTTTGGCTTGAAGGCGGCCGGCTGGCTGGAAGACAAAATCCTGGAAATCGGCGCCGACAAGGTGGCCGCCTTCATCGGCGAGCCGGTGCAGGGCGCGGGCGGCGTCATCATCCCGCCGTCGACGTATTGGCCAGAGATCCAGCGCATCTGCGACAAATACGGCATTTTGCTCATCGCCGATGAAGTCATCTGCGGCTTCGGGCGCCTGGGGCGCTGGTTCGGTTCCGAACTGTTCGGCATCAAGCCCGACCTGATCACCTTTGCCAAAGGCGTCACCTCGGGCTATGTGCCGCTGGGCGGCGTGCTGGTGGGGGACCGCGTCGCTAAAGTCTTGATTGAACAGGGCGGCGAGTTCACCCACGGCTTCACGTATTCGGGCCACCCCGTCGCCTGCGCGGCCGCGCTGGAAAACATCCGCATCATCGAGGAGGAGCAGCTGGTGGCCAAGGTGGCCGAGGATACGGGGCCGTACCTGCAGCAGTGCTTCGCCAGCCTGGGCGAACACCCGCTGGTCGGCTATGCGGACAGCTGCGGCCTGGTCGCGGGCCTGAACCTGGTGCGCAAGAAGGGCGCCACCGTGCACGAGAACGAGCTGTTCGACGAGGGCCAGGGCGTGGGCATGATCTGCCGCGGCCACATGTTCGACAACGGCGTCATCATGCGCGCCGTGGGCGAGCGCATGATCGTCGCCCCGCCGCTGGTGATGACGCGCGCGCAGATCGATGAAATGGTGGGCTTGATACGGTTGTGCCTGGACAAGACGTATGCGGATGTGAAAGCGAAGGGGTGGGTCTAGGTTTTTGCTGAACCCAAAATCTAAGCGCCGGGGGGG
>NZ_JABXFH010000028.1:0-80806 GCF_013372745.1 Janthinobacterium sp. BJB401 | reverse complement strand
AGCACGCAGCGCAATTTGCTTTTCTTTGGTATATTAGGCCGAATTAGTCCTAACACGTACTACTTTCAAGAAAGCCGTCGATGCAACGCTACACCACCACCGCCATCATCCTGCACTGGCTGACCGCCCTGCTGATCATCAGCGCCTTCGTCATGGGCCTGGTCATGGTCGATATTCCCGGCCTGACGCCCACCAAGCTCAAATATTTCTCGTGGCACAAGTGGCTCGGTGTGACCGTGCTGGCCATCGCCGCCATCCGCCTGCTGTGGCGCAAGGCCAACGTGCCGCCGCCGCACCCGGCCAGCATGGTTGCCTGGCAAAAGAAGGCGGCCGACGCCATGCACGTGCTGCTGTACATCCTGATCTTCGCCGTGCCCGTCTCCGGCTACCTGTACACCCTGGCCGCCGGCGTGCCCGTGGTCTACCTGGGCCTGTTCCAGTTGCCCGTCATCATGGCGCCGAACCCGGAACTTAAGCCGCTCTTAAAAGAAATTCATTATGTTCTGAACATGACGATGGCCGCCGCCGTGGCCGCCCATGTGCTGGCGGCGCTGAAGCACCAGTTCATCGACCGCGATGGCGTCCTCAAGCGCATGTTGCCGTAACACCGACTTCCCCTTGCTCACTGAAAAACTACAGGAAAAAAACAAGATGAAAACCACCCAACGCCTCGTCCTCGCTTCCCTGCTGGGCCTGTCCGTGGCCGCCACCGCCGCCACCTTGCTGAAAGTCGATCCCGCCAAGACCAGCGTGTCGGCCGTGTTCAAGCAAATGAACGTGCCGGTGGAAGCGAAGTTCAAGAAATTCAATATCGCCATCGATTACAACCCGGCCACGCCGGACGCCTCGAAGGCGTCGGTGGAAATCGAGACGGCCAGCATCGATATCGGCGACCCCGAGTACAACAAGGAAGTGGCCAAGAAGGAATGGTTTAACGCGGCACAGTTCCCGAAAGCCACCTTCGTCTCGAGCAGCATCAAAGCCGCCGGCGCAGGCAAGCTGACGGTCACCGGCAAGCTGAGCATCAAAGGCAAGACCACCGACGTCACTTTTCCCCTGGCGGTGAAAGCCGATGGCGGCAAATATGCGTTCGACGGCGCCCTGCCGATCAAGCGCCTGACCTACAACATCGGCGAAGGCGAGTGGAAAGACACGAGCATGGTCGCCGATGAAGTCACTATTAAGTTTCATGTTTCTGCTCAGTAACGCCCAAAAATCTGTTGTTTAACTTAGTTAGGAATTCAATGAAATTGAAGCACTTGATGATCGCCGTGCTGGCAGCGGCCGGCGCGGGTTCGGCCATGGCCGCTACCGACACCTACAACCTCGACCCGACGCATACGTTCCCCAGCTTTGAAGCCGATCACATGGGCATGTCCGTGTGGCGCGGCAAGTTCAACAAGACCAAGGGCACGGTCACCCTGGACCGCGCCGCCAAGACGGGCAGCCTGGACCTCGTCATCGATGCCGATTCGATCGACTTCGGCCTGGACGCCATGAATACGCACGCGAAAAAAGCGGACATGTTCAACGTCGAGAAATTCCCGCAGATCACCTACAAGAGCAAGTCGCTGAAGTTCAACGGCGATCAGCTGGTGGAAGTCGATGGCGAACTGACCCTGCTGGGCGTGACCAAACCCGTCAAGCTGAACGTGAGCAAGTTCAAGTGCATCATGCACCCGCGCTACAAGCGTGAAGTGTGCGGCGCCGACGCCACGGCGGAATTCAAGCGCAGCGACTTTGGCCTGAACTACGGCATGCCGGCGTTCTCGCCGGAAGTCAAGCTGGCCATCCAGGTGGAAGCCATCAAGGCCGACTAAACACCATCTTGCCGCATGACAAGCCCGCCTCGCTGCCCGCAGCCAGGCGGGCTTTTGCATGCGCCGTGCGAATCCGCTGGACTTTTCTATCGTGCGGCATCAGTATCAATTTGCCATGACGTGCAGGCCGCACCGCTCTGGCACAACCACTCATCCATCGCGCGGAGGATTACATGAATTTCATTATCTGGATCGTTATTGGCGGTGTCATCGGCTGGCTGGCCAGCATGGTCATGAAAACCAATGCACAACAGGGCATCTTTCTCAATATCGTCGTCGGCATCGTCGGCGCCTTCCTGGGCGGCTGGCTGCTGGCCCCCCTGTTCGGCACGGGCACCATCAATAGCGACAATTTCAGCCTGGCTTCGCTGCTGGTCTCGTTCCTGGGCGCCGTGATCCTGCTGGGCATCGTGAATCTTTTGCGCCGCGGCAAAATACGCTGAGCAGATAAATCGCAGCGCATCAGCAAGTGGCCGGGCCGCGCAAGCGCCCGGCCATTTTTATTGCTGGCAAGACAATTGTATGGACAATACCACAGCCGCGGCACAAGAAAATGCCCGTTCGCAGCCCGCTTCTTCCCCTGCAATGCCGAAAATAGTGCAATTTCCACAAGCCACTACAAACATGCTGTCGGGAAAATGTGATTGACTAGTGCGAGTTCGATACGGATACTCTATGTCGCCCGCTGAGAAAAAACACTGGGTACACGTTGGTTCCGACTTCCCTTCATGTAAAAGACTAGAACTCGAATGAAAAAATCTTTAATCGCGCTCGCCATCCTGAGCAACTTCGCACACGCCGACGAAGGCATGTGGATGCCCCAACAGCTGCCACAAGTAGCCAAGGAACTGAAAGCGGCCGGACTGAAACTCGATCCGACCAACCTGACCAAACTGACCGAGTTCCCGATGGGCGCCATCGTCAGCCTGGGCGGTTGCTCGGCCTCGTTCGTCTCGCCGCAAGGCCTGGTTGCCACCAACCACCATTGCGTCTACAACAGCGTAGCGGTCAATTCGACCAAAGAGCGCGATTTGCTGGCCAACGGGTTCCTGGCCAAGACGTTCGCTGAAGAACTGCCGGCATCCCCAGGCAGCCGCATCTTCGTCACCTCGGCCGTGACCAATGTCAGCGACAAGATCATCACCGCCGACGTGGCCAAGCTGCAAGGCAAGGCACGCATCGACGCGATCGAGAAAAACCAGAAGAAACTGGTCGCCGAATGCGAAAAAGAAGCCGGCTTCCGCTGCACCGTGTCGGCCTACTACGGCGGCCTGGAGTTCTACCTGATCAAGCAACTGGAAATCCGCGACGTGCGCCTGGTGCACGCGCCTCCAGCGGGGGTGGGCAAGTTCGGCGGCGACACCGACAACTGGATGTGGCCGCGCCACACGGGCGACTACGGTTTCTACCGCGCCTATGTCAGCAAAGACGGCAAAGCTGCCGACTTCAGCAAGGACAACGTGCCTTACCAGCCAAAACACGTGCTGAAACTGGCCAAGGATGGCTTGAAAGAAGGCGATTTCGTGATGGTTCTGGGCTACCCTGGCCGCACCAACCGTCACCGCCTGCCATCGGAAGTGGCGTACACGTTTGACTGGAACTACCCAGCCTTCGTGAAAGCGTCGGGCGAAACCCTGGCCATCATCGCGCGCGAAACCAAGGACAACAAGGATGTTGCCCTGAAATACGCGGGTCAGGTTGCTGGCGTCAACAATTACTACAAGAACCGCCAAGGCATGCTGGACTCCTACGCCGGCAGCGATTTCCTGGCACGCAAGACGGCGGAACACGAAGCCCTGAAGACCTGGGTCAACGCCACGCCAGCACGCAAGGCCGAATTTGCCGGCGACATCGAGCAAGTGGAAAAGCTGATCGCCGAGCGCGATGCCGACACCAAGCGCGATTTCTTCCTGGGCTACGCACAGCCACGCCTGCTGAACACGGCACGCAGCCTGTACCGCCTGTCGAACGAAGGCACCAAGTCCGATACGGAACGCAAGTCCGGCTACCAGACGCGCGACTTGCCACGCCTGGAAGCGGGCATCACCTCGGTCGAACGCACCTACGATGAAAAAGTCGACAAGGCGCTGGTACTGAACAGCCTGACCAAGTACGCCGCGCAACCGGCAGCACAGCGCCGCGCCAGCTTCGACGCCGCCATCGGCATCAAGGACGGCATGTCGCCAGCCGACCTGTCCGCCGCCCTGGACAAACTGTATGCCGGCAGCAAGCTGGCCGACAAGGCCGAGCGCGCAGCATGGCTGAAACGCACGCCAGCCGAATTCCAGGCCAGCAAGGACAGCTTCATCCAGGCAGCCGTCGCTATGTACCCGGATTCGCTGAAAAACGAAGCGGAAGACGAAGAACTGGCAGGCAAGATCCAGCAAGCCTACGCCAACTACATGAAAGCCAAAATTGCCTTCATGAAGAGCAAGGGCCAAGCCGTCTATCCTGACGCCAACAGCACCCTGCGCGTCACGTTCGGCAAAGTAGCCGGCCGCGACCATGGCGCCGACGGCACCACCTGGTCCGCCTTCACCACCGTCAATGGCGTCGCCGCCAAAGCCACGGGCCAGGGCGAGTTCAATGCACCAGCCAATCAACTGGCCGCGATCAAAGCCAAGGACTTCGGTAAATTCGTCGATCCGAAGCTGAAAACCGTACCGGTCGACTACCTGGCCACCCTGGACATCACCGGCGGCAACTCCGGTTCGGCTGCCCTGAACGCCAAAGGCGAATTCATCGGCCTGGCCTTCGATGGCACCCTGGACTCGATCATTTCCGATTGGGACTACAACAAGGCCAATACCCGTTCGATCCAGGTCGACCTGCGCTACATGCTGTGGAACATGAAACACATCGACCACGCAGACAACCTGCTGAAAGAAATGGGCGCTGAATAACAAGAAGCAATAACCCGGCAACGGGCGCTTTAAGCTGAGCCACTCCTGCGGGAGTGGCTTTTTTTCGCCTAGCGTTTTACCTTGGTGAAGCGGTAAGGCACGGCTTGCTCCTCGCCAAACACTTGCGCCCGGCCACTTCCCAGCGGCAACATCACTCTGCGTCGGTCCTGCAGCAGCAAGGCCAGGTCGGCGCCGGGAAAGCGCTGCGCCAGCAGCGGATAGGCTTGCCGCGCGATGGTAGCGGCGGGAATCACGATGCGATAATCGGCCTCGCCAAAATCGAGCAGCAGTGCGGGAAGCTCATCCGGCCCCGGCAGCGCCGTGATGCGCAGGCGCGCACTCCCCTTGACGAGCTCGAAGGCTGACCACAGGGGCAAGCTGTGCTGCGTGGACCCGGTCTGCAGTTGCGGCGCATGGCCCGCCACCGCCGACGTCAGCACGACGTCAGGCCGTTCTTCCGAGACTGCCCCATCGACGGCCAGCAGCCAGCCCCGGTAGCGTATCAGCGCACCCTGCGCGCTAGCCGTGACGGACCCGCCCTGCGCCACCGGCCCCTTGCCCACTGGCAAGCGCAATGGCGCCGCCTGTGCCGCCAGGCAAGCCCACCACACCAGCACCGCCATCACCATCGCAGTCGCCATCTTCACCATGCCGCCTCCCTTGCGCGTGAAACGTATTCATAACACAAGTGCGGCGACTAGCCCCTGCGGCGCCTCAAGGCGGCAGCGCCGGTGCTACAATTGGCGCCTAGCGGGCGTACTTACCCAGCGCGCCTTCCCCCTCCCAGACTCAGACCGCTATGCCACCAGACTTGCGCACGACCTACGAACTCGGTAACCACAACCAGACCACGACCTGGCTGGAATGCATCACCTTCTACAAGGATCTCGCCGCACGCTACCCGCAAGTGCTGCATTTCGAACAGATCGGCCTGTCCGACTCGGGCGTGCCCATCCACGCTGGCGTCGTCAGCGCGGACGGCGTGTTCGACCGCGAGCAGATCAAGCGCGCGGGGCGCACCGTGTTCTTCAACAACAACGGCATCCACCCGGGCGAACCGGAAGGCATCGACGCCTGCATGGCCATCGTGCGCGACCTGTGTACGCAGCCGGAACGCCTGGCGGCGCTGGGCAGCACCGTGCTGCTGTTCATTCCGATCTACAACGTCGATGGCAGCCTGAACCGCGCCAATACGTCGCGCGTGAACCAGGATGGCCCGGAGCAATTCGGTTTCCGCGGCAATAGCCGCCACCTGGACCTGAACCGCGACTTCATCAAGTGCGACAGCCTGAACGCGCAAGTGTTCAACCGCCTGCTGGCCAGCTGGGACCCGGACGTGATGGTCGACACGCATACGTCGAACGGCGCCGACTACCCGTACACGATGACCCTGATCCACACGCAGACGGATAAGCTGGGCAACGGCCTCGGTCCCTTCCTGCAAGACACCATGCTGCCGCACATCTTTGCGCAGATGGAAAACGCCGGCTGGCCCACCTGCCCGTATGTCAATCCCGTCAAGGACAGCCCAGACCACGGCATCGCCGAATTCCTTGAAGTGCCCCGTTTCTCGACCGGCTTTGCGGCCTTGCACCACGTCATCGGTTTCATGCCGGAAACGCACATGCTGAAACCGTTTGCCGACCGCTACGCCTCCATGCGCGCCCTGCTCGACATCACCATGGCGTTCACGGTGGAACACGGCGAGAAAATCCGCCAATTGCGCGCGCAAGCCAAGGCGGCGGGACGCACGCAAGCCGAATGGCCGATCCACTGGGCCATGAACGAAGAGCAGCCATCGACCCTCCCCTTCAAGGGCTATGCGGCGCAATACACGCCGAGTATCCTGGGCGATTACCAGCGCCTGTCCTACGACCGCTCGCAGCCGTGGGAGCGCGATATCGCCTACTACAACCGCTTCGATGCGGACGTCACCGTGGCTGCGCCGAAAGCCTACATCGTGCCGCAAGCGTGGCGCGAAGTCATCGAACGCCTGCGCTGGAACGGGGTCGAAATGAGCCGCATCACCACCGAACAGACCTTAACGGCGCGCTACTACCACATCGCATCCGTCGGCACGCGCGCCACGGCCTACGAAGGCCACATGTTCCACGACACGGTCGACGTGGAAGCGCGCACGGGCCAGTTCAGCGTGCAAGCCGGCGACTATGTAGTGTCCCTGGAGCAGGACAACGCGCGCTACGCCGTGGAAACCCTGGAACCGCAGGCGCACGACAGCTTCTTCCGCTGGGGTTTCTTCAACAGCGTGCTGGAAAAGAAGGAAGCGTTTTCCGATTACGTGTTCGAAGACATGGCCTCCGAACTGCTGCGCGACGAGCCTGCGCTGGCCGCCAAGTTTGCCGAGTGGAAAGCAGCCAACCCGGCCTTGCTGAGCAATCAGGAAGCCGTGCTCGACTTCATCTTTGCACACTGCCAGCGCTTTGCCGAGCCGGAATGGCGGCGCTATCCGGTGATCGCCCTGATGTAACTCAGGGGCTGTAGCGAATGCAACATCCTGGCGCCGCATCGGAAACCCCGGTGCGGCGCCTCTTTCTGTGCCCTGCCCACAAGGTAATCCCATGCACTACGCACTGAACCTGCGCACCTTTATTTACAGCCATTATTTTTACCTGGGCTTGCGCGTGGCCATCGGCCTGGTCGGCCTGGCCTTGCTGACCCAGGAAATCAGCGACAGCGCCACCGCCATGACGGTATGCATCGGCGCCCTGTGCACCACCCTGATGGACATGCCCAGCCCGCTGCGCCACAAGTTCAACGAAATGCTCGCTTCCGTGCTGCTGTGCAGTGCCGTGACCTTATTGATCAGCCTGTGCGGGCCGGTGCAGTGGCTGTTGATGACGGTACTTGTCCTCGTGAGTTTCCTCGCCAGCATGATGGTGGTGTACGGCAAGAAATCCATGCCCTTGCAACTGGCCGCCCTGTTCATCATGACCATGTCGATGGAGCATCAGATGACGTGGCAGCAATCGTTCCACCATGCGGGGCTGTTCATGCTGGGCGGCTTGATCTATCTGGCCTACGCCATGGCCATCGCCTGGGTCTTGCGCCACCGCATCAAGCAGCAAGTGCTGGCCGAAGCCCTGTTCGAACTGGCCGCCTACATCGACATCAAGGCCGACTTCTACGACACGCGTTTTAATCTGACGGAACAGTTCAACAAGCTGGTGCGCCACCAAAGCATCCTGGCCGACCGCCAGCAGGCGTCGCGCGATCTGATACTGCGCAGCCACAAGAACAGCAAGGATGCCATCGTCGTGCAAGTGCACGTGTGCATGCTCGATCTATATGAACTGATACTCTCGACACACACGGATTACGCGCTGCTGCGCCAGCACCTGGCCGACTCCGAGGTCCTGAAATCCCTGCACGACCTGGCCTACAAGGCGGCGCGCGACATCGAAGCCGTCGCCTACGCCGTCACGCGCAAGCGCGCCTCGTATGCGCAGATCAGCTATGACAAGGAATGGGCCGACATTGAGGCGGAAATTGCCCGCCTGCACGCAAAAGGCGACGCTGCGCAGGAAGCGCTGGCCACCCTGCGCGCGCAGCGCAACAAGATCCGCGCCATTTTAAAAATGATTGCCGAGCTGCACCTGGCCACGCAAAAAGTCTATGCCGACGTGCCATTCTGGAGCGGCGCGGACATGGCACCGTTCTTGTCGCAGCAGAAATATGAGCTGACAACCCTGCTGTCGAATCTGCGCCTGGACTCACCCGTGTTCCGCTTCGCCCTGCGCGTGTCGATGGCCATTTCCGTGGGATTGCTGATCGGCCACTGGCTGCCGTATGCGGCGCACAGCTACTGGATCGTGCTCACCATCGTCATCATCCTGCGCCCCACCTTCAGCATGACGCGCCAGCGCCGCGCCGACCGCATCATCGGCACCATTATCGGCTGCGTGGTCACGGCCATCGTGATCCGCTACGTGCACAGCAATATCGTGCTGATGGCCATTTTATTTCTCTCCATCGTGGCCACGCCCACCTTCATTTATTTGCGCTACCGCTACACGGCCATTGCCGTCAGCCTGATGATCTTGCTGCAAATGCATTTGGTGGCGCCCAGCAACCCGAACCTCGTCAGCGAGCGCCTGATCGACACCCTGATCGGCGCGGCGGTGGCCACCGTGTTCAGCTTTGTACTGGCCAACTGGGAATACCAGAGCCTGCCACGCCTCGTGCGCCAGGTGCTGAATGTGAATGTGAGTTATATGCAGGCCAGCTTCGCGCTGCTGCAAGGAAAATGTTTTGACGATTTCGCCTACCGCATCGAGCGCAAGCGCTTGATGGACAGCCTGGCCGCGCTCAGCTCGGCGTTGGTACGCATGCTCGACGAACCGGCCAGCAAGCAGCGGGCCGTGGAAGACATCAACCTGTTCATCGTGCAAAATTATCTATTGGTCGCCCACGTGGCGGCGCTGCGCTCCATCCTCGGGCGCCATGCCAGCCAGTTGCCCGTCGCGCCCGTCAATGCCTTGCTTGGCCACAGCCATACGCAAGTGTGTCTGACCCTGTCGCGCGCGCTGGAACAGCTCGACGACAAGGCTGCCATCAGCGCCCCGCTGGCTACCCTGCCAGCCCCGCCCGTCAGCGACGTGGCCTGGTCGGGTTGGCCGCTGGTGCAGCGGCGTATCCGCCTGTTGCAGGCGGATGCGGACAAGATCGTGATACATAGCGCGGCGATCGTGCATATTGTGGCACCGCGCTAAGCCTGCACAGCTTACTTCAAGTACTGTTCAAACCAGCCGATAGTGCGCTTCTGCAAGTCGCGCTGGTGCTCGGGCTTGCGGAAGGAATGGCCTTCGCCATCGTAGATGAACAGGCTGGACGGCACGCCCATGGCGCGCAAGCCGTGCCAGAATTCCAGCGACTGGGCGGCCGGCGTTTCCACGTCGCGCTCGCCCACATAGATCAGGGTTGGCGTCTTGGCCGCCTTGATCGATTCGATCGGTGAAGCACGGCGGTAGACCTCAGGCTTGTCATACGCGGAGGCGCCAAAGAACGGGATCATCCACTGATTGATGCCGTTCTGGCCGTAATAGCTGATCCAGTTCGACACGCCCGCGCCCGCCACGGCCGCCTTGAAGCGGTCGCTGTGCGTAACGCCCCACATGGTCATGAAGCCGCCATACGAATGGCCGATCAGGCCCAGGCGCTGGCCATCGACGGGCGCCACTGTTTGCACCGCGTCGATACCGGCCAGGATGTCGCGCCAGTCGCCGCCGCCAAAGTCAGCCATGTTGGCGCGCGTAAAGGCTTGGCCCTGGCCAAAGCTGCCGCGCGGATTGGGCAGGAAGACGAAATAGCCTTTTTGCGTCAATTCGTGGATCAGGGTGCTCGCCGCTACATAACGTGGCGAGGCAGCCGCGCCGGGGCCGCCATGCACGTTGACGATCATCGGGTAGCGCTTGCCTGCCTCCGTCTTCAACGGCCCCAGCAGCCAGCCCTGCACCTTGTATTGCTCGTTGTTCCAGCCCACGTTCTGCACCGTCAGTTGCGGCGCAAAACCGTCATTGTCGCGCGTGATCTTTTTCAGCTGGCCCACCGGTCCCGCCACCAGATAGGAAGCGTGCGTAAAGTCTTCCTGCGCGGCGGCGGCGTGACGGCCATCGGCGCTGAACGACAAGCGGCCATCGCTGCCGCTGCTGCTCAGTTCACCGAGCATCACAGGTTGGCTGGGGCCGGTCTGCGCATCGACGGGCACCAGCGCCAGCTGCGAGTCGATCAGGGCCGTCGCCAGCAAACCGGCGCCGCGCCAGACGACGCCATTGAAGGTGCCGCGATAGTCCGGCGTGAGGTTGCGCGGCGTGCCGCCGGCCAAGGGCACCGTGTAGATATCGCCGCCGATGGAGCCGAAATCGCTCATCAGGCCGCCGATGAAGACCACTGTCTTGCCGTCCGGCGAAACGGAAGGCAGGTTCAGCTGCATGGCCGGTGACGCGATCACGCGCAGGGCCCCCGTGGCCGCATCGATATGACTGAGCTTGGCGACCCACCAGTTGCTATCACCATTGCCCTGCGCGCTGGTGGCAACAAAGCCGCGGCCATCGGGCGTCCAGCTGTATTCATACACATAGGTGTCGGCAGGTGACAGCAGACGCGGCTCGCCGCCGCTGGCCGGCACGACGGTGATGCGCTGGGCATCGTCGTCTCTGCCCACTTCGCCCACCTGGCGCGCGCCCGCCTCGACGGCACCGGCCAGCTTGCGCGCGCCCACCGTCGCCAGCAGGGCCAGCTGCTTGCCGTCCGGCGACCAGCGCGCCGTGCTGGCCACACCCTTGATACTGGTCAACATCCGCACCGGCGCCTGCGACAGGGTGGCCAGGTATAGCTGCGCCGTGCCCGCCTTGGCGTCATAGCCGATGAAGGCCAGTTGCCTGCCATCCGGCGACCAGCTGGGCTTGTCGTAGGAACACACGGCACACGGATCGAATTGCTGCACGATGGCGCCGTTGGCGGCGTCGCGCACGACGATCACCGCATGCGGGCGCTGCGGCTGTGGCTGTTCCACCCTGCTCGACTCGATGGCGGCGATGCGCTGGCCATTGGCCGACAGGGCGACGGCGCGGTAATCGCGCAAGGCCGGCTCGCTTGCAGGGGCGGCCTGCGCCAGGGTGCCCAGAAGGCTGCTTGCGAGCAAGCCGCAGGCGGCCAGATCAGTTATTTTCATCATGTAAATTCCGGTTAGAAATAAAAAAAACCGCCGGCAAGCGCGGCGGTTTCGGATGGAACAGACTGCATTAGCGGGCCTTCTTGCCCAGATGCGAATGCCGCATGCTGTACAGGAAGTAAATGGCCACCGTCACCGCCATCCACACACTGAACACGACAAACGTCGTATGCGGCAAATCGCGCATGATGTACAGGCAAGCCAGGATGCTCAGACCCGGAATCACGTACGGGCCGAACGGCACGCTGAAGCCTTCGATGCGGTTCGCGCCCTGCTTGTGGCGCAGCACGGGCACGGCGATCGAGACGACCATGAAGGCCGTCAGGGTACCGATGCTGACCATGTCCCACAAGTAAGTCGCATCGACGGAACCGGCCACCACGGCCACGACGAGGCAGACGATGATGGTATTGCTGACCGGCACCAGCGTGCGCGGGTGGATTTTCTGGAACGATTTCGGGATCAAACCATCACGGCTGACGGCAAACAGGATGCGCGTCTGGCCGTAGATCGTCACCAGGGTCACGCTGAAGACGGAAATGACGGCGCCGGCCGACAGCACCAGCGCGGGCCAGGTCTTGCCCGTGACGTTTTGCAGGATCACCGCCAGGCCCGCTTCCTGGCCTTCGAACAATTTCGCCTGTTGCGCGCCGAGGGCGGCCACGGCCACCAGCAAATAAAACACGGTGACGATGAGCAAGGCGCCGAGGATGCCGCGCGGCACATTGCGCGTGGGATTTTTCACTTCATCGCCCGCCGTCGCCACCGTATCGAGGCCGATGAAGGAGAAGAAGACGGTGCCGGCCGCGGCCGTGACGCCCGTCATGCCGGCAAAGCCCTTGCTGTTGTCGGTATTGAAGAAGGGGAAGAAATTGTCGGCGTTAAAACCGGAAAACGCGATGACGATGAAAAACACGAGGATCGCCAGCTTGATGATGACCATGATGGCGTTCATCAGGGCCGATTCCTTGGCGCCACGCAACAGCAGGAAGCCGCACATGCAGATCAAAAAGATCGGCGGCAAGTTGATGTGGCCGGCATGAAACTCCATGCCATGCGGGCCAGAAACGATCATCGGCGTGCGCAGCATCTCCGGGATGTGCCAGCCGAACGCGTTTTCCAGGAAATTGTTCAGGTAGGACGACCAGCCGATGGCCACGGCACTGCCCGCCAAGCCGTATTCGAGCAGCAGACAGGCGGCCATGATGAAGGCAAGAAACTCACCCACGGTGGCGTAGGCAAATGAATACGAGGAGCCGGAGGCGGGTATGCGGAACGACAATTCCGCATAGCACAAGGCCGTCAGGCCGGCCGTGATGGCGGCGATCAGGAAAGACAGGACGACTGAAGGGCCCGCCTTGGGGACGGCTTCGACCATGGTAAAGAAAATGCCCGTGCCGATGGTGGCGCCGACGCCGATCATGGTGAGGGAAAACAGGCCGATGGACCGGCTCAAGCCACTGCTGCTGAGGCCTTCACCATATTCGACCGTGGTATCGATCGGCTTGGTGCGGCAAATTTTCTGGACCAGGGTTTGGCTCACTAATATTCCTTTATGAGGCACACATATCGTATGACGGGTAAAAACAAATAGCGCTCCGGCCCTACCTGGCAAAAAACCGGAAAGATCGCGTCCATTCTCAAAACTAAGCGATTATAGGGCTTTCATCGGCTCAGCTAAACAGAACTTTGATGTAAGGAAACAACGACTGGCGTGCGCCGCTAAACCCGCAAGAGTGCTGCTGAAGAAAAAATTGCTTCCATGAAAGAAAAAGCGCGCCGCTGCAGGGGCAGGGGCGCGCTTCTGGTTCAGCTCAGTTCAGCTGAATTACTTCTTGCCGTGTGGCGCATCGGCCGGCGGCCAGCCCGCTTCGTAGCCTTGCGGCACATCGTCGCGGCGCGCTTTCGGCGCCAGGCCCAGCACGTAGTACAGCACCGTCAGCAGGATCAGCCAGGCCGGTCCCACCATCAGGGCGATGCGCGTATCGGGGAAATACGCCATCAGGCCGATGACCAGCGCCAGGAAAGCCAGCGAAATCCAGGAACCATACGGCGCGAACGGCATGCGGAAGGCCAGGTTCTTGATTTCCAGCGGCGTCAAGGTCTTGCGGAACTGAATCTGCGTGACCAGGATCACGCCCCAGGTCCAGACGGCGCCGAAGGTGGAGATCGAGGTGACCCAGATAAACACTTTTTCCGGCACCAGGTAGTTCAGCAGCACGCCCAGCAGCAGCGCGAAGACGGACACGAGGATGGCGCGGCGCGGCACGCCGCTGGCCGTGGTTTCCGCGAATGCCTTTGGCGCCTGGCCTTGCAGCGCCAGGTTGTACAGCATGCGGCCCGTGCTGAAGATGCCGCCATTACACGACGACAGGGCCGCCGTCAGCACGACGAAGTTGATGATGCCGGCGGCCGTCTTGATGCCCAGGCGTTCGAACGTCATGACGAAGGGGCTGCCGGTGGTGCCGATTTCATTCCATGGGTAGATCGACAGGATCACGAACAGTGCGCCGACATAGAAAATCAGGATGCGCCAGAACACGGAATTGATGGCGTCGGGAATCGATTTCTTCGGGTTCGCCGCTTCGCCGGCCGTCAAGCCAATCATTTCCACGCCCAGGTAGGCAAACATCACCATCTGCAGCGACATCAGCACGCCCTGCGCGCCATTCGGGAAGAAGCCGCCATGCGTCCACAGGTTCGAGATGCCGATGGCCACGCCATCGTTGCCGAGACCGAAGACGATCATGCCCGTGCCGCCGATGATCATCAGGATGATGGTGACCACCTTGATCAGCGCGAACCAGAATTCGAACTCGCCGTAGGCTTTCACGGCCAGCAGGTTGATCGCGCCCATGGAACCGAGGGCCGCCAGGGCCCAGATCCAGCGCGGCGTGTCGGGGAACCAGATGCCCATGTAGATGGCGACGGCGGTAATTTCCGCCACGCATGTGACCAGCCACAGGAACCAGTAGTTCCAGCCCGTCAGATAGCCTTGCAGGGGGCCCAGGTAATCCTGGGCGTAGCGGCTGAAAGAGCCGGCGACCGGGTTGTGCACGGCCATTTCGCCCAGTGCGCGCATGATCATGAAGATGACCGCGCCACCGATGATGTACGACAGCATGATGCCGGGGCCGGCCATCTTGATCGCGTTGCCGGAACCCAAAAACAGGCCTACGCCAATCGCGGCGCCCAGCGCCATCAGGCGGATCTGCCGCTCGCCCAGGCCGCGGTGCAAGCCTTGTTCACTCGTTTTCATTACGTGTCTCCGTTTTTTTCTTGAATACACCGATCCCTCCACCCCAATGGCGGTTCCGCTCTTGCTGGAAAGGAGGAAAAGGCGCGCCGGCGGCTGAGCGCCGGCATGCTCATATGGTCAGGCTACTGCGTCAGGCCAGTTCGGCGATCAGCTCGATCTCGACGCAAGCGCCCAGCGGGATTTGCGCCACGCCGAAGGCGGAGCGGGCGTGCTTGCCGCTGTCGCCGAAGACTTCGACGAACAGTTCCGAGGCGCCATTGGTCACCAGGTGCTGTTCCGTGAATGCGGAGGTGGAATTGACCAGGCTCATGACCTTGACGATGCGTTTGACCTTGTTCAAGTCGCCGCCGCACGCGTCTTGCAGGGTGGCGATCAGTTCGATGGCGATGCCGCGCGCGGCGATCTTGCCTTCTTCCGTGGTGACGTCCTTGCCCAGCTGGCCAACCCATACCTTGCCATCCTTCTTGGCCAGGTGGCCGGACAGGAAGACGGTGTTGCCCGTGCGGGCATGCATCACGTAGGCGGCAGCTGGCGCGGCAACGACTGGCAGTTCGATGTTGAGGGCTTTGAGTTTTTCGTAAAACGACATGCTATTTCTCCAAGAAAACAATATAAGCGAAACCAAAATTCATGCACGGCAGGGCACGCAGGATGACGCCCTGGCAGCGCGGTAGTGACCGACAACAGTGCCAGATTAAACGTCATCATATTGGTGAACCAGCAGTTTTAGTTCACAAATAGGCCCGGTTATTCAGTGGATTATACCGACAATCAAACAAAATTCAGCATCGGTTCATGAAGCATGCTCTACAGGCATCGAGCGTGACTTTTTTCATTAAATTGTCACTTGTGCAATGTCAAGCCCTCGGGGTCAAGGTTTATCGCCTCCAGAAATGCCTGGTCGTGCGAAACCACAAGTAGCGCGCCCCGATATTGCAGCAGCATCTGCTCCAGCGCCTGCAGGCTGGCCAGGTCCAGATGATTGTCAGGTTCATCAAGCAGCAGCAGTTGCGGCGGCGCCTGCGCATACAGTTCGGCCGCCAGCGCCACCTTCATGCGCTCGCCACCGCTGAGCAAACGGCTGGGCATGGTGGCGCGCGCGCCGGCAATGCCCAGCAGCGCCAGCCGCGTGCGCAGCTCGCCTTCCGGCAGCAGGCTGTTGCGTGCCTGCAAGCGCTGCACGGCACTCCACTCGCCGTCTTGCAGTCCAGCATGCTGGTCCAGCCACGCCATCCGCGCATGGCACAGTAGCTCGCCGCTGGCGGGCGCCAGCTGGCCGGCGATCACGCGCAGCAAGGTCGACTTGCCACTGCCATTATTGCCCGTCACGGCCAGGCGGCGCGGCCCACTGATGACCAGGCTCACAGGCTGCGCCTGGCCATAGGGCAAGACCAGTTCGCGCAGTTCCAGGATCAGCTTGCCGTTCGGCACGCCGCTCTCGGGCGCCAGCAGCAGACGTTCGGCCTCGGGCGCGCAGCGGGCGCTGGCATCCATCACCCTTTGCTGGCGCGCCTGCTGCGCCTCTTGCGCGCGCAGGCGCAGCTTGCCCTGGCTATCCTGGCTTTTCTCCTTGCGCGCGTCGAGCAGCAGCTTGCTTTGATTGCCTTCGCGCCCCTCGCGCTCGCCACGCACCACGCGCTTCTGCTGGCGTTCGGCCTGCTGCTGCGCTTCGCGCTGTTCGCGTCTGGCGCCCGCCTTTTCCGCCTGCAGGGCCGCCGCAAAACCGGCCTGCTCCAGCGCGCGCTGCTGCGCATACATGGCGTAATTGCCGCCATAGCTGCGCAAGCCCTGCGGCGACAGTTCGGCGATGTCATCGACGTGCTCGAGCAAGCCGCGGTCATGGCTGACCAGCAGCACGCCGCCCGGCCAGCGCGCCATCTGCGCCACCAGGCGGGCGCGTTGCCGCACGTCGAGATGGTTGCTCGGTTCATCGAGCACCAGCCAGTCCGCCTGCGACAACCAGGCCCCTTGCAGGGCGATGCGCTGGCGTTCGCCGCCGCTCAGGCTGGCCGTGGGCGTAGCGGCATTGACATGGCGCAAATCGAGCGCATCGAGCGCCTGGCGCAAACGGGCCTGGGCATCCCAGCGATCTCCCACGAGCGCGTAATCGGCTTCATCGATGCTGCCTTCGGCGATGCGCGCCAGCGCGGCCAGCAAGTCCAGCATGCCAGCAAGGGCCGCCACGGTGGGATAGCGCTGCGGATCGAGTTCCTGCGCCACGTAATGCACGCTGCCGTCACAGCGCACGGCGCCAGAGGACGGTTGCGCCTGGCCCGCCAGCAGACGCGCCAGCACGCTCTTGCCCACGCCGTTATCGCCGACGAGGCCGATACGTTGCGGGGCAAAGACAAATTGCAGATCGGAAAACAGGGTGCGGCCATCGGGCAGCACGAAGGAAAGACGGTCGAGTTGTAGTAATGCGGGCATGGATACTCCTGGTACGTGCAGACAGGGCTGGCGAACCCGCGCGGCGCAAGGCGCTGTGGCGGGATGGGCGAGGCCGTGCACAGCACGGCAGTATCAATGGCGCATGTCGAAGCGTCCTGGAGAAATGGGGAAAGAAGCGTCAGTGTAGCAGAGTAAGCCTTAGCGCTGGCCCAGGGTCGTGTCGCCGAACAGGTTCTTGAATTCGCGCGGCTGCGAGCGCCAGTACTGCGGCGGCGCCTGCACTTGCGCGCCCAGCTGGGCCGCCGCATGCCAGGGCCAGCGCGGGTCGAACAGGATGGCGCGCGCCAGCGCCACCATGTCGGACTGGCCGTTGGCGATGATGTCTTGCGCCTGCTGCGCTTCCGTGATCAAGCCCACGCTAATCGTAGGCAAGCCGCTGTCGCGCTTGATGCGTTCGGCAAACGCCACCTGGTAGCCCGGTCCCACGGGGATCTGCTGCTGCGGCGAAATGCCGCCGCTGGAGACGTGGATGAAGTCGGCGCCCAGCTGCTTGAGTTCCTGCGCGAAACGCACGCTTTGCTCGATGTCCCAGCCACCCTCGACCCAGTCGGTGGCGGAAATGCGCACGCCCACGGCCACCGTGGCTGGCACGGCGGCGCGCACGGCTGCAACCACTTCCAGCGGAAAGCGCATGCGGTTTTCCAGGCTGCCGCCATATGCATCCATGCGCTGGTTGGATAGCGGCGACAAAAACTGGTGCAGCAGATAACCGTGCGCCGCATGCAGTTCGATGCCCTCGATGCCGAGCGCATGCACGCGCTGCGCGGCCGCCACAAAGGCGCCCTTGATCTGCAGCAAACCCATTTCATCGAGGGCGATCGGCACGGTTTCACCGGGCGCATGAGCGATGGCGGACGGCGCCACCGTTTGCCAGCCGCCATCGGCCAGGTGCACGCAGGCACCGCCCTGCCATGGCGCGCGGCTCGACGCCTTGCGTCCCGCGTGGCCCAGTTGCACCACCAGCGGAATCGGCGAATGGCGTCGGATCGCCTGCACCACCTTGGCCAGCGCCGTTTGATTCGCGTCCGACCACAGGCCCAGGTCTTCGGCCGAGATGCGTCCCTCGGGCGAGACGGCCGTCGCCTCCGTCATCAGCAAGCCCGCGCCGGACAGGGCCAAATGGCCCAGGTGGATCATGTGCCAGTCGGTGGCGTTGCCGTTGTCGGCCGAGTACTGGCACATGGGCGCGATGGCGATGCGGTTGGCCACCTGCAGCGGCCCCAGGGCATACGGCGTGAATAGCTGGCTCATGGCGGACTTTCGGAAAAGGGGAAGCACCGATTCTACTGTGCTTTGCAAAGCGCGGCTTACACCTGCTTACGTTTGATACAGCGCAAGGGCTAGCCTTGGGCCGGCGCGGCCGCTAATCTGGACACATCAATAACACCCGCAGCACCACCCCAGGAGAACACATGAACACGACGACTACCGCCAGCCGCATCCACCCCTTGATGGCCGGCGCCGCCATTTCCGTGACGGTCCTGTGCCTGGTCGGCGCGGCGTCCATCGCCGGTATCCTGCCCAATTCGCGGGCGAATGTGCCGGCCACGCCAGCCATCCCTGCCGACGTGGCCGCCATGACGCCGGCCGGTGCCGCCGCCCTGGCAGCGCCCGTGACTGCGCCGGTGGCCGCGCCTGTCGTCGCGCAAGCCGCCCCGGCACCGGCACCAGCGCCCGTCGTGCACAAGCGCGTCGTGCACCACACGCAAGTGGCGCAAGCGCGTCCTGCCTACAATGACAGCAACGAAGGCTACCGCGACACGGCCTACCGCGAACCCGTGCGCCAGCAGCCAGTGCCTGCGCCGGCACCGGCACAACCGAACTACGTGGGCATCGGCACGGGCGCCGTCATCGGCGGCTTGATCGGCAATCAGGTCGGTGGCGGCCGCGGCAAGGCGCTGGCAACGGTGGCCGGCGTGATCGGCGGCGGCATGCTGGGCAATGCGGTGCAGAACCAGGTGCAACAGCCACAACGTTAATCGTACGGTCCCAGATAGTCGAGCTTGCCCACGGCCACGCCATTGTTTCTCAGGATGGCGTGGACCATGGAGACGTGGAAATAGAAGTTCGGCAAGGCAAAGCTGAGCAGGTAATCGTCGCCCGAGAATGTTGTCCCCTCGTCCGTCCAGTTCAGCACGACTTCCTTCTGCGCGCTGCCCGCCATCTGGCCCGCATTCACGCTATCGATGTAGGCGATGGTGCTGGCGATGCGTTCCTGCAACTGCTCGAACGATGCTTCGTTATCCTCGAACTTCGGCGCCGGCACGCCGCTCAGGCGTTCGACCGACATCTTCGACGTATCGCTGGCGCGCTGTACCTGCGCCGTCAAGTCCAGCATGTCGGGCGCCAGCTGCGCGCCCAGTAAAATCTCGGGCACGATGCCATCTTCCTCCACATGGGCCTGCGCTTTTTCCAGCAGGGCCGAGACGACCCGCAAGCCGCGAATGAAGACGGGAATGGTTGCCTGATACATGGACACGGACATGGCGGACTCCTGATAGTGAACGATGAATCAGTGTACCCGAGGCGCCGCCTGCGGGTACGCACACAAGCTTACTTGTCCAGATTCACCTTGCCATCCGGTAAATGCGCTGGCTGTTCAACGGACTCCTGCGGCTGTATCGGTGCCGGCTTGTCCTTGCGCTTGCCAGTGAAAAACTTGACGATGGCCGCGCCGCCGCCCACGACGGCCAGGAGCAGCACTTTCTTGAAGGCCAGCAGCAGCGCCAGCAGTTTGCCAAACAGGCCCAGCTTGCTGGCCACGCCGCCAGCCACCAGCGCCGCCAGGCCATACTCGGCCACCTTGTCCGTCTTGCTGTCGAAATCCGTGTAGCGGTTGCCGTCGGTAAATTCCGTGAACGCCGTCACTTGCTGCATCTCTGTCTTGATCGTCGCGATCTGCTGCATGCTGGCAATCGCGTTCAGGTTCAGCACTCCTTCACGGCCCAGCACGCGCACGTTGTAGTTCAGCGAGTGCTCGCCGCCATCGACCATCAAATCCTTGGCCCAGTACAGCTTGTGCGTATCCTTGGCATAGCTGGGTTTTTCCGCCCAGCCCATCAAATGGATGCCGGGATAGCCCTGCTTCTTGCGCTCCGCATTGTTTTCCAGCACGGACGCCTGCATATCCTTGAGCAATTCGTCGTACTTGATGCTGTCCGCATCGTCATCCTTGATATGCCCTTCCTTTTCATACGTCACCACCACGCCCCAGCTATCGCGCTCAAGCACGCTGATCTTGGCGGGCACGATCATGCCCAGCGATTCCATGCCCGGCGGATTGCCCCAGGCATCAACCAGCACGCGCTCGGCATCCGTCGGCGACAAATAACGGAAGTTGGCGGGCAAATCCAGGGTGGCGATGCCGCCCGGCAAAGTGATCTTGCCGCGCTGCAGGTGCAACTGGGCGAGGAATTGCTCGGCCGTCATTTCCGTTGCGGCAGCCTTTTCCTCGGCAGGGGCGGCAGCCGTCAGGCCGGAGAGGGTCAGGCACAGCAGCGCTGTCAGCAGGCGTTTCAACATGATCGGTCCAGGAATTTACAAAAGGGCAAATATTTTAAACCAGTTGATTGCTTAATGGATAATTATTTCTGTTCGGCATCTTTTTATGAAAAAAGCGCCAGGCGGGTTTCCCCGGCTGGCGCTTGATGCTGTGTGACGGCTGGACGATCAGGAGGTACGCACCACCATCAAGCCCGCGCGCAAGCCCACGCGCACGTCCGGGTTGGGAAACACCACCAGTTCTTCCGCGTGCTGCACCGTGTAGACGTGGTCGCCATCGCTGGCGATCACGGCGTGCTGCGGCAGGGACGTGAAATTCTGCGTGCTGCGATCAAACGCCATGCGGAATTCATCGCTGTGCTTGATGATTTCCTGCGCCACCTTGAACACGTGCGGCGCTGCCTTGACGGGCTGCGCAGGCAAGCCCCGCAGCAAGCCGTCCAGCGCCCGCGACACGTCGTCGAACAGGGACAAATCGTTCTGCCCCAGGGTGCCCACGCGGCCCAGCTCCACCGTACTGGCGGCCGCACCGAAATGCTCGGCCGAATAATAGCTGTAGGTGCCGGCCGACTGCGGGTTCATGATGATGGCGCCGATGGCGGCCTGGCCCAGCCAGGCTATCAGCTGCGCCTTGGCGTCGTCGGCCACCAGGTCCGGCACGATGGCAAACGTGGGATACACGGAGGGCCGAATGGCCGTGTGCAAATCCAGGTGCCAGCGCACGGGGCCCGCCGCTGCAAAGAACGCTTTTGTCGCGGCGATCATCTCATCGGCGCGCGCGCTTTCCGCCGCTTGCGCCAGGCTGCCCCGCACGGGGCGGAACATGCGATTCAGGTCGGCGTCGATGAAACGCTTGCCGGCCCGGATCGCATCGACATTGCCCACGCAAACGAGCAGGTCGACGGCCAGTGCGGACGCATCGCGCGACAGCGCGTCGAGCAGATGCGCCAGCACTTCGATCGGTCCCGTTTCGTCGCCATGCACGCCCACCGAGACGGCCACGCTGGCGCGGCCGGCTCCCGGTTTGACGACTTGCAGCATGCCGGGCGCCGGCAAGGCCACCGTGAAACCGGCGTCCGAAAACAACTGCGCCACGCCGCTGAAATCGGCCTGCGCCAGCGCCTGCACTACCGGTGTTACTACCGGTGCTATTACCTGCGTTACTTCTTGCGTCATTACACCGCCGCTTCCGCTGGGGTTTTCGCCGTGATTTTATTCACGGCTTCCGACAAGGTCCACACGTCCAGCATGGCTTGCTCCAGTTCCGTCGCCGCCACATAGGCCGACAGGCCCAGCGCGCCCGTCACGGCATCGACTGCCTGGCCGGCATTGCCTTGCTCGGCGCGCGCCAGCACCTGCGTCAGCAGACGCTGTTGCGTGCGGCGCAGCGCTTGTTGCGCGTAGTTGCGCAACTGTTCCTGCGATTTGCCTTGCGCGGCCAGCTTCAGGCCACGCTCCAGGGTGTCGATGCCCGCCTGGCTGCGCAGGGCCAGGCCCACTTGCAGGAAGGCCGCCAGGTCCATCGAAGCAGGACGCGGCACGGACAGGGCCGGGAACAGGAAGCCGGCAACGACTTCCAGCGCGTCGACCGCATCCCACGCCTGCACGAAGGCCGGACTCAAGCCCGGCACCAGCGCCGCTTCCGACTTGATGCCGACGGCTTTGAGCAGCTCGCGCTTCGATTCCGCGCCAAACAAACGAGTCAGTTCGGCCAGGCCGGCGCCGCGCAATTGCTCGGCCGGCACCGACAGCACGCCGGCGATCATCGTTTGCTGCAGCACGCGCGTTTGCGCGTCGACCTTGATCGACACCTCGCGTGGAATCGTCAAGGCATCCGCATCGAGCGCGTCGAACACGGGCGCCAGGTTCAGCGCCACCCATGCCTGGCCCCAGGCCAGGATCACGGTCGATTCGTCCACGCCGTGTTCCGCCGCCAGGTTGCGGATCATCAGCGGGCCGCAGCGGTTGATCACTTCATTGGCCAGCACGGTCGCCAGAATGGCGTTGGCCAGCGGGTGGTCGAGCGCCGAACGGGTTTCCACCAGCAAGGACGGGAAGTACGGTTTCAGGACCGGCTCGGCCCACGTTTCGCCCGTCAACGGCAGTGCGGACAGGATGCGCTTGAAGCGGTTCTTCACGTTGGCGATCACCACCGCCAGTTCCGGCGTGCTCAAGCCACGACCGTCGCTCTTGCGGCGTGCCAGTTCGGCCACCGACGGCAGTTGCTCCAGCTCGCGCGACAGGGCGCCTTCTTCTTCCAGGCTGGCGATCAGCGCGGCATAGCCATCCTGCACGGCGCTTTCGCTTTGCGCCTGCAACTCGCGCACCAGCAAATGCGTCTGCTGCGTGTTGTCGCGCAAGACCAGGCGCTCGACGTCGTCCGTCATCGCATACAGCTCGCGATTGCGTTCGGCTTCCGTCAGCTTGCCCGCATTGACTTCCACGTCCAGCCAGATTTTCACGTTCACTTCATGGTCCGAGCAATCCACGCCGGCCGAGTTGTCGATCGCATCGGTGAAGATGCGTCCACCGGCCAGCGCGAACTCGATACGGCCCGCCTGCGTCGCACCGAGGTTACCGCCTTCGGCCACGACTTTTACGCGCAGCTCATTGCCGCTGACGCGGATGTGGTCATTCGCGCGGTCCTTCACTTGCGCGTGGCTCTCCGTCGACGCCTTGATGTAGGTGCCGATGCCGCCGTTGTAGAACAGGTCCACAGGCGACTTCAGGATGCGATGCATCAGTTCTTCCGGCGCCAGCGCAGTTTCCGCGATATCGAGCGCGGCGCGGATCTGCGGCGACAGTTCGATGCTGCGGGCGGAGCGCGGATACACGCCGCCGCCTGCCGAGATCAAGTCCTTGTTGTAGTCATCCCACGAGGAACGCGGCAAGGCGAACAGGCGTGCGCGTTCCTCGAACGAGACGGCGACGTCCGGTGTCGGATCGAGGAAGATGTGGCGATGGTCGAATGCGGCCACCAGTTTCAGCTGGCGCGACAGCAATACGCCATTGCCGAACACGTCGCCCGACATGTCGCCCACGCCGACCATGGTGATCGGGGTGGTATTGAGGTCGTGGTCCATTTCATAGAAGTGGCGCTTGACGGCTTCGAATGCACCCTTGGCGGTGATGCCCAGCTTCTTGTGGTCATAGCCGTTCGAGCCGCCCGAGGCGAACGCGTCGCCGAGCCAGAAACCGCGCTGCACTGCGATGCCGTTGGCGATGTCCGAGAACGTCGCCGTGCCCTTGTCGGCGGCGACCACCAGGTAAGGATCGGCTTCATCGAAGCAGACGGTGTCGACCGGCGGGACGATATTGCCCAGCGAGCGGTTGTCCGTCACTTCCAGCAGGCTGGAAATGAACAGACGGTAGACGGCTTCGCCTTCGGCCGCGATGGTTTCACGCACGGCGTCTTTCGGCATCATCTTGCAGACGAAACCGCCCTTCGCGCCGGCCGGCACGATGACGGCGTTCTTGACCATCTGCGCTTTCACCAGGCCAAGCACTTCGGTGCGGTAGTCTTCCATCCGGTCGGACCAGCGCAAGCCGCCGCGGGCGACGGGGCCGCCGCGCAGGTGCACGCCTTCGAAGCGGCGCGAGAAGACGAAAATCTCGCGGTAAGGACGCGGTTCCGGCACCAGCGCCAAGCTGCTGGTGTCGAACTTGAAGATGATCTTGTCGCCTTGTTGATTGTTCTGGAAGTAGCTGGTGCGCAGGGTGGCGGCCATCAGGTCGGCCAGCGCGCCGAGGATTTCCTCGGTATCGGCATGGTTCACGGAGGGCAGGCCGGCCTTGATGGCGGCGATGCTTTCCAGGGCTTGCGCGTGCTGCGCGTCGGACAGCGAAGGATCGAAGCGCTGCAGGAAGGCTTCGACCAGGGCTTTGACCTGGGCCGGCTGCTTGCGCAGGCTTTCGGCGATGTAGCGCACCGAGAAGCGGCTGCCCGTCTGGCGCCAGTAGCTGGTATAGGCGCGTACCAGTTGCACTTCGCGCGTCGACAAGCCGCCTTCGATGACGAGGCCATTCAGGCGGCCATCTTCGGCCGTGTCGTTGAACAAGGCGGCAAACAATTCCTGCGCCACGGCGACGACGGATGGCTGCGCCAGTTTCGCCGCGCTGGCGGCATCAACCGTCAGGCTGGTGATGAAATAGCGCGTGCCGTCGGACAGCGAAACGGAGTATGCCTGTTCGCGGTCGATGGCCACGCCCGCATTGTGCAGGGCCGGCAGGATGGTCGACAGCGGCGGCACCTTGTTGGCCGAGTACAGGCGAATCGTGGTGACGGCGCCCGTCTCGATGCGCACGGCCACGTGCGCCGGATCCGTATTGCGCAGGATGGTGTCGAGGTCGCGGAAGGCGACGGCCGGCGCGGTGGCGGCCACGTAATCGAGCGGCAAAGTCGCGCAAAGTTTGCGCAGGCTGCTGCGCAGGGCCACGTCGGGCACGGCGTCGGCCACGGCGGCAAAGCCGTTATGCCAGCCATCGAGCACGCTCAGCAGCGGCTGTTCGATATCCGTTTCCAGGTCCAGCGGGTAGCGCGCGGCGTGGGCGATCAGGTAGACGCGCGCCAGGGGGCCGTCGGCCACCAGGGTTTGCATACTCACGTGCGTGGCGCCGGAACTGGCTTGCAGGGCTTTCGCCAGGCTCGATGCCACGCTGGCGCTGTAGCGCTCGCGCGGCAGGTAGACCAGCACGTTCAGGTGGCGCGCATACACGTCGCGGCGCGCGAAGACCTTGGTGCGCGGCTGCTTGTACAGCGAGACGACGGCGCCGCACACTTGCGCCAGCCAGTCGAGGTCCGCTTCCAGCGCTTCCGTACGCGGCAGGGATTCAAGGATTTCGCGGAATTTCTCGGCGCGGAAGCCTTGCTGGCGCACGCCGGCCAGGCTCAAAACCTTGGCCACGCGGCCGCGCGCAAACGGCAGCGCCGCCAGCGGGGTGGAGTTGCCGGCACGGGTGAACAGGCCGACGAAGCAATGCTCGCCCAGGATCGCGCCTTGCGCATCCATGTCGCGCACGCCGATGAAGTCCAGCTGCTGGTCGCGGTGCAAAGTGCCCGCCACGTCGGCCTTGACGATGGACAGCGCCGAGTCGCGCTTGGCCAGGGTGTCGAAGTCGCCGGGGATGTTCGCCAGGCAGGTGCCGTAGACCGGGTGCGCCGTATCCTGCAGCACGCCGGCACGGCTAGGAATGTCGCGTTCGAGTTCGCGCACGCCCGGCTTGACGCGGTAGTAGGCGTAGCCGAATACTTCAAAGCCGCCGCTGCGGGCCCACTCCAGGAAGGCCGCCACTTCCGCGCCTTCTTCGCCATGCTGCGATGCAGCCGTGGCGACGGTGGCCAGGCGCTCGCTCATGGCGGCGGCATCGCGGCGCACGATGGCGGCGTCGCGCGCGACCGTCTCCAGGGCGGCGACCAGCGCGGTCTGGGCTTCCGGCGCCAGCTCTTCGTCGAGCAGCACCAGCACATACGATTCGAGCGGGTCGCCCGGCTGGCGCACCGCTTCGACGCTGCCATCAAGAGCGCGGCGCACGGGCAGCACGGTGTTCATCACGCCGCGCACGGCCAGGTGCTGGCGGCGCATGGTCATGACGATGGAGTCGACCAGGTAAGGCATGTCTTCGTTCAGGATCAGCAAGGCGCTCGCCATGCCGCCACGGCCATCCGCATAACGCAGGGTGGCGATCTGGCAGCCGTTGCCGGTGCGCTTGGCCGCTTGCGTGAAGCCGTCCACCAGCACGGGCGCCAGACTGTCGGGCGCGATGTCGGCCAGGTCTTCGGCATCGAGCGAGTCGAGCCATGCCTGCACCAGCTGCACGACAGGCGCCGCCGCCTTGCCTGCATTGCCAGCCGCGTTAATCAACTCCAGCGTTTGTGTACGCAAATCTTGTGGCGTGTGATTCATCTTGCATCTCCATTACGGTAATGTGAATGTCCAACGCTGTCGTTCGGGCTTGTGGCTGGGCGGCAGCGGTGTCAAGAGACGGGGGTCGCCCGTCCAATTCTGTCTGTGCTACGGATAGTTGTCTCGGATTTGTTCTGTGTTTTTTCTATCGCCTACAAGTCGTACAATCCAGGTAAGTTGAGGATGATCGTCAATTCTTCAAGCGCCGCATGCACTTCCAGCGCCAGCTGCGGGTCGGCCAGGTCGCCCGGCTCCAGATGGTCACGGTAGTGTTTTTCCACCCACTGCACCAGCCGATGGTACAGCGTTTCCGTCATGATCACGCCCTGATGCATGGCGCGCGCCTCGGTTTCCATCAGGGCCACGCGCAAACGCAGGCAGGCGGGCCCGCCGCCGTTGCGCATGCTCTGGCGCAGATCGAAATGAATCAGTTCGTCAATCGGACCACCGCTGGCCACCAGACCTTCCAGGTAGCGCGACACGGCGCGGTTTTCCTGACACTCCTGCGGTATCACCAGCGCCATCTTGCCGCCCTCTTTCGTCAGCAACTGGCTGTTGAACAGATAGCTGGTCACCGCATCCTGGATCGGTACCTGGCCCGTGTCCACGCGCAGCGCGTGCAACTCGGCACCCGTGGCGGCGACGGCGCGGTGCAGCTGCGACAAGCTGGCTTCTTCATCGGCAAACGCCTGTTCATGGTAGAACAGCACATTGCCATTGCCGACGGCGATGACGTCGTTATGGAACACGCCCTGGTCGATCACGTCCGGGTTCTGCTGCACGTACACGGTGCGCTTCGCGTCCAGGCCATGCAGGCGCGCCACGGCTTGCGACGCTTCCAGCGTCTGGCGCGCCGGATAGCGCTTCGGCGACGGCGCCGATGGGTCGAACTCCACCCGGCCATACACGAACAGTTCAACGGATGGCGCGCCGTGGCTGGCGCCCAGACGCGTGTGGTTGGCCGCGCCCTCGTCGCCAAAGGCGGGCGTGGACGGCAACGCGTCGTGCACGGCAAAGTGCTTGTCATCGCTGAAAATGGCGCGCAGGCTGCGCGCCGACTGCGCGTGCTCGAAGGCGCGGTGCAGCTTGTTATTCAGATTGGCGGCCGTGAAATGCACGCGGCCATCTTGCGTGTCGGCCGACGGGCTGACCGTGGCGGCATTCGCCGTCCACATGGGCGAGGCGGAATACGCGCAGGCCAGAATCACAGGGGATTCCTTGTAGGCGCGCGCCAGCACCTCGGCATCCGTGCCCGTGAAGCCGATGGAGCGCAGCAGGCGGAAATTCGGCCGGTCCTGCGGCGGCAGCAAGGCTTGCGCAAAGCCGCGCGCGGCCAGGGCGCGCATCTTGGCCAGGCCCTGCAAGGCGGCCTGCTTCGGATTCGAAGCGCTTTTCACATTGCTGAACGAGGCCACGTTGCCGAACGAGAGTCCGGCATAGTTATGCGATGGCCCGACCAGGCCGTCAAAATTGTATTCACGCGTGCTGTGCATGGGGAGTTTCCTTAAAAATTCAGGCCGGGCGACAGCTTGGCCGGCATTTCCAGCGCGCTGTTCTCGATCGAGGCGACCGGGTAGGCGCAGTAATCGGCCGCGTAATACGCGCTCGGACGGTGGTTGCCCGACTTGCCGACGCCGCCGAACGGCGCCGTGCTGGCCGCGCCCGTGGTCGGACGGTTCCAGTTGATGATGCCAGCGCGCGCGCGTACCTGGAAGGTTTGCCACAGGGCCGGGTCGTCGGACAGGAGCGCCGCGGCCAGGCCGAATTCGGTGGCGTTGGCGACCTTCAGGGCCGCGTTGAAATCGGCCACGCGTATCACTTGCAGCAACGGGCCAAACCATTCCTCGTCGGGGATGCCGGTGGCGTTGGTGACGTCGACGATACCGGCCGTGACAAAGCCCGCCTCGGGATTCAACTGACGCATCTGCAGCAAGGTGGTGCCGCCCTTGGCGACCATGTCCGATTGCGCCTGCACCAGGCGCGCGGCCACGGCGCTCGATACCACGGGACCCATGAATGGCTGCGGCTGCGCATCGGACGCGCCGATGCCCAGTTTCGCGGCCACTTCCACCAGGCGCGCGATGAAGGCGGCACCAAAGGCATTATCCTGCACCACCAGGCGGCGCGCGCAGGTGCAGCGCTGGCCGGCCGAAACAAAGGCAGAGAAGATCGCGTGGTGCACGGCCGCGTCCACGTCCTTGACGTCCCACACCACCAAAGCGTTATTGCCGCCCATTTCCAGCGCCAGCATCTTGCCCGGCTGGCCGCCGAACTGGCGGTGCAGGCTGATGCCCGTCTGGCACGAACCCGTAAACAATACGCCGTCGAGGTGTGGATTGGCGCCCAGCGCCACGCCCGTATCGCGCCCACCGTTGACGAGGTTGACGACGCCATTGGGCAAGCCGGCCTGCTGCCACAGCTGCACGGTTTTGATGGCCGTGCGCGGTGCATATTCGCTGGGCTTGAAGACGATGGTGTTACCGGCGATCAGGGCCGGCACGATGTGGCCGTTCGGCAGGTGGCCGGGGAAATTGTACGGGCCGAACACGCCGAACACGCCATGCGGGCGGTGGCGCAGCACGGCGTCGCCATCGGCGATCTTGCTTTGCGTGATGCCCGTGCGCGCGTTGTACGACTGCACCGAGATATCGATCTTGTTGGCCATGGTGGCCACTTCCGTGCGCGACTCCCACAAGGGTTTACCCACTTCTTCCGAGATCAGCAGCGCCAGCGCTTCCGCATGTTCCTTCAGCAGTTCGCGAAAACGCACGCAGATGGCGATACGCTCTTCGACGGGCGTATCGGCCCACGCTTCAAAGGCGGCGCGGGCGGCCTGACAAGCCTGTTCGACTTCATTCTCTGTCGCTTCCAGGCTGGCCCAGGTCTGCTTGCCGGTCGACGGGTCGATGGTGAGCAGTTCGCGGCCCGTGCCCGGCAGCCAGGCGCCGTTGATGAAGTTCGATGCTGCGGTAGATGAATTAAGGTTGGACGATTTAGACATGGGGATGCTTCCTCGGGTTGAGTGACAAGGTGCGCACGGTGTCGCCGTGATGGCAGCGCAGCAGATGCAGTTCATCGTCGTCCAGCGCGATCTTGCCGCTGTGCGGATTGGCGCCGGTGACGATCATGCGGAAATCTTTCAGGTCGGTGTTCGACACCAGGTAAGGTTCGGCCAGGGCCGTGTCGCCGCACACTTCCGGCACAGGCACTGGCACAGTCGCGGCGTCGAGCACGGCCGGCATGCTGTCGCGCATGGCGCGCAACTCGGACACGCGCGCCTGCAGCACGGGACCGGCGTCGAAAATATCGACATAGCCTTCGAAGTGCAAGCCTTCCTGTTCCAGCAGGCGGCGCGCGGGCGCCGTGCTCAGATGCACCTTGCCAATGACTTCCTGCGCCTCGTCGGGCAGGTAGGCCACGTACATCGGTTGGCGCGGCATCAATTCGGCGATGAAGGATTTCTTGCCCAGGCTCGTCAAGTCGTCGACGTGGTGGAAATCCATCTTGAAGAAGTGGCGCCCCAGGCCTTCATAGAACGGCGAGCTGCCGTCCGGCGCCTGGTAGCCGCGCATTTCGGCGATCAGCTTTTCCGTGAACAGGTGCGGGAACTGGGCGATGAACAGGAAGCGGCTTTTCGACAGCAGCTTGCCGTTGTTGCCGCTGCGGTAATCAGGGTGCAGAAACAGCGAGCACAGTTCCGTGCTGCCCGTCAGGTCGTTCGACAGGTACAGCGTTTCCATGCGCGTAAACACATCGAGTTCGCGGCTGGAGTGGACCAGGGTGCCGATGCGGTAGTTATAGAACGGCTCTTCCAGGCCCACGGCGCCCTTGATGGCGCACACGCCGGCCAGGCGGCCCGTATCCGTATCCTCCATGACGAACATGTAGTCGCGCTTTTCGGGCGGGATGGTTTCGGCGAACGAAGCGCAGGCGATGGCCAGGCGGTCGCCCAGCATTTTCATGTCCGGCTTGAGGGTGGTCATGCCGGTGCCGACCTGGCTGGCCAAGCCGTACAGGGCGTCCAGGTCAGAAGCGTTGATGGCGCGTACTACTAGCATAATGTTCTCTCGGTTAAATGCGCACGCAAATGACGCTGTCGCCTTCGGCCACGGCCAGCGCTTCAAGCAGCTCGGGCGGCAAGCCGACGGTGTCCTGCGCTTCGAGCGCATCGCAGGTAAAGGTGACGGCGCGGAAGTTGCGTTCCGCGCCCGATGCGACCGCGTAATGCACTTTCAGGCCCGTGCGGCTGGGCGTGACGCCTGCGACGACGCGGCGCGTGAGCGAGCCCGTAAACGAGCGCAGCGCATGCTTGTGTGCCTGCAGGATCGGACCGCCATCGAAGATGTCGATGTAATCGTCGGCTTCAAAGCCTTCTTCCGTCAGCAAATTGAATGCCAGTTCGCCGCTCGGATGGATCTGGCCCATGGCCGCCTGCGCGTCGCCGGGCAGCAGCGGCACGTACACGGGGTAATGCGGCATCAGTTCCACGATCAGGGTGCGGTTGCGCGCGCCGCCGATGACTTTTTCGGCATCGAGGAAATCCATCTGGAAGAACTTGCGGCCCAGCGCATCCCAGAACGGCGACTGGCCGTTGGCGTCCGTGATGCCGGCCAGCGGCACGAAGAAGCGGTCGCCGAAGCGGTGAGGCGCCAGTACGGCGAACAGCAGCCGCGCGCGCGACAACAGGGCCGCTTCCAGGCCCGCCTGCTCCATGTTGCGCACATAGAAACCGGACAGCTGCGAGTATGCCGTCAACTCCGAGCACAGGGTCAGCGCATGCACGCTGTGGCTGATGTTCAGGTCGCGCGAGACTTGCTGGATGACGTCGTTGCGAAAGGAAAAATAGGTGCCGTTCGAGCCGGCCGAGGCAAAGATGGCGGCCGTGCCGGCAATGCTCTTGTCGAGCAGGGATTCAAGCACGAAGAGATACGACTCTTCGCTGGGGATGTCGACATGGGCGGCAAACGAGGCGATGGAGCGCTCGACGGAGGCGGCGATTTTTTCGCGCGTCTTCGGCAGGGTATGGACACCCGGCATGGTTACCGCGGCCAGCGCTTCGAGGGCTGCGATATCCGCAATTTCTACCGGACGGACAACATACATGGGTACTCCTTCAATGCTGACGATACTTGGGCTAAATACCCGGGTAGAACCAAGCCGGCCCGCAGCAAAGCGGCGGGCCGGTGATCAAACAGGGAGCGGGGCTAGCTTCAGGCTTTCAGCATGCCGTCGATGGCCACGCGCAGCAGACGGCCCGCTTCGGCGATTTGCTCGTCCGAGACGATCAGGGCCGGCGCCAGGCGCACCACGTCCATGCCGGCGATCAGCACCATCAAGCCTTGCGCTTCGGCCGCTTTCTGGATGTCTTTCGCGCGGCCTTTGTAAGCATCGCTGACTACCAGGCCCAGCAGCAAACCGCTGCCGCGCACGATGGAGAACACTTGCGGGTAATCCGTGATCAAGCCTTGCAGCATGGCGATGGTGTTGACGCTCGCTTCTTTCACGCGCGCCAGGAATGCCGGCGTGTTGATCGTCTCCAGCACGGTCAAGGCCACGGTGGCGGCCAACGGGTTACCGCCGTAGGTGGTGCCGTGGGTGCCGACGGCCAGGGTCTGCGCCAGTTCATTCGTGGTCAGCATGGCGCCGATCGGGTAGCCGTTGCCCAGCGCCTTGGCGGCCGTCAGGATGTCCGGCGTGACGCCGTAGCCCATGTAGGCGAACAACGCGCCAGTGCGGCCCATGCCGCTCTGGACTTCGTCGAAAATCAACAGGGCGCCCGTCTTGTCGCACAGGGCGCGCAATTCCTTCAGGAACTCAGGGTTGCCCGGCACCACGCCGCCTTCGCCTTGTACCGGCTCGACGATCACGGCGCACACGTCATCGCCGATGGCGGCGCGCGCCGCTTCGATGTCGTTGTAGGCGATGTGGTCGATCGACGGCGGCAGCGGCTCGAAGCCTTCCGTGTACTTGGCCTGGCCGCCGACGGAGACCGTAAACAGGGTGCGGCCGTGGAAAGAGCTGAAGCACGAGATGATACGCGACTTGTGCGCGCCAAACTTGGTGTGCGCGTACTTGCGCGCCAGTTTCAGGGCCGCTTCGTTGGCTTCCGCGCCCGAGTTGCAGAAGAAGGCGCGGTCGGCGAAGGTCGCTTCCGTCAGGGCCAGCGCCAGGCGCAGGACAGGCTCGTTGGTATAGCCGTTGCCCAAATGCCACAAATTATTGATTTGCTTGGTCAGCACGTCGACCAGGGCCGGATGGCAGTGGCCCAGGCTGTTGACGGCGATGCCGGAGGTGAAATCGAGGTAATGCTTGCCAGTCTGGTCCCACAGATCCAGACCGGAACCGCGCACGGGCACCATGGCTGCAGGGGCGTAGGTAGGAACGAGGACCTGGTCAAAGGTTTCCCGGGTGACTGGACGAGCCGTTACGGTCGAATCAAGCTTGGCATTCATAGCATTTCCCCATCAATATGTTAGGTACTCCGCAGCTACGACAGCTACGTGTGTACTGCATTATAAAAAGCGGGATGCTAAAACTCTTTTGGATCTGCGACAAGGATTTTCACAATTCATCACAGCCAGGCTTGCTTAATTACGCGGGAGGCATGAGCTTGCGCTGCCGCTCTTCCCGCGGCGTATTGCCAAACAGGGTGCCAAAGGCCGTGGAAAAGTGCGAACCGGAAGAAAAGCCGCACATCAGGCCGACTTGCACGATGGAATAATGTGTATCGAGCAACAGTTGCCGTGAGCGCTGCAGGCGCAGCTCCAGGTAGTAGCGCGACGGCAAGCTGCCCAGGTATTGCTTGAACAACCGCTCCAGCTGGCGCCGCGACAAGCCCACCAGGCTGGCGATGTCGTCCGTCGACAGCGGCTCCTCGATATTGGCTTCCATCAAGGTCACCGCTTCGGACAATTTCGGCTGCAGCACGCCGAAACGCGCCTGCAGGGCCACCCTCTGGCGCTCTTCCTTGCCGCGCACCTTGTCCACACACAGCGCTTCCTTGACGAGGGCCTGCACGTCGGCGCCAAAGATCGTTTCGATCAGGGTCAGCGAAAAGTCGATGCTGGCCGCGCCGCCGCAACAGGTGATGTGCGGGCCGTCGATATCGAACAGGTGCGGCGTTAAAATGGCCCGTTCGGCCTTGGCTTCCGCATCCGCGTACAGGGCCCACGGCAAGGCGATGCGCACGCCATCCATGACGCCCGCGTCGGCCAGCCACAGCACGGCCGCGCCCACGCCGCCCCAGAATGGCGCCGAACGGCAGCGTTCGATCACGGCCCGGCACAGCTCGGCGCGCAGCGGCGCCTCCGTTTCGTCGGCCACCAGCAGCGCGATATGCCAGTTGCCGCCCTGCGCGGCCACCTGTTCCGGCGTGCGCACGTCCAGCCGCAGGGCCTCCGGCCCCAGCGCCCGCGCGCACAGGCGCAGCGGCTGCACCAGGCCGGCCCAGGTGATCGACTCGGCATCGCCGGCATGCACCAGCAGCAAACGCAGCGGTTTGTCGAGGCCGATACGGGAAAGATTAGCGAAGGACATCGGCGAGGCGGGCCAGGGGCAAGGGCTGAGTTGCCCACATGATACCGGACTTCCGCTCCATCGAGACCCGCGTGCAAGGGCGCATCCCGGCGCGGCGGAAAAAAGCGGGGCGGAAGGATATAATCACCCCCATGGGTGAACGATATTTAAAAAGTATCCGGCTGCTGGCCGAATGCATGCAAGGCTTCGAGCGGTTTTCTGGCGACTTCGTGCGCCAGTACGGCTTGACGCATGCGCAATTCGACATCATCGCCACGCTCGGCAACACCTCCGGCATGTCCTACAAGGAACTGGGCCAGAAAACCCTGATTACCAAGGGTACTTTGACGGGCGTGGTGGACCGGCTGGAACAAAAGGGGCTGGTAATCCGCGAACGTTGTCCGCGCGACAAGCGTTCCTATTACGTGCGCCTGAGCTGCGAGGGAGAACAGGTGTTCCATGACGTGTTCCCCAAGCTGACAAAACAGGGCCAGCGCCTGTTCGACGGCTATACCGAAGACGATTTCATACGCCTGGAAAGCACCCTGGCGGGCTTGAAACAGGCCATCGCCAACGGCTGACCATTCACCAAGCACAGACATTCAAACAAGACAAAGGAAACCAAGTTGAAAACCTCACTGCTCGAAGGCAAAAAGCCTGCTCATTTCGATAAACACATCATCGGCAACCTGCTGCTCAACGCCAGCACGCCGGAACTGGTGCGCCAGGAAAAACTGATCATCGGCGTGCGCAACGAAGACGGCGAAATCTACCGCCTGATCGGCGCCACCAAGCACAACAGCTTCATGAACGCCGTCGAGGAACTGTTCGATCTGGGCTTGACGGATGAACTGGAAGACAGCGATGAGCTCGTTGAAGGCTGCGACGCGATATTTAGCGAAGCAGACTGATAACGCTCGCGTTATCAAAAGAGGCATGCCACCGATACCGGGGCATGCCTTTTTCCGTTTACGGGGCTTTGCTTGCCTTTTGCTAAGCTGTTTGCGAAAAGATCATGGTTAAAAAGTTCCGTACGGAAATATTGCGAGTATAATTTTTTCAATGAACAGACTCGACGCCTTTAAAAGCATCGCCGCACAAGCCGCTCGTGGCGAGCTGACCTTTCCTGCCAATGTGGACGCTTCGCTCAAGCTGCAAGAGGCGCTGGCCGATCCCGACTGCCATATCGAGGCCGCCGCCAAGCTGGTGCAGGCCGACCCGCTGCTGGCCGCGCGCACGGTGGCCATCGCCAATTCCGTGGCGTTCAACCGTTCCGGCAATGAAATCACCAGCGTGCGCAACGCCGTGCAGCGGCTCGGCGTGCGTACCCTGCAATCGGTGGTGGCATCGCTGATCGTGCGCCAGCTGGGCAGCACCATCACCGATCCCGTGCTGCAAGCGAAGGCCAATCAGCTGTGGGAGCACACGGCCCACGTGGCGGCCCTGTCGCAGGTACTGGCCCGCCGCGTCACCAAGGTGGACCCCGATACGGCCCTGTTTGCAGGCATCATGCATGAAGTGGGCGGGTTTTATCTGCTGTCGCGCGCGGCCGAATTCCCCGGCATCCTCGACGGCGAACCGGAAGACTGGGTCGAACATGGCGAACAGGCCATCGGCCACGGCGTCCTGGCCAAACTGAAGGTGCCGGAAGCGGTGATGGGCGCCATCGGTGCGCTGTGGGAAGGCTTGCGCGCCATTCCGCCCGAATCGCTGGGCGACACCCTGCTGCTGGCGAATGACCTGGCGCCCGTCTCGTCGCCCCTCAACGAAAGCCCGGCCGCCATCGCCGTGCGCGCCGCCCGCGCCGCTGGCAGCATCGATTGCGTGATCGGCGACGATGCGACCCTGTCGAGCATCATGGAAGAATCGGACGATGAAGTGCAGTCGCTGCTGAAGGTGCTGGTGCACTAAGTAATTAGCCTGCAGGCTTCTTGATGACAGGCGGCGGCGCCGCCGGCTTGAGCGTATCGACGATCAGCACATGCTTGTCCATGGCCTGCGTTCCCTGCTTTTGCTGGACGACTTGCGTGGCGACCGCCCTGGTACTCAACAGGGGTTTCGGATGGCGTGGCATGAACATGGCGTACCTGCGGAAGTGGGGTGCGTCCCATCTGCGCAGCGATTGGCAATTTATCAAGCCGCTATTCAAAAAAAAACCCGCTCGAAAGCGGGTAAAGTCCAAAGCTAGGGATGTCCTGAAAGAGACAGCCCTATCTTATGCGTTGCGCCGCACCAGCTCCGTGCGCTGGCACACTTAGCGCGCAGATTATCCCGGCAACAGTTCCACATCCGTTTCCTGCCAGGCGCGCAGCTGCCGCACGCGGGCAAACCACGCCTGGATATGCTGGTACTGCGCCAGCGGCAGCCGCACGGCCTCGCTGTACATCAGCGGCGCGGCCACGGCGAAATCGGCCAGTGTCACATCGTCTCCGTGGATCCAACTGCGCCCCGCCAGATGCGCGTCCAGCACCACGGCGCACTCATGCAGGTCGCGCTCGCCGCGCGCCTCTTCCAGCGGATCCGCCGGACCATTGCCCGTCATGCCCTTCCAGGCGCGTTCCCAGGCCAGCACGCTGATGGCCGGCGCGAAGTGCTGCGCGGCCCAGAACAGCCAGCGGTTGACGTCGGCGCGCGCTTGCGGCGCCTGCGGATAAAGCGTCTGACCCGGCACCTGCTCGGCCAGGTATTGCATGATGGCGCACGATTCCCACAGCAGGAAATCGCCATCGGCCAGCACGGGCACCTTGCCGTTCGGGTTCAGTTCGCCCAGGCGGCGGCGGTCGTCCGCATTCATCAGGTCGACTTCGGCCAGTTCCAGCGACAGGCCGAGGTGGATCGCCGTCATCAGGGCACGGCGGGCATTCGAGGACATGGGGTGGTGGTACAGGCGCATGGTGCATAACTCCGGTGAGTAAGGAAGCCACCATCGTAGTCGCCGTCACTGACAGTTTTTGTCAGGAGCGGATATCAGGATTCCGGATCAATCTCGTGCGCCTTGCGCCAGGCATCGAGCAGCACGTGGCGCCGCGTGGGATAGCGTTCCTCGTGCTGCCGCACGCTGACGATGCGGTCGATGCGGAAATGCCGGTAATCGCCGCGCAGCTCGCACCAGGCGGCCAGCAGGCGCTTGCCTTCGAAAAAGGCCAGCGCAAACGGCCACACCGTGCGCGAGGTGGCGCTGCCCTGCTCATCCTGATAAGCGAGCGTGATTTTCTGTTCGTAGCGGATCGCTTCGCGCACGGGCTGCACGTAACGATCGGCCGCCTGCGTGCCATCGGCGGGGCGCCCCAGCGGCACCCACAAGCTGGTCTCGGCCATGCTGTCGCGCAGGTCGCGCGGCGAGGCGGCCGCGATCTTGGCCAGGGCATTGCTGGCCGCCTGCGCCAGGCCCGCATCGCCCTGCCGACGCACCCAGCGCGCACCCAGCACCAGCGCCTCCAGTTCATCGGGACCGAACATCAGCGGCGGCAGGAAGGCGCCACGGCGCAGCACATAGCCAATGCCGGCCTCGCCCTGCAGGGGCGCGCCCAGTTCGGCCAGGGTCTGGATATCGCGGTAAATCGTGCGCTCGGAAACGCCCAGCTGCTGCGCCAGCTGGGCCGCCGTGACGGGCACGCGCCTGGCGCGCATGGCGTCCATCAGCAGGAACAAACGGCCGCTGCGGCTCATGGCAATCTCATAAAAAAACAATTACTCAATAATCAAACGAAACGGCATACAACAGTTACGCCGTACACTTTACCTCTTGCATAACATCCTGGGAAATTGCCCCTTGACACAATACCACCACCCGCTGCGCCATGGCGATAGTTTCCGGGCGGTGCGCAACGATCACGCGCGTGAGCGCGATTGTTTGGATTGCCGCGTTCACGGCCTGTTCGTTCCGCGTATCGAGGTGGCTGGTCGCTTCGTCGAGCACCAGCAGCTTCGGCTTCTTGTACAGGACGCGCGCCAGCAGAATGCGCTGTTTCTGGCCGCCGGACAGGCCGCTGCCTATGTTGCCCACCAGGGTATTGAAGCCCATCGGCATAGCGGCGATTTCCCCATGCACGGCGGCCAGGCCGCATTCGGCCGCTTCCGTTTGCAGCAGGACGGGCAGGCGCGATTGCAGGCGCGACTGCTGCAATTCCGCGTCATAGCTGTCGCGCCGGCTTTTCAGCAGGTTCGAGACGACTTGCTGGGGCGCCCCCGCATTGGCACTGCTGCGCTCGCCCGACAGCACGAACAGTACCTCGCCCGCGCGCACCACCTGCCCCTCCTTGACGCGTACCCCGGCAATGACGCCCGCCTGGCCCGGCATGATGCGGATCACCCCGCCGGTCGGCAACAGCACGCGCTGCGACTGCGCCTTGCGCGTGGTGCTGAAGAAGATGAAGAAAGCGACGATGGCCAGCGTGATGGCAAGGAACAGCCAGGTCAGGAATACATGGCTGACAGGGCGCGCAAGCAGCACCGTGCCGTATTGTTTATTGCCCAGATGCTCGATGGCTTGCTGGCGGAACAGCGCTTGCATAGGCGGGCTAGGGCTTGGTGCAGTAGCGTTTGATTGGTTACACAAAATAGTTTTTTTGAATAGCAATCAAACTTCGGTTTCGATCGTGATACCTACCGGGAAAGGACTGAAATACGACATCGCCGGAAAGTCTTACTCTGTCTGTTACATTGAATGATCACGCGACAGAACTACGGAATGTGCCGGATGAATAAGTGATATGCCAGCTCTATGGAAGGGCATAATTTTAGATCAATAAACTAGCTTTTGAATGCGGCTTCAGCATTTTGTCCTGCAGCGCAGGCAGCAATAATATGAATGGCACTGACACTTCTTGGTTCGAAACCAAACCATAAAAGCGCCGATATTTCAACTATTGCCAACAGAATTGGTGCTGACAGCAAAAACTTTACTGCTGCTGAGCTTGGATCAATTTTAGCATGGTCATTTTTTTCAAAAATGGTACCGCGAAATCGTTTTGTTATGGCTTTTATGCCAAAGAAGGAAGCCGCCATACCTAAAGCGGCAAAACATGCTGTGTTTAATGTGGGTGTACCTGGTGCAACTAATGAATAGGCCAAGATCCCGGCAAGACAGCATCCTGTATTGATGAACAATGCCAGTTTATTCAGTTTGATACTTGTCATCTTGATTTTTTCCATAGAAGCACCCGGCATTGCCATAAAAATATAATCATTAGATAATTATTATTTTAATTGATTTTGCATCCCACTTAATTGATTTTGCATCCGACTACCCAGCCAGCCACCACCTCCACTGCCGATATAACCGCCTAGCTGACGGCCGATGACATAGCCTGCCATGCCTCGGCAGGGCCAAAGGCGGAGCCGATGACTGCACCTGCGACGCCACCATACATGTGGCCAGCAATACCTCCGGCTACGGCGCCTATCGCAGCTCCTGCATCTCCAGCACCGCTTACTGCATCAATTTCCGCTGATGTCATAACCTGCATTTTTGACTCCGTGTAGTAAGTTAAATGAATCGACTCACGATCTGTGGGACGGTTAAATATTCAGAATTTTCACCAAGACCTATATGGTTTGCAATATTTTTATATAAAAACGATCTTTGAGATGGCGGGTGAAATACGTTTTTATAAAAATATTCCTGGTGAGCTGAACTGAAAATTATTGTCCAAAAGATCATGGGAGTGAGATATAGGATTACTCCTAAAAATGCGTCGCTAGGGAACCTCAAAAAACTGGGCGGATCATGACATGATGCCGGCACAATGATTCTGCCTCAATTTTTATGATCAAAACCAGTTTGTTTGCCAACCAAGAGCGCGAAGCGAAGCTGAACAAGCCTGGCGATACGCTGCGGTTGATGGGGCGGCATCGTGACTTCGCCACGCTGGCGGATGCGGTCAATAGTGCCACGCCACAGCCGCGAGCAAGGCGGCCGCCCACCATTCCCGAGCGGGTGATGATTCGGATTCTGTTGATCGAGCAATTATTTAACCTGAGCGACGAGCAGATGGAGTTCCAGTCAAGCAGGGCCAGAAAAACGTCGATGCGCGCTGGAGCACGAAGCATGGCCGGTCCTGCTTCGGCAACAAGGTCTCGGCCAACGTCGACAAGCATTACAAGCTGGTGTGCAGAATCAAGGTGAGCACGTCAGCAAACACGACACACTGCACTTTGAAGTCGTACTTGATCCGAACAGCTCCATTGGAATGTCGCCGCCCACAATCTACGGCGTCTGATTTCTCTGAAGGAGGTCAGAGCCGAGGCATTCCGACGCCTCCAGTGCGTCTGGGCTGCCAAATGGAAGGTGATGGCCCGAAAATCGCCGAGATAAATGCGTGCTCGAGGCCCTGTGGACTCGTTTCATAAACAGTCAGGCAAGCCCTGGTCACCCATAACGAGCGCCGACAGGGCCGGCACGTACACGTAGCCATCGGGCGCCAGGCGCGCCGCGCGCGTCCCTTCGTCCACATCGCCGATACCGTAGCAGCGCCGCAGCCGGGTGCCGGCCGGCCACCAGTAGACGGCCGCCTCCTGGTCGGGAAAGCGCTGGCGCACGCTCTCGGCCTGCGCCGCCACTTGCCGGAAGTCGCGGTAAAAGGCAGGGGCGATGCCCAGATCCAAGGCAAACGCCGCTTCCAGCGCCGCCGTCTCTGCCAATTGAGCTGCCAGCGCTTGCGTTTCACTGTCCAGGTCCTCGGCCGCCACGCCCGCTTCGACCAGGGTGCGCCGCAGCTGCACCCGGTCCGCCTGCGCGCGAAGGAACGCCGATTCCTGCAGTGCCAGCACGGCGCCCATCGGAATGCGCTTGCCGCGAGCAGCGGGAAAAACGTACAGGGCGCAGCTGCCTGCGCACACGGTGTCGATGGCGATATCGAGCCGCAGCTGGCGCACCAGGCGTCCCAGCTGCATCGCCGCCTGCGCATCGCCAGCATCGCTATTGACGCGCAACAGCCTGGTGTCCGGCGTGGCCAGCCGCCGCAGCTTGTCCACGTCGCCCTCGGCGACCGGGCCGCGCATGGCAATGCTGCCGCTGCCAGTACGGCTGAAATCGGCGGCGCCGGCCAACGCCGTCAGGCCCGCCATCACACCTGCCCATAAAAAACGCTTCATCGTCATCCGCCATAAAAAAAACGACCACCGCAAACGGTGATCGTTCTTCATTCGACCTGAAAAAAAACCTGCGCTTACACCACGGCGCCGTCGGTTTCGTCTTTTTCCTTGATCGGCTTGATCAAGTCTTCGCGCTTGACGCCCAGCCACATGGCGATCGAGGCCGCGACGAACACGGACGAGTAAATACCGAAGCAGATACCGATGGTCAGCGCCAATGCGAAGTGGTGCAGGGTCTGGCCGCCGAAGACCAGCATCGACAGCACCATCATCTGGGTCGAGCCGTGGGTGATGATGGTACGCGAAATGGTGCTGGTGATCGCGTTGTCGATCACTTCATGCACGGTTGCCTTGCGCTGCTTGCGGAAGTTTTCGCGGATACGGTCAAAGATCACCACCGATTCGTTGACGGAATAGCCGAGCACCGCCAGGATCGCCGCCAGTACCGTCAGCGAGAATTCCCACTCGAAGAAGGCGAAGAAGCCCAGGATGATCACCACGTCATGCAAGTTGGCGATAATCGCCGAGACAGCGTATTTCCATTCGAAGCGCACGGCCAGATATGCCATCACGCCCAGAATCACCACCACCAGCGCATTCAGGCCGTTCTGCGTCAATTCGTCGCCCACTTGCGGGCCGACGAATTCGACTTTCTGCAGCACCAGCGCTTCATTGCCGGCAGCATCCATACAGGCGCTCTTGATCACATGCTCACCCTTGTCGGTGACGGTATCGATGCCCTTGGTCGTGCCTTGCTCGACCTTGCACAGGGTTTCGAACACGCGCTGCGAGGTATTCGCGGCAGTCACGCCCTTTTCCACCGGCAGGCGGATCATGACGTCGCGCGCCGTATCGAAGCTGGTCACGCCAGGTTCTTCGTAGCCCATGCCGATCAGGGTGCCACGTATGCCTTCGAGGTTGGCCGCTTTCGGGTACTTCACCTCCAGCACGGTGCCGCCCTTGAATTCCACGGACAGGTGCAAGCCCTTGTGGAACAGGAAGAAGACGGCGGCAATGAAGGTCACGGCCGAAATCACGTTGAAAATCAACGCATGGCGCATGAAGGGAATATCTTTTTTGATCCGGAAAAATTCCATGAAATCCTCTGAGTTCTTTTCTGTGCGTCCGGCGGCTGTGCCACCGGACGCTATCGCTGTTGTCGCTATGGAGTGAGTCTGGGCCGCCGTTTATTTACTGGCGCCCGGTACCCACACCGTGCCGATCGACAAGGTCGTCAGCTTTTTCTTGCGGCCATACCAGAGGTTGACCACGCCGCGCGAGACGAAGACGGAGGAGAACATCGAGGTCAGGATGCCCAGGCAATGCACCACGGCGAAGCCGCGCACGGGACCGCTGCCGAAGGCCAGCAGTGCCAGGCCGACGATCAGGGTGGTCACGTTCGAGTCCAGAATCGTGGCCCAGGCGCGGTCGAAGCCGGCGGCGATCGCCGCTTGCGGCGTATTGCCGGCACGCAGCTCTTCACGGATACGTTCATTGATCAGCACGTTGGCGTCAATCGCCATGCCCAGCGCCAGCGCGATAGCGGCGATACCTGGCAGTGTCAGGGTCACCTGGATCATCGACAGCAAGCCGACCAGCAACAGCAGGTTGGTGGCCAGGGCCAGCACGCTGAAGGCGCCGAACAGCATGTAATAGGCGATCATGAAGATGGCGATGGCGATGAAGCCGTACAGGGTCGAATGGAAGCCCTTGGCGATGTTTTCCGCGCCCAGTTGCGGTCCGATCGTGCGTTCTTCGATGACGGTCATCGGTGCGGACAGGGCGCCCGAGCGCAGCAGCAGCGCCAGTTCGTTGGCGTTTTCCGCGCCGCCCATGCCGGTGATCTGGAAGCGCGAACCGAGTTCCTGCTGGATGGTGGCAACCGACAGCACTTCCGGCTTGCCCTTTTCAAACAGCACGATGGCCATGCGCTTGCCGACTCTTTCGCGCGTCGCTTCGCGCATCTTGCGTCCGCCGTCGCCGTTCAGGTCGATCGACACGGCAGCCTGCTGGTTCTGGTCGAAGCTGGCCGTGGCGCTGGAGATATAGTCGCCCGTCAGGATCACGTCTTTCGCCAGCACGACAGGCACGCCCTTGCCGACGGTGAACAGTTCCGAGTTGAATGGAATGGCGCTCGACAGTTCGGTGCCAGGCACGATGCTTTCATCGACCAGGCGCACTTCCAGGGTCGCCGTGCGGCCGATGATGGCTTTCGCGCGGGCCACGTCCTGCACGCCAGGCAATTGCACCACGATGCGGTCAGGGCCTTGCTGCTGGATCAGCGGCTCGGCCACGCCCAGCTCGTTGACGCGCTTGGACAGGGTGGAGATATTCTGTTTCACGCCTTCGTCGATGGTCGCCTTCAGGGCGGCAGGCTTCAGGGTGATGTTCAGTTTCAGGTCGCTGCCTTCGCCCGCATCGGCAAACGTCAGCTCCGTCATCTGGTCGGACAGGACATTTTTAGCTTTCACACGCGTTTCCGCATCGCGGAAGTTGATCTGCACGCTGTCGCCCACGCGCTCGATGCCGGCGTGGCGGATATTCTTGTCGCGCAACACGCTACGCGAAGCGGACTGGACGCCCTGGACTTTCTTGTTCAGTACTGCTTTCGCATCGACCTGCATCAGGAAGTGCACGCCGCCGCGCAAGTCCAGGCCCAGGAACATGGGCAAGGCATGCAGCTTTTGCATCCACATCGGGGTATTGGCTTGCAGGTTGACCGTCACGATGTACGCGGGATCGGTGGAATCGGGATTGAGGTCCTTTTCCAGCACCAGTTTCGCCTTGAACTGGGTATCGGGATCGGCGAAACGCACGCGCACGGAGGCGAGGTTGCCGGCGCCATCCATGGTGACACCTTCCGACTTGACGTTTTCTTTCGTCAATATTTGCTCGACTTGCGTCATCAGATCGCCCGTCACTTTGACGGTCGACTTGCCGCTGGTTACTTGCAGCGCCGGTGACTCACCGAAATAATTGGGCGCCGTATAAAGTGCGCCCAGCAATAAGGCGACGACGATGATGATGTATTTCCAGGCAGGATAGCGATTCATAGTGATTCAGCGTTCAGTGTTGAGCGTCGGAGGCGTCCCGAGGGGCGGCGGATAGCCGCCCCGGGTCTGTCATTGCAGAAGCAATGACAGCGAGGAATTACAGTGCCTTCAGGGTGCCTTTAGGCAGCAAGGTGGTAATGGAGCTCTTTTGCACCGTGATTTCGGTGCCGGCCGCCACTTCGATGGTGACGTAAGCGTCCACTACCTTGACAACACGGCCCAGCATGCCGCCGGCGGTGACGACTTCGTCACCCTTGGCCAGCGCGTCCATCATCGCCCGTTGTTCTTTGGCGCGTTTTTGCTGTGGGCGGATCATCAGGAAATACATGACCACGAACATCAATACCAGCGGCAGGAAGCTGGTCAGGTTGCCGCCGAGGCCCAGGGCTTCGGTTGGGGCTTGCGCATAAGCGTTGGAAATGAAAAACACGGTGACTCCAGTTCTAATCAGTTTGAAAAAATAGCGCTGTATTCTAGCATTGGCTATACGTCATAACCCGAATTGCAGCCATGGCAACTTTAAATGGGGCTAAAAAAGCATTATGCAATGCTTTATCGCCCCAGTCCAAGCACCAATACACAAAACTTCCGGCCATGCCGCCGCCGGGACGCAAGCTAAGGTTTTCTTAAGTTCCGCGTGCGCGTTCCGCATGGAATTGCAGCGTAAACGCGTGGAAACGGTCTTCGTCCAGCGCTTCGCGCATCTGGCGCATCAGGTCCAGGTAGTAATGCAGGTTGTGGATGGTATTCAAACGCGCGCCGAGGATTTCCTTGGAGCGGTGCAAATGGTGCAGGTAGGCGCGCGAGAAATTGCGGCAGGCGTAGCAGCTGCAGGTCTCGTCCAGCGGCGCCTGGTCTTCCTTGTACTTGGCGTTCTTGATCTTGATGTCGCCAAAACGGGTGAACAGCCAGCCATTGCGGGCGTTACGCGTCGGCATGACGCAGTCGAACATGTCGATGCCGTTCGAGACACCGGCCACCAGGTCTTCCGGCGTGCCCACACCCATCAGATAATGAGGTTTGTTGGCCGGCAGGCGCGGGCCCACGTGGGCCAGCATGCGCATCATGTCTTCCTTCGGCTCGCCGACGGACAGGCCGCCGATGGCGATGCCGGGGAAATCGATTTCTTCCAGCTTGGCCAGCGATTCGTCGCGCAGCATTTCGAACATGCCGCCCTGCACGATGCCGAACAGCGCATTCGGGTTTTCACCGCGGTGGAACTCGTCCTTCGAGCGCTGCGCCCAGCGCAAGGACATGCGCATGGACTTGGCCGCTTCCTCGATGGTGGCCGGGCGGCCCTGGATTTCGTATGGCGTGCATTCGTCGAACTGCATGACGATGTCGGAATTCAAGACGCGCTGCACCTGCATCGACACTTCCGGCGAGAGGAACAATTTATCGCCATTGATGGGCGAATTGAAATGCACGCCCTCTTCCGTGATCTTGCGCATGGCGCCCAGCGAAAACACCTGGAAACCGCCCGAATCCGTCAAAATCGGCTTGTTCCAGCCCATGAAGCCATGCAAGCCGCCGAATTTTTCCATGACGGTGTTGCCAGGACGCAACCACAGGTGAAAGGTGTTGCCCAAAATGATCTGCGCGTCGATCTCGTTCAGTTCCAGCGGCGACATGGCTTTCACGGAGCCGTAAGTGCCCACTGGCATGAAGATCGGCGTCTGCACGACGCCATGGTTGAGTTTCAAGGTGCCGCGGCGTGCCTTGGTCAGGCCGCTCGTATCGGTCTTGAGTAGTTTAAATTCCAGCATGTCAGTCTTTCACGGGAGTATCAAGGTTCAACGGAGCGCGCGATTGCGTGGTGAGCAGCATCGCGTCGCCATAGCTGAAGAAACGGTAATTCTGCGCGATCGCATGCGCGTAGGCGCTGCGGATCGGCGCATAGCCGGCAAAGGCCGACACCAGCATCAGCAGGGTCGACTTCGGCAAATGGAAGTTGGTGATCAAACGCGTCACCGTTTTAAACGCATAGCCGGGCGTGATGAACAGGGCCGTATCGGCGCTGCCCGCCACCAGCTGGCCGCTTTGCGAGGCCGATTCCAGCGCGCGCAAGCTGGTCGTGCCGACGGCCACCACGTCGCGCCCGGCAAGTTGGGCGGCGCGCACGGCGTCGACGGTTTCCTGCGGCATGGTGTACCACTCGGTATGCATCTTGTGTTCGGCCAGCACTTCCGTGCGCACGGGCTGGAAGGTGCCCGCGCCCACGTGCAGGGTCACATAGGCAAAGTTGACGCCCTTGGCCTTCAACTGGTCGAGCAGGGCCTGGTCGAAATGCAGGCCGGCCGTCGGCGCGGCCACGGCGCCGGGCACCTTGTTGAAGACGGTCTGATAGCGCGTTTCGTCGAATTCGTCCGCATCGTGTTCGATGTACGGCGGCAGCGGCAAGCGGCCATGCGCCTCGATCAGCTCGAACACGTCGGCCTCGAAGTGCAAGGTAAAGAATTCGCCGGCGCGCTGGCCGACCGTGACATCGAAGGCATTGGCCAGGCGGATGCGGCAACCGGGCGGCGGCGACTTCGACGCGCGCACCTGGGCCAGCACGGTACGGTCATCGAGCACGCGCTCGACCAGCGCCTCGATCTTGCCGCCGCTTTCCTTGACGCCAAAGAAGCGCGCCTTGAGTACGCGCGTATCGTTCATCACCAGCAGGTCACCCGCCTGCAACAGCCCGACGATGTCGGCAAAGCTGCGGTCGACCAGGGCGTCGCCGTCCAGATGCAACAGGCGCGAGGCGCTGCGCTCGGCCAATGGAGTTTGCGCAATGTTTTCTTGCGGCAAATTAAAATCGAAATCGGAAAGCGAATACATGCGTTTTGCTTCAAAAGTACGTCAAAAATGATTAGGAGTGCGCAATGGAACATCTGGCACTATACTGTGCGCCTATACAGGCATTACAATAATCCGCCGCAACAATTTACAACTGCGGTACGCACAGGGTGTGCCGGACAACCCTCTATTTTACGCTAGCGGCACCAAAACCTTGCATATGTCCGATCCAAAGCCCGATCTTCCTCCCGCAGCCAAGCCGGCCGCGAAGCCGAAAGCCGTCAAAAAAGTGGTCAGCACGGAAAGCCGGCTGGCCAAACTGGGCTTGCGCACGGATATGGACCTGGTGCTGCACCTGCCGATGCGCTACGAGGACGAGACCAAGGTCTACACCATACGCGACGCCTGCCTGCGCGGTGGCGAGTCGTGGCAAGTCGAGGGCATCGTCACCAAGTGCGAAGTCAATTTCAAGCCGCGCAAGCAATTGCTGGTGACGATCGCCGACGAAACGGGCAATTTGCTGCTGCGCTTCATGAATTTTTATGGCAGCCAAGTCAAGCAGCTGGCCGAGGGCACGCGCGTGCGTGCGCGCGCCGAACTCAAACACGGCTTTTTCGGCGCCGAGATGGTGCACCCGACGTATAAGGTCGTCAACGAAGGCGCGCCGCTACCGACGGCCCTGACGCCCGTGTACCCGTCCGGCGAAGGCCTGTCGCAGCACGTGCTGCGGCGCGAGATCGCCGACGCCATGCGTCGCATCGACTGGCAGGACACCTTGCCGGACGAGCTGTTGCAGCAGATGCAGCTGTCGCCGTTCCGCGCCGCCGTGCACCTGCTGCACTATCCGCCGCAGGACATCGATGAAAGCGCGCTGATGGACCGCTCGCACCCGGCCTGGGTGCGCATGAAGTTCGATGAACTGCTGGCGCAGCAGCTGTCGCTCAAACGCGCCCAGCGCGCGCGCCGCTCGAAGGGCGCGGCCTCCCTGCCCATCGTCGGCAATTTATCGAATGCCTTCGGCGCCGCCCTGCCCTTCAAGCTGACGGGCGCGCAGGCGCGCGTGCTCGAGGAAATCCGCGCCGATCTGCACCAGCCGTACCCGATGCAGCGTCTGCTGCAGGGCGACGTCGGCAGCGGCAAGACGGTCGTCGCCGCGTTGTCGGCCACGCAAGCGATCGACAGCGGCTACCAGGCCGCGCTGATGGCGCCCACGGAGATTCTGGCGGAGCAGCACTTCCGCAAGATCGCCGCCTGGATGGAGCCGCTGGGCGTGAAGGTGGCGTGGCTGACGGGCAGCCTGAAGAAAAAGGAAAAGACGGCGGCGCTGGCCCTGATCGAATCGGGCGAAGCGCAGCTGGTGATCGGCACGCATGCGCTGATCCAGGACAACGTGCTGTTTGCCAAACTGGGCCTGGTCATCGTCGACGAGCAGCACCGCTTCGGCGTGGGCCAGCGCCTGACCCTGCGCAACAAGGGCGACAGCGCGGCCGTGCCGCACCAGCTCATGATGTCGGCCACGCCGATCCCGCGCACCCTGGCCATGACGTATTACGCCGACCTGGAAGTGTCCGTGATCGACGAGCTGCCGCCCGGACGCAGTCCCATCGTCACGCGCGCCGTCGACCAGAACCGGCGCGATGAAGTCATCGCCCGCGTGTATGCGGCCGCGCTGGAAGGGCGGCAGGTGTACTGGGTCTGCCCGCTGATCGAGGAGTCGGAAGCGCTGCAGCTGCAGACGGCCACCGACACCTACATGATGCTGGCCGAAGCCCTGCCCGCGCTGCAGGTGGGCCTCGTGCACGGCCGTTTGAAACCGGCGGAAAAGCAGGAAGTGATGGATGCCTTCATCGCCGGGCATATCCACGTGCTGGTGGCCACCACCGTTATCGAGGTGGGCGTCGACGTGCCGAACGCCTCGCTGATGGTGATCGAGCATGCCGAGCGTTTTGGCTTGTCGCAGCTGCACCAGCTGCGCGGCCGCGTGGGCCGCGGCACGGCGGCCAGCGTCTGCCTGCTGCTGTACCAGGGTCCCTTGGGCGGCGTGGCGCGCCAGCGTTTGATGACCATGCGCGAGACGACGGACGGTTTTGAAATCGCGCGCCGCGACCTGGAAATCCGCGGCCCCGGCGAATTCCTCGGCGCGCGCCAGTCCGGCCAGGCCATGCTGCGCTTCGCCGACCTGGAAACGGATCAATGGCTGGTAGACCAGGCCCGCGACGTGGCGCACGATTTGCTGCACGCCACCACGGCCGCCGCAGCGGCCACCGTCGAAGCGCACCTGGCGCGCTGGCTGGGTGGGAAAGAGGAATTTTTGAAGGTGTAGCTCTTACATTGCATGTCGGATTACGCGCTTTGCGCTAATCCGACCTACTCACGACGCAAACGGTAGGTCGGATTAGCGTAGCGTAATCCGACAACATTGTTGACCCCGCCTACTCCCGCCCGACACCCGCCACATCCACACCATCTCCGCCCCAATCCGCGGCACACCATCCCTGCCTTGCATACCGGTGAAAACTGGAATACGGCCAATCGATGGCTTTACTCACAAGACCATGCTTGACGGGGTTGTAGTGGATGTAATCGACGTGGTTTGCGAAGTCGCTCTCGTCACGCAGCACATGCTCCCAGAAGCGGTGCTGCCAAACGTCTTTAAATTCTGCATGCTTGCTGAACCACGTCTTGATCAGCCTCCAGCGCGTCATGAAATCGGCATCACTATCCGGCAAGGTCCAGATGCAGTGCAGATGGTCAGGCAGGATGACGATGGCATCGATAGCGAATGGCCGTTTATGGCGCACGGCGCGGAAAGCGTCGCGCAGCAAATTCACGGCTGTTGTCGATGAAAAAACAGGCCGGCGGTGGGCCGTCACCACCGTGAAGAAAAAGCTGCCGCCTGGCTGGGATGCGCGTCGGTATCGCATGGTTTCGCATAGTTTCCGAGGATTGTCGGATTACGGCCTTCGGCCTAAGCGCCGTTGGTATTGTTTATTTTCGGGTGTTGTCGGATTACGGCCTTTGGCCTAATCCGACCTACGCGATATACGCGGCGGCAGGTCGGGTAGGTCGGATTAGCGTAGCGTAATCCGACTCATAGCGTAATCCGACTTTTCACAAAGCGCATTGCGCCCGCGCAGCCTACATGCACATCCAGAAGCGGTTCGCCAGGTCGAGCATGAAGTCGGGGCGCAGATAGGCCAGGAAGACGAGGGCCAGCAGCGCGGCGCCAGCCAGACGCCACAGCCATGTGCGCCAGCTGGCCATTACGCGGCCACCGCCACGCGCTTGACGGCGCGCTCGTCGATGGGCAGGTTGATCAGCGCGGCCAGCAAGCCCAGACCGATGGTGATCATCCACACGATGTGGTAACTGCCCTGGTGCTCGTACAGATAGCCGCCCAGCCAGGCACCGAGGAAACTGCCCACCTGGTGCGAGAAGAACACCATCCCGGCCAGCATCGACAAATGCTTCACGCCGAAGATGCCGGCGATGATGCCGTTCGTCAGCGGCACGGTCGACAGCCACAGCACGCCCATGCCGGCGGCGAACAGGTACACGGACCACGCCGACAATGGCGCCAGCAGGAACGCAGTGATGACCACGGCGCGCGTCACGTAGATGGCCGACAGCAGGTAGCGCTTGGCGATCTTGCCGCCGAGTTTACCAGCGTAGTAGGAGCCGACGATGTTGAACAGGCCAATCAGCGCCAGCGCCGTGACGGCGACGTTCGGGTTCATCAGGCCTTGATCCTTCAGGTAGGCCGGCAAGTGCACGCCGATGAAGACCAGCTGGAAACCGCAGACAAAATACCCTGCCAGCAGCAGCCAGAACGAACGGCTGGCGATGGCTTCGCTGAAGGCGGCGCCCACGCTTTGCTGCGGGCCGCTGGCGTGTGAGACGGGCGGCTCGCGCAGGTAGAAGGCCATCGGGATCATGGCCAGCAGCACCAGCGCGGCCAGCACATAAAAGGCGTTTTGCCAGCCCACGGCGGAGATCAGCTGCTGCTCCACCGGCATCATCAGGAACTGGCCGAACGAGCCAGCCGCCGACGAAATGCCGAAGGCCCACGAGCGCTGCTCGGGCGGCGCGCTACGGCCGATGATGCCGCTGATGGCGCCAAACGCCGTGCAGGCCAGCGCCAGGCCGATAAAGATGCCGGAACCGACGATGAACAGGGTCGGCTGCGTGACGAGCGCCATCCACACGAGGCCCGCCATGTAGCTGATGGCGCCGACGATGACGACGCGCATGGTGCCGAAACGGTCGGCCGCCATGCCGGCGAACGGGCCGAAGACGCCCCACATCAGGTTTTGCATGGCCAGCGCCAGCGAATACGTTTCGCGCGTCCAGCCATTCGCTTGCGAGATTGGCTGCATCCAGAAGCCCAGGCCGTGGCGCACGCCCATCGCCAGGGTCAGGACGACGCCGCTGGCGATGAGAACAGTTTTCAGGCTGGGACGGGATGAGTGCAATGTCATGGGGTTCCTGTTTACGCCTGGTCGGCTTGGTAGACGAGGCCGATCTGGCGGCGCATGGTGTCAAGGTTGTGCATCAGCGCCACGCTGTCGGCGTGCGGCATGAGGGGGCTTTCCAGCAGGCCGGCGCGGATGCAGCGCATCGCTTCGATGGCCTCGTGCGCATAGCCATTGCCCAGGTGCGGCGCGGCGACAACGCGGCGTGCGCCATCCATCGCTTCGACGATCAGGTGGTCGGGCTTGTAGAAACGGCTGGGCAGGCGGATGCGTCCCAGGCTGCCGGAAATGGTCATTTCCGTCGGCGTCTGCGCGCGCAGGCTGCAGGCGCAGGACGAGGTGCCGCCGCCGGCGTGCAGCAGCGAAAACACGACCTGCTCATCGACACCGGTGGCGCCCATCTCGGCCAGCGCCTGCACCTGCGTTACGGGGCCGAGGAAGAAGGCCGCCATCGACAGCGGATAAATGCCCACGTCGAGCAACGCACCGCCACCCAGTTCCGGGTTGAACATGCGGTGTTCGGGCGGGAAATTGGCGACAAAGCCGATATCGGCCTGCACCTGCTGCAGCACGCCGATCTCGCCGCTGGCGATGATTTGCTGCGCTTCCTGCACGGCGGGCAGGAAGCGGCTCCACATGGCTTCCATCAAAAACAGCTTTTTCTCGCGCGCCATGTCGACCACGGCCTGCGCTTCGCGCGCATTCATGGTGAACGGTTTTTCGCACACGACGTGCTTGCCGGCGGCCAGGCACAGCAAGGCATTTTCAGCATGCAGGGTGTGCGGCGTGGCGATGTAGATCACGTCCACGTCAGGGTCCATGGCCAGCGCCTCGTAGGAACCGTGGCAATGCCCGATGCCGAATTCGGCGCCGAAAGCCTGTGCGCCAGCCTCGCTGCGCGAGGCGACCGCCACCAGTTGCGCACCGGGCGCGTCACGCAAGCCATTGGCCATCGCGCGGGCGATCTTGCCGGTGCCGAGGATGCCCCAGCGGACGGTATTTTCCATGCTATTGATCTCTTTCTGCGCCAGCCACCTTGCGCTTCGGGCGGAACACCGCCGCGTCATTGTAAAAATCGTCGTCCTGGCCTTCGCACCAGCCGGGCAAACCCAGTACGGGCAGCGGCGTGAAGTCCGCCGTGGTGAGGCCTTGCTGCGCCAGGTCTTGCGCCACCCGCTCGTCGAGCCAGGCGCGGCGTGCCGCATCGTCGAGCGCAAAGTAGGCGTCGCCGGCGAAGATCACGCGCGTGTGCGCCGTGATGGCCTTGCGCGGCGCTACCAGTTTTTCCATCAGCGCGTGGCCAAACAGCCAGACATCGGCGTCGCCGCCCGCGCCAAATTTGTCGCGCTGCGCGATGAACGCGCTGCGCCAGTCGTGCCCGCGCAAGGCCGCGTCCAGCGCGCGCCCTGCGTCGCTGTCGCGCAGCACCACCAAGGCGGAGTTCTCGTCAAAGATCGTCGCGCCATCGCGCGCGGGACCACGCGATTTTCCGACGCCGGACAGGGCGATCTGCGCCGCCTGCAGCGCGTTCAATTGCCGCTTGATGCGGGGGAAGGTGAGCCACACGAGCGCGTTGAAAAAATCGTGCAGATTGTCGCGCGTGGGCACGCCGCCCGTCGCGCCGATGAACTCTTCGTAGGCCACGCCTTCGGGCAGGTCCGCTTGCGGCACGAAAGCCAGCGGCAGGCCGGTGGGATTGCGCAAGTCCAGCGCCCGCGCCCGTGCGTTCAGCGCGGCAATCACCGTGTCGCGCTGCAGATCCAGCTGCCGTCGCGCCGGCAGCACCGTGGCAAACCAGGGGCGGGTCCAGTCTATCGATGGCAGCATGAACGCTTAGACCATTTTCCAGTTGATCTGCTCGCCCGCGTTGAGCGGAATGACATGGCTGTCGCCCAGCGGCAGCGAGGCCGGCAAGGTCCAGCTTTCGCGCTTCAGGGTGATGGTGTCCGTGTTGCGCGGCACGCCGTAGAAAGCCGGGCCGTGGAAGCTGGCAAACGCTTCCAGTTTATCGAGCGCGCCGGCCCGTTCGAACGCTTCCGCATACATTTCCATCGCGTGCAGGGCCGTGTAGCAGCCGGCGCAGCCGCAGGCCATTTCCTTGGCGCCCTGCGCATGCGGCGCCGAATCCGTGCCGAGGAAGAATCGCTCATCGCCGCTGGCGGCGGCCGTCATCAGTGCCAGGCGGTGCTCTTCACGCTTCAGGATGGGCAGGCAGTAGTAATGGGGGCGGATGCCGCCCTTGAAAATCTCATTGCGGTTGTACAGCAGATGATGCGCCGTGATGGTGGCGGCGATCGGGCCTTCCGCTTCGGCCACGTACTGCGCCGCATCCTTGGTGGTGATGTGCTCGAACACGACGGACAGGGCCGGGAAGGCGCTGCGCAGCGGACGCATCACGCGCTCGATGAAGACGGCTTCGCGGTCGAAAATGTCGATTTCCGGATCCGTCACTTCGCCGTGCACGAGGAAGGGCATGCCCACTTCCTGCATTACTTCGAGCACCTTGTAGCAATTCTTCAGATCCGTCACGCCCAGGTCGGAATTCGTCGTGGCGCCAGCCGGATACAGTTTCACGGCCTGCACGATGCCGCTATCTTGCGCGCGGCGGATTTCGTCGGGCGAAGTGTTGTTCGTCAGGTACAGCACCATCAGCGGATCGAAGTTTACGCCTTGCGGCACGGCGGCCAGGATGCGCTCGCGGTAGGCGCTGGCATCGGCCGTGGTGGTGACGGGCGGTTTCAGGTTCGGCATGACGATGGCGCGGCCGAACTGGCGCGCGCTGTGCGGCAGCACGCTGGCCATGACGGCACCGTCGCGCAGGTGCAGATGCCAGTCATCCGGCCGGGTGATGGTGATGGAAGATGGAACGGCGACTGGGGTGTGATCGAGTGTGGACATGGCGGCTGCTCTCAGGCGGTCATTGCGAATAGCGCCATTTTACCAGTCGCGGGGCAGCCTTTGCCGGCCAGTCACCCGCCTGGGCGATAAGCGGTTTCAGGTGCCTGACCGCTTGATTGTCAGGCTTGAGTCTCAAGGGTGGCAAGCACGCCGGCCGCGAGCACGGCAATCCTGGCGCCAATCGCGAGCTCATTTTCCTTGTCTGCAAACGCCTGCCGCAAGGACGACAACTCCTGCCGTAGATCCGCCACCATTTGCTGCTCCAGCGAGGCACGAACGCCATCGAGCTGCTGACACAACTGCGCTACGCCAAGCTCAAAAGCACTACCAATATCCTGGAAGACATCCTGCAAGGCTTGGGTCAGCGACGCCCTCAAGCGCGCCATATGCTCGGGGTCACGTATTTCACCCTTGAAACGGCTACCGATACCGGCACCGATACCGCTGACCTCCAGTTGCAGCTCGGGTAACACCAGGCGCTCCATCGACGCTTGCAAGGTTCGGCGAAAGTGGCCTGGATCGAAAGCCGCATCATCGGTATCGAGGGCGCGTAACAATGCGCTGCGCAAGGCAGCCAGCAGTTCCCCGCGGTTGACGACGCGGGCGAAAGCCTGCTCGATATCGGCGGCGCTGGTGCGGCCATACGTCAACACTTGTTCCACAGCATCGGCCGCAGCCATATATGTATAGCTGCTGGTATAGCTGCGATAAACGGTCTCGGTATTGCCCCAGGAAAAAGGGTTATACCAGCGCGAGGTGCTCACTTCATGCGATGTGGTATGGGTTTCCGTTCCCGATTTTTCTTTCAGGTTGGAAAAGTCGGCCATGGCGCCTTTCAATTGCGCCAGCATGGTGTCTCTGGTGCGCCGTGCGGCCTGTGTATGCTTGTCAATTTCCTGTGTCAGGCAGGTGACGATATCGGCGATACGGTGCTCACAGGCCTGGCGCTGGCGCTCCAGGGTGGCAAGATCGCCTGTTTGCAGTTGCTGGGCGCGCCGTTGCACCGCATCCGTCAACTCACGCAAACACATGCCGAGTTCACGCCGTGCACGCGGCAAGACGTCCTGGCGCTGCTGCTCCAGCAGGTCGTGCTTGTCGAGCCGTGCCTGCTCATATGCGGCCTTGAGCGCATCAAAGTTGGCCAGCCGGGCCCAGTCTTCGTTGCTGATGACTGCGCCATTCCAGCATTGCCTTGCCATCGCCTGCATCTGGCCATGCACATGATGCATGTTCTTGTTCCAGCGATGCTCCGGCCAACTGGCAAAGCCATGCGCAAAGGTACTGGCAAAGACGGGCGCACGCAGGCCATGGAGCATGGCCGCCAGTTCGCCACGGCCTTGCGCCTGGCGTTCATTGGCAAGCTTGTCCATTGCCTGCGCCGCACGCCGCGACAGCCGCGACTTGATATTATCTTCGGTGGCGGCGAGCGAGCTGCGGTCATAGCCATCATCGAGCAGCACGGAATCGTACTGCCCGGCGACCAGTACGATGCGCTTGACGCCTTTGCCTGGCAATTGCAGATGCAGCAGATCGGTATCGGACTGATCCAGGAACTGGCTGCAGCGCGACAGGAAAAACACCACGTCGCACTGCGCCATGTATTCCTTGGTCTTTTGCGTGCGGCTGATCACCGGATCATTCATGCCCGGCGTGTCGACAAGATCGAGCCCGCGCAGTTCCTCCATGGGCAGTTCAAGGCTGGTGGCCTTGACCAAGGCCGTATAGCGGCCGTTCTCGCCTGCGTAGTCATTGAGCGGCAGCTGTTCCGCATGCGTGGCGACCAGCCGCTCGCTGCCCTTGTCCAGGGTGGCGGCGATATCGACACCACTGTCACGGGCCATGCTGACCAGTTCACGCGCGACCCTGGCGCCATCGTCTTGCGCCACGCCTGCCGCCATGTCAACGACACCGGCCCATTCCTGCGGGCTGTAGTATTCCACCGTCAGCACCGGCGCCGGGCCATGCGCAATGCGCGTCAGATTGGCCGTCTTCGGCGTGGCAGCTTCGGGCAGCACGGGGCGGCCATCAAACAGCAAGGCATTCAGAAAGCTGCTTTTCCCTGCCTTGACCTGGCCGATGATGCCGATGCTTAAATGCTGCCGTGCCTCGTCGAAGCGTGTCATTTGCGTCAGGAAATCCTGGCGCTGTACGCCAAGCGCACTGATTTCGTGCTGAAAATGCGTGCTGCGCCAGGCTTCCAGCGCTGCGCACACGCCGTTGAGCTGGCGCTCGAAATCCATCAATTGATGATTCATTCAATTCTTCCTGCGATGATAGGTATGGGGAAAGCTGATGCAGCACCTTACGGTGCGACTGCGGGGATCCCCACGGCCTCGCGCCACACCGCATAGGCTGGCGAAAAAGGCAGGAATGAGGCAGCGAGCTCGCCGCCTTTCAGGAAGTCCCCCTTTTTCAATAGTACTTTGTGCAAGTAGCCCGCCCGCCTGCTGCTCGCTTTTCGGACAAGCATTTTTTCACCTTGAGCAATCTCATTGGAGATCAAAATCAGTTGCTCCGCGGCCAGCATTTCGCCGGGTTGAGCAAATTGCTTTTCAACCTCAAAGCCATGAAAAAGCATGCTGCCAGATCCGCCGGAAACGTGGTTTTTTTGCCCGCTGTGCATAGTGACAAAAACGGAAACAAAGCAGTTCTCAGGCAACGCCGTATCAAACGGCAGACCCAATATTTTCGATGCCCAGAAAGTCAGTACCAGCAATTCATCCTCGGGCAGCTGCAACAATTCGGCCAGCTCTGACAGCAAAGTCAGCTGCGGTTGCGACAGCGGGCCGTCCAGCCGGCACAGGACCAGGACGTCGAGCATGAAGCTGGACGCCAGTTGGTGCTGCTGGACCGCCTGCAAGAATTCACGCAGGCTATCCCGGTTCAGATCGGCGGCCATCTGCCAGACGGTATTTCGCCGCTCAGCCAGCCCCAGCGAGGTCAGCAACATATCGAACAAGCGGCCTTCCGTCTCGCTGATGGGTTGATCGGCCAACAGCGTCGCGGCCACGGCGCTGGCATGGCACAGGCGCGTATATTCATCGCAGGCGATTGCAAAATGCGGCGGCAAGGGAAACATTTCCACTTTGAGGGCATCGGTATCGCGCAGCAATCGCGGCAAGTCAAAATGATGGGAATTCATGATTTTTCCTGAGGGTGTAGCGTATTAAAAAGACAGGATGCGCACGGTGGCCGGGCGGCTTCCCAGGTGCAGCAAGCGCGCGGCATTGCTGGCTTCAGCAGCCGCCGAGTAAGGCTGCAGCAGTGGCAGGTAGCGCTGCGACGTACGCCGCAACAGCGACGGCCGCCGTGTCGCGTCAGCCGGGCGGCTGAGCAAGGCAAGATGGCGGCGATGCACTTGCGATGCATGGGCGGGTGCATGCAATGCACGCAACAGCGATAGCAAGTCGAGCGGGGGAAGGCAGCCCTGTCCCGCACCGGCACCGGCCGGCACCGCCATGCCGCTGACCTGCACCAGCGTATGCAAGTGAGCAAAGAAGCGCTGCTGGAACGCCTGCAGGTCCGCCGCCTGCCTGAGCGCCCATTCCAGCGCGAGCTGCATCTCGGCAAGCAGCTCGCCGGCATCGTGCTGCGCTTCCACCTCGGTGGACAAAGCCAGTATCCGCTTCATCAGGCCCAGCTGGCGGCGGCGCTGCTGTGCTTCATGCGCAAGGTAACGCTCATAACGAAAAAACTGGCTTTTGAAGCGCTCGGCAGGACCTATTGCAGGCAGCTCATCATTCCAGCGCTGCAATTGTTCGCGCACGGCTGACAAGGGATAAGCCTGACTGTCCCGCGTGGACACAGGCACCACGGCGAGCACCGCAATGCCGCGTGCCGATACGGCCTCGCCAATACCCTTCACGACCGCCGCCACGGACTGCGGGTCGCGCTTGTCGGCACGGCTGACGACAATCAGGCATGCCATCTCACGGGGCAGCGACGCCAGGAACACCAGGTCTTGTTCCGAGATGCCGCCAGCTTCGACCGATACGACCCAGATCACGGCCTGCGCCGCACTCAGTTGTGCGTGGGCGATCCTGGCATCGGTACGCGCTTTGAGAACGTTGCCATCTGGTTTGGAATAGCCAGGCACGTCAATCAGGGCCAGCTCAGGCCATGGAAATTCCGGTACCGCATACAGGGCGCTTTGCAACATCACCCCTGCATTGCTGCCGTACGCTTCCTGCTCACCATGCGTCAGGCTGAGAAACTCCGACTTGCTCAATTCGACCTTCTGCAACAGGCAATTGAGCGCAAGAATCGCGCTTTGTTGATGTTGCAACAAATAGGTCGGCAGCGCGGTGGTGGGATCGATCTCGACGGCCAGCAATTGCTGACCAAGCAGGGCGTTGATCAGGCTGGATTTACCGGCGCTGAACGAGCCACCGACGCCGACGGTCTTTCTCCCGGCCAGCAGAGGAAAGCCACACAGCTGCTGCAACTGTCCCAATCCCTCTTCCAGTGCCGCGACGATCTGGCTGAAATCAGACGGTGCGCCATGCCGCGCCAGTTCCATCAAATCGTGTCGGACAAGCTGCTGCAGCGCATCGAACTCGTCATTGATGACGGCCGCGCCTGCGGCGGCTGGCTCACCAGCGGTGACGCGACATAACAGACGATATCGCGCTTCGATCTCGTCTGGCGACAGCACGCTCATGCCTGCTCACAAGCGTCGATAATGGACTGGACCGTGTGGCGATCAGTCTCATACTGCCGACGCTTCTGCTGGAACGCCATATCGCCTTGCGCCAGGTCGGCATCAAGCATGGCCAGCGCTGCCTGACGCTGGGCCAGTTGCTGTTCTGCTGCAGCAACAATACCAGCTTTGGCCTGCTGTACATGCGCCTGCAACGTCGTTTGCAAGGCGGTACGCGCGGCCTGCTGTATTTGCGGGAAAACCTGGTTGAGCAGATGCATGCGAATTTCCTCATGACGCTGCGCTTGAGCAACTTCAGCCTTGCCGCGATTGGCAAAGATCCGCTGCAGCATGTCTATCAAACCCAGCAACAATGGCTTGAGCACTTTTGCAACAGGAAACCGGTTTGCAAGCAAATCGATGGCTTGATCCGCCACCATTTGTATCATCGCGCGATCAAGACCCGCATCCGTGTCTTTCGCCACCGAAGCACCTTCAGGAATACGCAGGTCGATATCCAGCACAGCCGGCGTAAAATCTCCGACACGCTCGAAATAGCGGCGCATGACCACATCAAATTCGGCCTGGATGCCACTGGTCATGCCCAGGCGGATGGCCTGGTCAATCTGCACGCTCACGTCACGACCAGCCAATGCGGCAACCGTCCATGCCTCAAGCTGCTCGTGCAAACGATTACGCACATGCAGGAGGATGGCTTCCAGGACGGCAGGCAAGCTGGCGTCGAGCTGTGCGGTTTCTTGCCCCAGCCGCGTTTCAAACAGTTTTATTTCCTCTGCAACACGCATCTTTTCGAGAACGATTTTTTCCCGGTCCAGATCTTCTCGATTGAGCAATACATCCAGATACTGGACCAATGGGCGCAGGCGGGCAACGAAGGGCCTGGTGACCGAATGCAAGAACAATGGCTCAGCCAACGCTTCGAGTTCCTGCAGCGCATCATCGAGCTCGTGCACCATATGCGTGCGCGCTGAAACTGTCACTACCCGTAAAGGTGCCCGTCCAGAAATGCCTTCAATCTCCCGGGCCACCTGGCGCGCCACCTCCTGCACATCGTCAGGCGACTTTTTATCAGCCTTGCTGATGACCGCGATCACCGGCATGTCATGCAACTGCAACTCCGCCAGGGCAGCACGGATACTTGCATGCAGACCACCTTCCTCCGCGCTGACCACGATGCAATAAGCCAGGCTGCGCTCGACGTAATCGTCGATGGCGCGTCCGTGCTGCCCATTGCCCGAGTCCCAGCCTGGCATGTCGACCAGTTTCAAATGGGGCAGCCGAGCCAAGGTATCGCATTCCACATGCAAGTCCAGCCAAGTGCCTGCCGGTGCCTGGCCAGCTTGCAGCTCCAATACCTGGCTGCGCGCCAATGGCCTGACTGTGTTATCAGGAAAACATAAGGTAAAGCGTTCCGGCTTGCCGTATGCGAGTTCCGCAGGAATTGAGGTCTGCGGATCGACATTCGTCGACAGCAAGCTTTCCCCCATCAAGGCATTCAACAAGCTCGATTTTCCGCTACTGAACGCCCCCACGAAAGGTACACGCACCAGGAAATGGCGCGTTTGCTGTTCCACGCCGGCCAACCACTCTTGCGGCTGCTGATAAGTCTGGAGCAATTGCCTGATGGTAGGCAGTACCTCAAGAAGATGGATTTGCGGTGAAAACATGTAATGATCCCATTCAGATGAAATGAAAAAAGTAGCGCGGCATGACGCGCACATTGAAATTTCTTCAATGCAACTAATTTAACATGGGGATACGACAAGATGTGTCGCTGGAGACATAACTCCAGCGACGGACAGAAGAAACGCAGGTACGATCAGGGCCGCCGGTAGCGGACCTGGCTCAATCTGTTAGTGAATGATCTTGGCCAGGAAATCGCGCGCGCGGTCCGAGCGCGTCGTGTTGAAGAAGTCGTCCTTGCTGCAATCTTCGATGATCTTGCCCTGGTCCATGAAGACGATGCGGTTGGCCACGCGCTTGGCAAAGCCCATTTCGTGCGTGACGACCATCATGGTCATGCCTTCCTGCGCCAGGCCCACCATCACGTCGAGCACTTCGTTGATCATTTCAGGGTCGAGCGCCGATGTCGGCTCGTCGAACAGCATGGCAATCGGATCCATCGACAGCGCGCGGGCGATCGCCACGCGCTGCTGCTGGCCGCCCGACAGCTGGCCCGGGAATTTGTCCTGCTGCGACAGCAGGCCCACGCGGTCCAGGTATTTCAAGCCCTTGGCATTGGCTTCGTCGGCGCTGCGGCCCAGCACCTTGATCTGGCCGATGGTGAGGTTTTCGCGGATCGACAGGTGCGGAAACAGCTCGAAATTCTGGAACACCATGCCGATGCGCGCGCGCAGTTTCGACAAATTCGTTTTCGGATCGTTGACGCTGATGCCGTCGACGAAGATCTGCCCCTGCTGGATCGGCTCGAGGCCGTTGACGGTCTTGATCAGGGTCGACTTGCCGGAGCCGGACGGGCCGCAAATGACCATCACGTCGCCCTTGGCGACCTCCGTGGTGCAGTCGGTCAGTACCTGGAACTGGCCATACCATTTGCTGACGTTATTGAGTTCAATCATCTTGTTCTTTCTTTTACGGTTAGCGAATGATGGCGACGCGTTTCTGCAGGCGTTTTACCAGGAACGACAAGGCATAGCACAGCACGAAATACACGACGGCGACAAACACGTACATCTCCACCAGGCGGCCGTCGCGCTGGGCGATCTTCGAGGCGGCGCCGACGAAATCGGGGATCGACAGCACGTACACGAGCGACACGTCCTGGAACAGCACGATGGTTTGCGTCAGCAGCACGGGGATCATGTTGCGGAACGCTTGCGGCAGCACGATGAAGGCCATGGTCTGCGAGTAGTTCATGCCCAGCGCCTGGCCGGCCCAGACCTGGCCGCGCGGGATCGACTGTATGCCGCTGCGCATGATCTCGCAATAGTATGCCGCCTCGAACATGATGAAGGTGATCAGCGCGGAGGAGAACGCGCCCACTTTCACGGGTTCTTCCGCGCCGATGATCCAGGCGGCGATGTACGGCACCAGGAAGTAGAACCAGAAGATCACCAGCACCAGCGGGATCGAGCGTATCAGGTTGACGTAGCTCGACGCCACGCCCGAGATGAGGCGGCTGCCGGACAAGCGCATCAGCGCCAGCAGGGTGCCCAGCACAATGCCGCCCACCATGGACAGCGCCGTCAGTTTCAGGGTGAAGATCATACCGGTCTGGAACAGGTAGACCCACGAGCGGGAGATGACATCGAAGTCGAAATTACCGAACATATCAATGTCCTCCCGTCTTGGCGCCGGCGACGATGAAGCCCGGAATGGCGACCTTTTTCTCGATCAGGTACATCAGCACCACCACCAGCAGATTGACGACGACGTAGATGATGGTGGCGGCCGAAAACGCTTCGAATACCTGGAACGAGAATTCCTGGATGGCGCGCGCGCTGGCCGTCAGTTCGATCAGGCCGATGGTCAGGGCCACGGAACTGTTCTTGATGATGTTCAAAAATTCGCTGGTCAGCGGCGGCATGATGACGCGTGCGGCCATCGGCAGCAAAATGAAGCGGTAGGTTTGCGGCAGGGTCAGGCCCAGCGCCGTGCCGGCCAGTTTCTGCCCGCGCGGCAGCGCCTCGATACCCGTCGTGACCTGCACCGCCACGCGCGAGGAGGTAAAGAATCCCAGGCACAGCACGGCCGTGACGAACGGCGCATTTGGCAGCGACTTGACCCAGGCGCCCAGGTCAGGCGGCAGCAGTTCCGGCATGACGAAATACCAGAGGAACATCTGCACCAGCAGCGGCACGTTGCGGAACAGTTCGACGTAGGCATTGGCCACGCCCACCAGCCATTTGTTCGGCAAGGTGCGGATGGTGCCGATCACCAGGCCCAATATCAGCGCCATGATCCAGGCCGTACCGGCCGTGGCCAGGGTCCAGATCAGGCCGGACCACAGGGTGTCCATATACGTGCCCACGCCATCGGGAGAAATCTCCCAGAAAATGCGCCAATTCCAGTTGTAATTCATGATCATCCTTCGCATGCAGCCCGAGGACAGCGGCCAGCCGGCCACCCGCCCCGCAAATAAAACGGGAGGCTTGCGCCCCCCGATTTGTTACGCAATCTTTACTTTTTCCGCTTGTCCGACGTCTTCTGCGCTTCCGGTACGGCCGCATAGGCCGCCGGGTCACCGGAGTCGGTCGGGTTGGCAAACACGGCCTTCAATTGCGGCGGCATGGGGAATTTCAGGTTGATGTTTTTCGGCGGGATCGGCGAGGTAAACCATTTCGCGTAAATGCGGTTGATGTCGTCGCTCTTGTACAGGCGGGTCAAGGCATCGTCGACCACTTTCTTGAAAGCGGGATCGCCCTTGCGCAGCATGATGCCGTACGGCTCGACGGACAGCGCTTCCTTGGTGATTTCGTAGTCGTTCGGGTTTTTCGAATTGGCCACTTGCGACGCCAGCAAAATGTCGTCGTTGGCTTCGGCCACCGCGCGGCCCGTTTCCAGCATCAGGAACGATTCAGGATGGTCCTTGCCGACGGCGATATTCATGCCCAGGTTTTTTTCCTTGTTCAGGATCGTCATCTGCTTGATGGTCGAGGTGCCGGCAGTGGCAACCAGGGTCTTGCCGCGCAAGTCTTCCAGGGTTTTGATGTTCGAGGATTTTTTCGCCAGCACGCGGTTGCCGATGACGAACATGGTGGGGGCGAATGCCACCTGCTGCTGGCGCTCCAGGTTGTTCGTCGTCGAGCCGCATTCGAGGTCGATGGTGCCGTTGGCCATCAGCGGGATGCGGTTGGCCGAGGTGACGGGGCTCATCACCACTTTCAGTTCGCTCAGGCCCAGATGCTTTTGCAGGGCCGTGACGACTTTCATGCACAGGTCGATCGAATAACCCTGATATTGCTGCTTGTCATCGAGATAGGAGAAGGGCACGGAGCCGTCGCGCACGCCGAGGGTGACGGAACCGGCTTTCTTGATCTTGGCCAAGGTGCCGGTCAATTCCTGAGCCTGGACTGGCGACATGCTGCTGATGACACCGACGCTAAGCAGCGTGGCGATTATTTTGGTCAATTTCATAAATTCTCCTGGGCGGACAAACCGGATGGACTCCGAACGAAACAACTGTGGTGCAGACGCCACCATTGGAATTAATTTTATTTCATTTTCAGCACCGGACCAGCCATTTTCTGCGATTGCCCGCAAATAGGCGCTATACCCGCGCCGGAATCAGCGCGGCTGTAGCATTTTTCCTACTGATTTCACATTCCCGATTTATTTTGCCGGCGCCAGACCCGCCAACTCGTCCTCTTGCGCCTCATCATCCATATTCGCCTGCTGGCGTTGCCACATCTGCGCGTACAGGCCATTCGCGGCCAGCAATTGTGGATGCGTGCCCCGCTCGACGATGCGGCCATGGTCGAGCACCAGGATTTGCTGGGCGTCGGCCACCGTCGACAAACGGTGCGCAATCACCAGGGTGGTGCGGTTTTTGGCGATCTCTTTCAGCTGCGACTGAATCGCCTGCTCGGCCTTTGAATCAAGCGCAGACGTGGCTTCATCGAAGATCAATATCGCCGGGTCTTTCAGCAAGGTGCGGGCAATCGCCACGCGCTGCTTTTCGCCACCCGACAGTTTCAAGCCCCGCTCGCCCACCATGGAGTTGTAGCCATCTGGCAAGCTTTCAATAAAATCATGGATCGATGCCGCCTTTGCCGCCGCCACGATGGCGTCCTTGCTGGCGCCCGGCTTGCCATAGGCGATGTTGTATTCGATGGTGTCGTTGAACAGCACCGTGTCTTGCGGCACGATGCCGATGGCCGCGCGCAGGGAATCCTGCGTGATGCCGCGCAAGTCCTGGCCATCGATGGTGATGCCGCCGCCATCGACTTCATAGAAGCGGAACAGCAAGCGCGACAAGGTCGACTTGCCCGAGCCGCTGTGGCCCACCACGGCCGTCGTCGTGCCTGCAGGAATCTGGAAATCCACGTCGAACAGGATTTGCCGCTTGGCTTCGTAGCTGAAATCCACGTGGTCAAAACGCACGGCCGCGCCCCGCGTGACGAGCGGCTTGGCTTCCGGCGTATCGGCGATTTCACGGTTTTCGTTCAGCAAGGAAAACAGGCGCTCCATGTCGGCCAGGCTTTGCTTGATTTCGCGGTAAATGACGCCCAGGAAATTGAGGGGAATATACAGCTGGATCATGAAGGCGTTCACCAGCACCAGGTCGCCCAGGGTCATCGTACCGGCGATCACGCCCACCGTGGCGCGCCACAAAATCAAGGTGACGGCCGTGGCGATGATCAGGGACTGGCCCGTGTTCAGCAGGGAGAGGGAAGTCTGCGATTTCACGGCCGCCGATTCATAGCGCTGCAAGCCTTCATCGTAGCGCTTCGCCTCGTAATCTTCGTTGCCGAAATATTTCACGGTTTCATAGTTGATCAGCGAATCGATGGCCTTGGTATTGGCTTTCGAGTCGAGGTCGTTCATGGTGCGGCGGAAATGCGTGCGCCAGTTCGTCACCAGCACGGTAAACGCGATGTAGGACACCAGCGCCACGGCCGTGATCACGGTGAACCAGATGTCGTAATGCAAGACCAGGTAACCGAGCACGAGGGTGATTTCCACCAGGGTCGGCAAGATGTTGAACAGGGTGTAGGAAATGAGCGAGCCGACGCTGCGCGTGCCCCGTTCGATGTCGCGCGTCATGCCGCCCGTCTGTCGGTTCAGGTGAAAGCGCAGGGACAGCGCATGCAGGTGGCGGAACACTTGCAGGGCGATGGTGCGCACGGCCCGCTGGGTGACCCGGGCGAACAGGAATTCGCGCAATTCCGTAAACAAGGTGGTCGACAGGCGCAGCAAGCCGTAGGCCACCAGCAAGCCGACGGGCAGCACCAGCAGCGCTTGCGGATGGGCCGCTGTGATCGTCATGGCGTCGACGAGTTTTTTCAGGATCAGGGGCACGCCCACGTTGGCCAGCTTGGCGCCCACCAGGCATAGCAGCGCCAGCAATACTCTCCATTTGTAGACCCAGAGATACGGCAACAAGGTCTTGATGGTGGCGAAATCGCTGTGGCTGGCGGAGGCTGGCGAGCGGGGCGGAGGGGGAGTCTGGGAACGGCGCATGGCGAATGTCGGCTTTTTATGGTTCAATCGGGGCAATTGTAGCCTTTCATGAGAATAAAAGATGAGCACCTCCCCCGACCGCCCCGACAACTGCCTCGCCTCCGGCCTGCCCGCCGGAAAAATGCCGGAATTGCGCATGATGCCCGCGCCATCCGACGCCAATGTGTACGGCGACGTCTTCGGCGGCTGGATCATGGCGCAGGTCGATATCGCCGGTTCCCTGCCGGCCACGCGGCGCGCCAACGGCCGCGTCGCCACCATTGCCGTCAATTCCTTCGTCTTCAAAAACCCCGTCTTCGTCGGCGATCTGCTCTCCTTCTACGCCGACATCGTCAAGGTCGGCAATACCTCGATCACCGTCAATGTCGAGGTATATGCCGAGCGCAACCGCCTGCAGGCGTGCATCGTGAAAGTCACGGAAGCAACCCTGATCTACGTGGCGACGGACTCCGACCGCAAGCCGCGCAAGGTGCCGCCGATCGAGACCTTGCTGTCGTCTTGATTGTCGCAATAATCCCACGTTTTATTTTCAGACGGCATGGATAGCCTGCGCCGCATTTTCCTGCAGAGCGCTGCGCGCATCACGGCGCTGGCCGCCGCCGGCAGCGTGCTGTCCGGTTCCAGTGCGAGCGCCGCCACGCGCATGAATGGCACAGGTTATCCGTTTGCGCTCGGTGTCGCTTCCGGCTCACCGTTACCTGATGCGGTGGTGCTGTGGACGCGCATCTGCTACGACCCACTGCACGCAGCCGCCACGCCCGCCATCGCCCTGAACGTACGCTGGGAAGTGGCCGAAGACGAGGCGTTTCGCCGTATCGCCGCCAAGGGCCAGGCCACGGCCATGCCCGCTCTCGCGCACAGCGTGCACGTCGACGCGGGAGGTCTCGCGCCCGGACGCTGGTACTGGTACCGGTTTATCTTTGGCGACGCCGTCAGTCCCGTGGGCCGCACGCGCACGGCGCCCGAGCCCGGCGCCATGCCTGCCTCGCTGAAACTGGCCGTCGCTTCGTGCCAGCACTGGGAATTCGGCGCGTATGCGGCGCACCGGCACATCGCCGCAGCCGCGCCCGACCTGGTGGCCTTCCTCGGCGATTACATCTATGAATGGGGGCCGTACCAGCTCCAGCATCCAAGCCGGGCCGTGCGTACGCATGAAAGTTTCAGCCTGGACGACTACCGCGCCCGTTACGCGCAATACAAGAGCGACCGCGACTTGCAGGGCGCGCACCTGGCCGCGCCGTGGATCGTCACCTGGGATGACCATGAAGTGGCCAATGATTACGGCAATGACCGCGACGAGTTGCTCACGCCCACCTTTTTGCAGCGCCGCGCGGCCGCCTACCAGGCGTTTTATGAACACATGCCGCTGCGGCTGCTACCGCTGGGACGGCGGGGATTTGTCGACATGCGCATCTACCAGCGCTACGACTGGGGTCGGCTGGCGCGCTTTCACATGCTGGACGACCGGCAATACCGCGCCCACCACGCGTGCGCCAAACCGGGCCGCGGTGGTTCGAATTCCGTCACCACGCGCAACTGTCCCGACTTGCTGAAACCGCAGCGCACCATGCTGGGCGAGGAACAGCAGCGCTGGCTGCAAGCCGGCCTCGATGATTCCCCCGCGCGCTGGAATATCCTCGCCCAGCAAACCCTGATGGCGCAATCGAGCCAGGTGCCCATCGTGCGCCCCGGCGACGAGCGCATCTGGACCGATGGCTGGGATGGCTACCCGATGGCGCGCCAGCACCTGCTCGACGCCTTGCGCAGCAGCAAGGCCAGCAACCCGCTGGTGCTGTCGGGCGACGTGCATACTTTCTATGCCACCGAACTGAGCCGCAATGCCATGCGGCCCACCAGCAAGAGCAATCCTGTGCTGGCCACCGAATTTTGCGGCACCTCCATCACGTCGAGTTCCCGCCCGCAGGCGCGCACGGAGCAGTACGTGGCGATGAACCCGCACATCCGTTACGGGCGCAGCGACAAGCGCGGCTATATGTTGATGGAGATCACGCCGGAGAAAACCACGACCCTGTTCCAGGGCCTGGACAACGTGCGCGACGGCGCATCGAGCATCGCGACACTGGCGCGCTTTACCGTCCAGAATGGCAAGGCTGGCGTGCAACGCTTCTAGCACATGCTTTTCAAGGCATCGCGGTAGCGCCGGCTGACGGGCACTTCACCGCCCGTGGACAGCACGGCGCGCGCATCGCCCGATTCCAGCGGCACGATGCTCTGTACAAATGCAAGGTTGACGATATAGCTGCGGTGCACGCGCACAAAGCGTTTACCATCCAGGCGGCGCTCGATGGCGGCCATGGTCGAGCGCAGCGGATAATCGTGGCCGCGCACGTGCAAATTCACATAATTGCCCCAGGCCTGTATCCATTCGATGTCGCTGGCGGGCAAGAGAAAATCCTTGCCCAGCTTGCGTACCAGGAATCGTTCCGGCTGCTGCACCGGCTCCACGGCCGGGCCGTCATCGGGTTCGCCCAGCAGAGTCGCCTCGCCTTGCCAGCGCATCAGCAGCAGCTGGTAAAAGCCCGTGAACAATAAAATGGAGAAGTAAGTACGCACATCCTTGACGTATTCGTATGGCAATTCACGCCACCAGTTACCGAAATCGTAATCGCTGCCGGCGCTCCAGTAGGCCAACTTGCGCAAGGCCACCATGGCCAGCACATGCACGAGGCTGTAGACCAGCGAGGCGGCCAGGTGCCAGCGCAGGTTCTGGCGCTGGAACACCAGGTGCAGCGGCCGCAGCTGGTTGGCCAGGATCACCAGCGGCACCAGCGCCAGCAACACCAGGTTGCTGCTCCACTCCCACACGGCCACTTCCCAGAAAGGCGTAGCGAGCCCCGCGCGCTGGCGGTCGGTCCAGCTGATCCAGCAGTTGAGCGACGTTTGCAGCAGATACAGGACGATCCAGAAAGCTGGTTCGGCGATCTGGCGCCAGCGTTGATATCGTTGCAACAAATCGGTGGAAGACAGGCGCATGGTGTCGGACGGTGGATGAGTTGCATGATTGTAAGGTCCCAAAGCCGTCCCAGCATCACCGCTCGTCACAAACAGCCCGCAATTGGTCACTTTTCGCTGGTTCGGCCTGCGCGGCCTGCCTATGCTGGGGCCTTCCCTGACCAATGGATCCCGCGACCATGACCACCAATTCTCGCCGTTACGATATCGATGCCTTGCGCTTTCTTGTCTTCAGCCTGCTGATCGTCTACCACACGGCCATGCTGTACCTGGACGGCGCCGCCTTCCACATGAAGAGCAGCTACCTGACGGAAACGTTGAACTATCCCATGGTCTTTATCAACCGTTGGCGCATGGAAATCGTGTTCCTCATTTCCGGCGTGTCCTGCGCCATGATGACGCAATCGTCCAGGCGGGCCTTCCTGTGGCGCAGGGTCAAGCGCCTGTTGCTGCCCCTGCTGTTTGGCGTGCTCGTGGTGATACCCGTGCAGCCGTATTGCGAAGGCGTCACGAACGGCCTGGTCGAGCCTGGCTATGGACAATTTCTGCTGGATTACTTTGGCGGCCATGCCTGGCCGGCCGGCGCATTTACGGGCTGGAAGACCAGTTTTACCTGGAATCATCTGTGGTATCTCGTGTATTTGTTGCTGTACACCATCGTGCTGGTGGCGCTGCAGCCCCTGCTGGCCAGGGCAAGGCCGCTGTTTACGGGGTTGCGCGGCTGGCGCCTGTTGATCCTGCCAGCCCTGCCGGCGCTGGCGGCAACGGCCTTCCTGAAACTGCGCTATCCGGAAAACCACGCGCTGGTGAAGGACTGGTACGCGCACGCCATCTATTTCACCATGTATCTGTATGGCTGGTGGCTGGGCAATGACAAGGGAGCGTGGCAAGAGCTGGCGCGCTTGCGCTGGCATGCGCTGCTGCTGGCGCCCTGCGCGTTTGCCGTGTATCTGGGCTTTGACCTGGTGTATTCGGAGAACCTGCTGACCTGGGCCTCGTTCGGCTCCTGGCCCATGCGCAACCTGTACATGTGGCTGGCCATCTGCGCCATCCTGGGCTGGTCGCACACCTTGCTCAATACACCGTTTGCCTGGCTGCCATGGGCGCGCCAGGCCGTCTTTCCCTGGTACATATTGCACCAGAGCGCGATCATCGTGCTGGCCTACTGGCTCGTGCCCCTGAAGCTTGGGCCAGTGGCGGAACCGCTGCTGATACTGGCCGGCACGGTGGCGACTTGCTGGCTGGGGACGTCGCTGCTGATCAGCAAGGTGAACTGGTTGCGCCCCTGCTTCGGCTTGCCCGCCCGCCCAGGCCAAAACCTGGCGGCAGACACGGCCCTGGCAGCGAATCAGAACGCCTAACAAAACCGTAGCGAGCGGATGCGCGTCGTGGTTGAGAAGCGGAACTGTGCGAATGCACAGTGAGCATCAGAAACCGCGACCCGCGACGCGCAGTAGGTTTTGATAGGTGTTCTTAGGCAACCTTCTTTTCGTCGCGTAATTGACGGCGCAAGATCTTGCCAACGTTGGTCTTCGGCAATTCATCGCGGAACTCGATGTATTTCGGTTTCTTGTAAGCCGTCAATTCATGCTTGCAATGCTCGCGGATCTGTTCCACCGTCAGGTTTGGATCCTTGCGCACGACAAACACTTTCACGGCTTCGCCAGCGTTGGCGTCCGGCACGCCGATGCAGGCACATTCCAGCACACCAGGGCAGGAAGCGACCACGTCTTCCACTTCGTTCGGATACACATTGAAGCCGGAGACGATGATCATGTCTTTCTTGCGGTCCACGATTTTTACGTAGCCGCGCTCATCCATGACACCCACGTCGCCCGTCTTGAAGTAACCGTCGGCCGTCATCGATTTGGCCGTCTCGTCCGGACGCTGCCAGTAGCCGGCCATCACTTGCGGGCCGCGCACGGCGATCTCGCCCGGCTCGCCCAGCGCCACTTCCACGCCATCGTCGTTGAGAATCGCCACTTCCGTCGAGGGGAAAGGCAAGCCGATGGTGCCCGTAAATTCCGTGATATCGACGCGATTGCCCGTCACCACGGGTGACGTTTCTGACATGCCATAGCCTTCGATCAGCGGGCAGCCCGTCAGTTTCAGCCAGCGCTCGGCCACGTTGCGCTGCAAGGCCATGCCGCCGCCATTGCACACTTTGTAGCTGGAAAAATCGAGCTTGGCGAAGTCGGCATTGTTCAGCAGCGCGTTGTACAAGGTGTTGACGGCCGGGAAGACGACGATCTTGTGCTTGGACAATTCCTTGACGAAACCGGGAATGTCGCGCGGGTTGGGAATCAGCACGCTCATGCCGCCCAGGCGCATACCCATCAGGGCGCTGACGGTCAGCGAATAGATGTGATACAGGGGCAAGGCGCACATGAATCCCATCGAGGTGGCGCGCATTTCAGGCGTCATCACGGGCGACATCCACGCCTCGTTTTGCAGCACGTTGGCGATCACGTTACGGTGCAACAACATCGCGCCCTTCGACACGCCCGTCGTGCCGCCCGTGTATTGCAGGAAGACGATGTCGTCATGGCCCTGCTGCACCGGCGTCAGGCTCAGGCGTGCGCCTTCAGCCAGCATCTTGTTGAAACTGATGGCGCCCGGCAAAGAAAACGCGGGCACCATTTTATTGATCTTGCGCACGACGAAGTTGACGATGGTACCCTTCAGTCCACCGAGCATGTCGCCCATGGTGGCGACGATCACATGCTTGACCTGGGTATGCGGCAACACCTGCTCGACCGTGGTGGCGAAGTTTTCCAGCACGATGATCGCTTCGCTGCCCGAATCGGTCAGCTGATGCTGCAATTCTCGGGGCGTGTACAGCGGATTGACGTTCACCACCGTATAGCCGGCGCGCAAAATCGCCGCCATCGCCACCGGATACTGCAGCACGTTCGGCAGCATGATCGCCACGCGCGCGCCCGTCTTCAGGCCCTTGCTTTGCAGCCATGCGCCCATCTGCAGCGACAGCTTGTCCAGCTCGCGGTAGGTCAGGAATTTATCCATGCACACGAACGCGTTGCGGTCCGCATATTTCTGGAACGACTCTTCCAGCAAATGCGTGACGGAACGGTATTGCGTGCAATCAATCTCTGCGGGAACGCTGTCCGGGTACGAATTCAACCAAATCTTGTCCATCTCGCCTCATCTTTATCTGTAAAAGGGACGCGCCTCCTGGCGCATCCCACACTGTTTATGCTGCTGTCTTCGTTTCGTCACGCAGGGCGCGACGCAAAATCTTGCCGACGTTGGTCTTCGGCAGTTCATCGCGGAACTCGATGTATTTCGGCCGCTTGTAGCCTGTAAATTGTTCCTTGCAGTACGCGGCCAGCACGGCCTGGGTCAGGTTCGGATCCTTGCGCACGACAAACACTTTCACGGCCTCGCCCGAGTGCTCATCTGGCACGCCCACGCAAGCGCACTCGAGCACGCCCGGATGGGCCGCGATGACGGCCTCGACTTCGTTTGGATACACATTGAAGCCGGAGACGAGAATCATGTCTTTCTTGCGGTCGACGATCTTCACGTAGCCGCGCTCGTCCATGATGCCCACGTCGCCGGATTTGAAGTAGCCGTCTGGTGTCATGACCTTGGCCGTTTCATCGGGACGGTTCCAGTAGCCGCTCATCACTTGCGGACCGCGGATGGCGATCTCGCCCGTCTGGCCCAGCGGCACTTCCTTGCCGTCATCGTCGAGGATGGCGATATCGGTCGAGGGCACGGGCAAGCCGATGGTGCCGGAAAACGCCGTGCTGTCGGCGCGGTTGCAGGTGGCGACCGGTGACGTTTCCGACAAGCCATAGCCTTCGATGATGGACACACCCGTCACTTGCAGCCACTTGTCGTTGACGGCTTGCTGCACCGCCATGCCGCCGCCATTGGCGATCTTCAAGCCCGAGAAATCGAGCTTGGCAAAGTCGGGGTGATTCACCAGCGCGTTATACAGGGTATTGACCGCTGGCAGCAGATTGAATTTGTACTTACCCAGCTCCTTGATCAGGCCCGGTATATCGCGCGGATTCGGGATCAGGATATTCAGGGCGCCCACGCGCGTGCCCCACATGGCGCACGCCGTCAGGGCAAAGATATGGTACAGCGGCAAGGCGCAGACGACGATCATCTGTTCCGTGCTGTTCTGGTCGAGCGCCGCGCCCGACCACGCTTCGCTTTGCAGCACATTGGCGATCACATTGCGGTGGCTCAAGGTCGCGCCTTTCGACACGCCCGTCGTGCCGCCCGTGTATTGCAGAAAAGCGGCGTCATTGATGCTCAGCTCGACAGGCGTGAGTTTCATGCGGCTGCCCAGCGCCAGCGCCTGCTTGAAACGCATGGCGTTCGGCAAGGAATACGCGGGCACCATCTTCTTGACGTTGCGCACGACAAAATTGACGATCATGCCTTTCAAACCGCCCAGCATCTCGCCCATGCTGGCGACGACGATGTGCTTGACGGCCGTCTTGCCCAGCACTTGCTCCAAGGTATGGGCAAAGTTTTCCAGCACGATGATGGCTTCGCTGCCCGAATCGTTGAGTTGATGCTCGAGTTCGCGCGGCGTATAGAGAGGATTGACGTTGACCACCGTGTAACCGGCGCGCAGGACGGCGGCGATGGCCACCGGATATTGCAGCACGTTCGGCATCATCAGGGCGACACGCGCCCCCTTCTTCAGGCCACGGCTTTGCAGCCAGGCACCGAGCTGGCGCGAATAGGTGTCGAGTTCGGCATAGGTGAGAAATTTGTCCATGCAGACATAGGCATTGCGATCCGCATATTTTTGAAACGCTTCTTCCAGCACATGCACCAGCGAACGATATTGATCAGGATCGATGTCGGCGGGAACGCCGGGAGGATACGACTTCAGCCAAATTTTTTCCATCCTGTGCCTCTTGTCTCGAATAATCGTGGGGGAGCCGGCGCATCTTGCCGACGCGGATCATTGCTGCGGATTCTGTCGTCCTGCAGTCAGTTTGAGCATTCTGACGAGCAATTGCTCTATGCTACTAATGCGATGCTATCGGGCGCCGGGCTTCCATGCAAGCGCTTTCAACAGTATTCGAGCGGCAACTCTAGGGGTATTTTATGCTGCAATGCAACATGATAAATACACTGTTGCAGGATCGTCCGGCTCGGCATACTGGACAATCTTTACGGGTCACGGGCTGGACAATTGTTCCAGCGCACGCCTGCGCTCAGGCTTCTTGATCTGGGCCATTGTGTGCACTGCAGCATAAAAAGCACGAAAGTTCTTTTTTTCTTCCAGCAATTTTTTGAGGGCAGGCAAAAATTCATTGTAGGTCGACACGGAAGCGAGGTGCGCATTGCTCAATGGCTGCTCGAACCAGCGGTCGTAACCGGCAAAACCACCCCAGTTTTTCTTCAGTACCTGATACGCGTCTTGCAATGCCGCAAACACCTGCGTCTTGCGCGCGCGCTTTTCCGCATCGCTGGCATCGCTCGCATACACGGCTTCCAGTTCACCCCGATATGTCAGCAGCAAGGCGAGGAAATCCTGGCGCCGCGCCGCGTACTGGGCGTACGCGGCGCGCATCGCGTCATTGCCCTCGCGCGCCAGCCAGCGCTGCACGCCCGCCTCTTCCACGGCGCTGGCAAACGACTCGTTGAAGGCCGAATCGCCGGGCACGTACACCACCTGGTGCGCCAGTTCATGGAAGATCAGGCGCGCCAGTTCCGCATCGTTGTAATTGATAAAGGTCGACAGCAAGGGATCGTCGAACCAGCCCAGGGTGGAATACGCGGGCACGCCGCCCACCTGCACGTCGTAATGCTGGGCGCGCAATTCGTCGGCATACGCGAGCGCCTCTTCCTTGCTGTAGTAACCACGGTAATTCACGCAGCCAGCGATGGGGAAACACCATTGCAGCGGCTGCAACGACAGTTCCGGCGTGGCCACCACGTTCCACAGCACGAAGGGGCGCCGCAGGGAGGCGTAGTTCTTGTAGCTGCCATTGTCCGGTAAATCCAGCTCGCTGACGGCAAAGCGGCGAATCTGCTGCGCCTTGGCCAGGCGCACTTTCAGGCGCGGCTCGGTGGCCGGGTCGTCGAGCCAGTCACCGATGGGGCGCGCGCCCGACCACAAGGCATATTGCCCCTGCGCCGCCTGCGTGTAGTAGCGCAGCTGCGTGCAGCCGCTCAGCGGCAGGCACAGCATGCCGACAAGCAAGCGGGCCGGCCAGCGGGCCATGCTCAGCCAGCCTTTTCCACTTCGACCAGCGTATCGTAGAAGGTCGGTGCGCGGCCCATGTCCGTCAGGCGCTGGCTCGTCACTTCATTGGCGTTCTTGCCGTCGCTGGCGAGTTTCTTCCACCATACGGACAAGCCCACCACCAGGCCGCGTCTCGCCTTGTCGGTCACCCTGGCCTTGGCGGTAAAACTGCCGCGGTCATTAAAAATGCGCACCATGTCGCCGGCGGCGATGCCGCGCGTGGCGCAATCGTCGGGGTGGATGTCCAGATGCGGTTCGCCTTCGGCCGCGCGCAGGCTTTTCACGTTCACGAACGTGGAATTGAGGAAATTGCGTGCCGGCGGGGAAATCATGGCCAGCGGAAAACGGGCCGCCAGCGCGGGATTGCTGGCCAGCGATTCGTGCGGCGCGATATACGTCGGCAAGGGGTCGAGTCCCGCCTGCGCCATGGCGCTGGAATAAAACTCGCACTTGCCCGATGGCGTGGGGAAACCGCCTTCGGCAAATGGCGCTTCGGCCATGGCCAGCTTTTGCCAGCCCGTGCGTTTCAGCGATTCCCAGTCGAAATGCACGGCGCGCGCATCCGTCGTATCGAAGGCTTTGGCCGCCAGCGCATCGTCGCTTTCCTGGAAGCACGGGTCATCAAAGCCCATGTGCTGCGCCAGCAAACGAAAAATTTCCGTATTCGCCTTCGCTTCGCCCAGCGGCGCCACGGCCGCGTTGTTCGCCATCATGTACAGGTGGCCGTAGGTGGAATGCGCATCGACGTGTTCCAGCTGCGTGGTGGCGGGCAGCACGATGTCGGCGTAATCGACAGTATCGGTCTGGAAATGCTCGAGCACGACCGTAAACAAGTCTTCGCGGGCAAAACCCTGCGCCACTTTCGAGGAATCGGGCGCCACGGCAAGCGGGTTCGAGTTGTAGACGATCACGGCTTCGACTTGCGGGCCGAACTCGGGCGAGCTGGTTTTCAGCAGATCGTCGCCGATGGTGCTCATGTTGATGGTGCGCGGCGTGCCTTTCAGCAAGTCCGGACGCTGCAGGGCCTTGCGGTTGACGGGGAAGGAACCCGAGCTCGACAGCTGCATGCCGCCGGCAGGATGGCGCCAGGCGCCCGTCAGCGCGGGCAGGCAGGCAATATTGCGCACGGCCATGCCACCGCCATGCACGCGCTGCACGCCGTAGTTGGTGCGGATGGCGGCGCCGTCACCGGAGCGGCAAGCCTGGCCGTACAGGCGCGCCAGTTCCACCACTTCCGTGGCCGTGATGCCGCACACCTCGGCCACGCGTTCGGGTGGCCATTCCAGGGCCCGCTGTTTCAGTTCAGCATAGCCGACCGTGTACTGGGCGATATAGTCATGGTCGAGCAAATCTTCCGTGATCAGCACATGCATCAAGCCCAGCGCCAGGGCCGCATCGGTACCCGGCAGCAAGGCGATATGCTGGTGGCACTTTTCGGCCGTCAGCGAACGGTACGGGTCGATGGCGATCAAGGTAGCGCCATTGCGCTTGGCCTCTTGCGCGCGCATCCAGAAGTGCAGGTTCGAGGCGATCGGGTTGCCGCCCCAGATGATGATCAATTTCGCGTTCTGGAACTGCTCCATGTCCGTGCCGATGCTGGCGCCCACCGTGTAGCGGTAGCCGGTGGCGCCGGCCGAGGCGCAGATGGTGCGGTCCAGCAGGGACGCGCCGAGCTGGTTGAAGAAGCGCGAGGACATCGATTCGCCCTGCACCAGGCCCATGGTGCCGCAGTAGCTGTACGGCAAGATCGCCTGCGGATCGCGCGCGGCGATCGGTTTCAGACGGGCCGCGATGGTCTGCAATGCCTCTTCCCAGCTGATGCGCTCGAACTTGCCTTCGCCCTTCTTGCCCACGCGGCGCAGCGGATGCAGCAGCCGATCCGCATGGTAGGTGCGCTCCGTGAAGCGCGACACCTTCGTGCACAGCACGCCAGCCGTGGTCGGGTGGTCGGGATCGCCCTTGACGGCGGTGGCCACGCCATCGGTCACGGTGACCAGCAAGGCGCAGGTATCGGGGCAATCGAGCGGGCAGGCGGCGCGCACTTGGGTGGTGGTCATGGGGCAATCCAAAAACGTTGGGGGAAGGCGATACTGTAAACCATTCCGCGCGCTTGCTGTTGGCGCCGTGGCAAGCACGTCCGTGCGCTGGATTTACCCGGCAAACAAGGGCTACAATGCACTATTAGCCGCGTCTGTTTTCGATCAAACAAACGCGGTACGGCGCGCCATACATTGCTGCGTGCCAGCATCCACAGGAGAGTCCCATGAAACTAGTTGATCCGATCTTGGCGTTTCAATCCGAGCTGCAAGGTATTCGCCGCGACCTGCACGCGCATCCCGAGCTGTGCTACGAAGAACAGCGCACTTCGGACGTGGTCGCCGCCAAACTGACGGAATGGGGCATCCCCGTGGTACGCGGCCTGGGCCGCACTGGCGTGGTCGGCATCATCAAGAATGGCACGTCGACACGCGCCATCGGTTTGCGCGCCGACATGGATGCCTTGCCGATGCAGGAAATGAATACCTTCGAGCATGCTTCACGCCATCCGGGCAAGATGCACGCCTGCGGCCACGACGGCCACACGGCCATGCTGCTGGGCGCGGCCCATTACCTGGCGCAGCACCGCAACTTCGACGGCACCGTGTATCTCGTCTTCCAGCCAGCGGAAGAAGGCGGCGCCGGCGCGCGCGAAATGATAGCAGACGGCTTGTTTACGCGCTTCCCCATGGATGCCATCTACGGCATGCACAACTGGCCGGGCGCCGAAACGGGCACCTTGAGCGTGGTGGAAGGGCCCATGATGGCGTCCAGCAATGAATTCCACGTCACCGTCAAAGGCAAGGGCGCCCACGCGGCCCAGCCCCACAAGGGCATTGACCCCGTCATGGTCGCTGTGCAAATCGCGCAAAGCTGGCAAACCGTGATCACACGCAACAAGAGTCCGCTCGACACGGCCGTGCTGTCGATCACGCAAATCCACGCGGGCAGCGCCACCAATGTGATTCCCGATGACGCCAGCCTGGTCGGCACCGTGCGCACCTTCACCACGCCCGTGCTGGACTTGATCGAAGAGCGCATGCGCGACATCGCCGTGCACACGGCCGCCGCCTTTGGCGCGGAAGTGGATTTCCACTTCAAGCGCAACTATCCGCCACTGGTCAATCACGCGAAAGAAACGGCGTTTGCCGTCGAAGTCATGAAAAGCGTGGTCGGTGCGGACAAGGTCAACGCGAATGTCGAGCCGACCATGGGCGCGGAGGATTTCGCCTTCTTCCTGCAGGAAAAAGCCGGCTGCTACATCTTCATCGGCAATGGCGATGGCGAGCACCGCGATGGCGGCCACGGCCTGGGTCCGTGCGTCTTGCACAATGGCAGCTACGACTTTAACGACAATCTGCTGCCGATCGGCGCCAGTTTCTGGGTCAAGCTGGCCGAAGCGAGCCTGCCCATCGCTTGAATCAGCTCAGTTGATCCGGAACGGTGCCCAGACGCTGGCCCGGATTCAACGCTTCCAGTGCCAGCAAGGCGGCCGAGTGATCGGCCGTCGGATGGCTGATGGCCAGGGTTTCATAGCGCTGCGTCACCAGTTGCGTCACCGGCAAGGTCACGTGGGCCGCTTCGGCCGCCGCGAGGATGTTGTGCATATCCTTGATCTGACTTTTCACCTGACCGCCGGCTACAAAATTGCGCTCCAGCATACGCTGGCCATGCACCTCCAGAATCTTGCTCTCGGCAAAACCACCACGGATGGCCGCCCGCACGGCGCTCGCATCGGCGCCGGCCGCCTGGGCCAGCAGCAAGGCTTCCGCCACGATATTCAATGTCGCACCGACGATCAGCTGATTGCACAGCTTGGCGACCTGGCCGCTGCCGGCCGGCCCCACCAGCGTCGGGCGGCCCATTGCCGACAGAATCGTTTCAACCCGTGCGTAATCGCCAGCGCTGGCGCCAGCCATGATGGCCAGGGTACCCGCCTGCGCCCCGCCGACGCCCCCCGATACGGGTGCGTCGATGAAACCATGGCCTGCCGCATGCAAACTGGCGTGAAATTGCTGCGCTTCCGATTGTTTGGTGGAGCTCATATCGATCCAGATCGCACCAGTTGGCAAGGCCGGTAGCGCCTCTTGCAGCACCGTTGCCACGATGGGACCGGCTTCCAGCATCGAGATGATCACGTCCGCGCCCTTGACAGCCTCAGCCACGGAAACAAGCGGCTGCGCCCCTGCCGCACGCAGGACTTGGGCCTTGCTGTGCGTGCGATTCCAAATTGTGACAGAATATCCAGCGCGCAGCAGGCACCGGACCATCGGCCCTCCCATTAGGCCAATACCGAGAAATGCGATTTTTGTAGACAATGTCAATTCAACCTCTGAGATCAAACAGGTGGCGGGAGTAGTATGCAAGACTAAGTAATCCTCGGGAAATTAGTGTGAATTTATGACGAACAGAACCGGATGCTATGCAAGGCGCTCGCTGCGACGCAGTGCAAGCACTGCTAGCAGTGAGCCACGCCGCAGAGCGCCGGTTATGGAAGTCAGAAATCACAATAATTTATTGTGGGGTTACTTGGGTGCCTGCGCAAACAAGACAAGCCTGACGGCCAATTTTACGATGAAAGTCTCTATGTCCTTCAAGAAGAATCTCCTCAAATCCATCGCCGCCGTTGCCGCGCTGATGGCGGCCAATGCCGGCTTTGCCGCCGACGACAAACTGATCGACTCCGTCTATGGCGAATATGCCAAGGGCGTGAAGGTACAAATGGTACGCGCCGGCGTAACCTCGAACTGGGATAAGGCCTGGTTTGTATCGAATGGCACGCAGCTGAGCGGTTACTGGGATGCCAGCATAGGCGGCTGGGATGCCAAGAGCTATCAGAATGTCTCTGGCCAGCATCAAAAGCTGTGGGATCTGGGCTTTACCCCCGTGTTCCGTTTTGAAAATACCAACAAGCTGGGTTTTTATGCGGAAGCCGGCATCGGCGTGCACATGCTGTCGAAACTGTACAACAACGACGATGACCGCCTGTCGACCCACTTCCAGTTCGGCGACCATATCGGCGTCGGCTATATCTTCAATAACAAATGGGAAGTCGCTGCGAAGATCCAGCATTTCTCGAATGGCGGCTACAAGAAACCGAATAGCGGCGTCAATTACCTGAACGTCAAAGTCGCTTATCACTTTTAATGAAGGTGATACATGACAAAGGCAGCGCGTAGCGCTGCCTTTTTTTCGTCTGTTGCATTGGCGATTATTTTTACGTTGGCGGTATGGAGGGTCTGACCGTAGGTCGGCTTAGCGCGCAGCGCGTAAGCCGACACCACCCACGGCATATCAAACCGCCAGACGAAAAAAAACCCCACCATTGCTGGCGGGGTTTTTCTCTACTGCAAATAACAAGCCTGACGATAACCTACTTTCACACTGGTTGCAGCACTATCATCGGCGCAAAG